>DGXZ01000089.1:0-30593 GCA_002396485.1 Spartobacteria bacterium UBA5019
GCTTAATTGGCTCTGCAGAGATTGATATTCTGTTTTATAAAGCGCTGTGTCTGTGCTGGATTTTGTCACATCAGTCGCCAGTTGCACTAATTCTGCCATACGGCTAACGACTTTATCTGCGGTCTTGAGAACCCCATCTTGCGTCTCAAGAAGTGAAATCGCATTATTCACATTAGCTTGCGTGGCTTCCGTGCGACGGATGGATGCCGACAGTTTCATCGAGACCGCAAGACCGCCAGCGTCATCGAAAGAGGAATTAATGCGCGATCCGCTCGAAAGTCGGTTCAGGCTCCGTTGCAGATTGGTATTGGTCTTGCCTAGGTTATAGGCTGCAGCACTTGCTGCACTATTTGAATTGATGCTGATCATTTTAGTATTCCTTTACTTTTATTTATTTGTGCAGCTTCCTCGCTGCTTTCGGGCCATTTTTTCAAGTGTTTAGCCTCACTTTTTGGGGTTTTTCCCAAAATTCTTTTTGTTTATTAACCACAGAGGACACAGGATTCGCAGAAACTTTTTAAAATCAGTGACCGAGATATTTGTTTGCGTTTTTTGACTGCCTTTTATTTCAGAGATTCCCCTCCATGCGGCGGGGGATTTAACCCCTGCCGCACAAATTAGGTTTCTTAGGGATAGGTGATTACATGAGTAACCGTATGAGAGATTGGCTAGACTGATTTGCCTGGGCCAGCATGGCTGTTCCGGCTTGTTGTAGGATATTCAACCGGGCCAGGTTCGCGCTTTCGGTTGCGATGTCCACATCGGTGATGCGACCATTTGCGGCTTCAAGGTTGGTTTTGTTCACGGCGAGCATGTCAGCCGCAAAGGTGAGGCGCACTTGCTCGGAGCCGTTTGATGCACGGAGAGTCGCGAGGTTTTGGATCGCCGCAGTGATGGAGCTAACCGCTGCTGCTGCTCCTGTCGCACTTCCAAATACCGTATCTATCGATGTGCCAGCAAGAGATGCTCCAGAACCAGTTCCAACGTAATAAGCAACTGAACCGAGATCGGCTTGCGTGATACCAACTGTCTGTCCGCCATCTTGCGAAGTTACAACGGTTAGCGTGTTTGTTGTCGTGATTGTGGCATCATTTCCACCACTATTAAACAAGGACACGTCATTAAATTTTTCTCCAAGCATTGAGCTTAATTGGCTCTGCAGAGATTGAAATTCTGTTTTATAAAGCGCTGTGTCTGTCGTGGATTTTGTCACATCCGTTGCCAGTTGCACTAATTCCGCCATACGGCTAACCACTTTATCTGCGGTCTTGAGAACCCCGTCTTGCGTCTCAAGAAGTGAAATCGCATTATTCACATTGGCTTGCGTGGCTTCCGTGCGGCGGATGGATGCCGACAATTTCATCGAGACCGCAAGACCGCCAGCGTCATCGAAAGAGGAATTAATGCGCGATCCGCTCGAAAGTCGGTTCAGGCTCCGTTGCAGATTGGTATTGGTGTTGCCTAGGTTATAGGCTGCAGCACTTGCTGCACTATTTGTGTTGATGCTGATCATTTTAGTATTCCTTTACTTTTATTTGTTTGTGCAGCTTCCGCGCTGCTTTCGGGCCATTTTTCAAGTGTTTGGCCTCACCAGTTTGGTTTTCCGAGAGTGTTTCGACACAAAGTTCAGCGAGATCACGCCAGAAGTTTTGACTTCCAATCAAAATCATCACTTTATGAAACACACCATTTTTATTTTTCAATACTCACCGGGATATTGACTTCCTTGCCTCTATCCCGATAAGAGATTTTTAAAAATCTGTTAAACTCGTTTAACAAATCTTCAGACGAGCAATCGCAAGAGAGATTGCGTCGACTGATTTGCCTGGGCAAGCATAGCTGTTCCTGCCTGCTGTAAGATGTTCATTCGAGCAAGATTTGCGCTTTCCGTCGCAATATCAACATCCATGATTCGGCCATTAGCCGCTTCAAGATTGGTTTTATTCACCGCAAGCATGTCTGCGGCGAAGGTGAGGCGCACTTGCTCAGAGCCATTGTTTGCTCGGAGTGTGGCGAGGTTTTGGATTGCGTTGGTGATGCTGCTAATCGCATCTATTGCATTATCCACTGAGCTGAAAGCTGTTGATGAGACAATCTGACTTCCTGTTTCGCCAGCCACAGCGCCCACATATTCACCAATAGAACCCAAATCAGCTTTTGTAATGTCAAGCTGCTGAGCTCCATCATGGGATACCACAACAGTCAGCGATTGCCCAGATGCTGTTGTGCTTATCGTTGTTGACGTCCCGGCGTAGAATAATGAAACTCCATTAAAGTCCTCCTCGAGCATGGAACCGAGTTGCCCTTGCAAAGACTCATATTCTGTTTGATAAAGCGCTGTATCTGAAGATGATTTCGTGACATCTGTAGCCAACTGAAGCAACTCGGACATGCGACTCAATACTTTCTCTGCTGTTTTGAGAACCCCGTCCTGTGTTTCCAACATGGATAGGGAGTTGTTAACATTCGCCTGGGTGGCCTCAGTTCGACGAATTGATGCCGAAAGCTTCATCGAGACTGCCAAGCCGCCAGCGTCGTCGAATGAGGAGTTGATCCGCGATCCGCTCGAAAGCCGATTGAGGCTCCGTTGCAGATTCACATTGGTATTGCTCAAGTTATACGCCGCCGCCATGGACGCCGTGTTTGTATTTAGACTGATCATTTTAGTATTCCTTTACTTTTGTTTATGCAGCTTCCGCGCTGCTATCGGGCCATTTTTTAAGTGTTTGGCCTCACTTTCTGGAGTTGTTCCAAAATTCTTTTGTTTTTTCCGCACGGAGAACACACAGAGTTTTTGTCATGTTTGAAATCTGCTGTACGGCAGTGCGGATGCTTTTAAGCCTTGCACTGAGCCTCCTCTGTGTGCTCTGTTGTTAATTTGTTCTGGGGTTTCACCAATTTGATTCCTTTTCGGCAACTTGGCTGTTGTTTAGTTCATTATATTATCCATCAGTGGATTGCGTCCCTGAGGCGTCATTGCTTGGCCTGAGGTTATTGTTTTTGGGAAATCGGGGGTTGGGGAGGGAATATTTTTTAAGAAGCAAGACATGGTTATCTTTAGTTGCGGGGCAGGCATGCCGCCTGCGAAGGAGAAATTTGCGAATGAAGGCGAGACGCCTACACCACACTTGTGAGTGATTTCTCCATTCCAGCGGCTTTTCAGCACCCAGCGGGTTGTTGTGCCCGTGGTAACCGATTGCGCCCGCGATGTGCCTTGCGGCTTCATATTAGTGTCCTTTTCGGTGATTAAACTATCGTTTAGTTCATTATGTCATCCATGGATTTCGGCCGTACGGCGTCCTTGCCTGGCCTGTGGTTATTGTTTTTGGGGGAAAGTGGGTGTGGCAGGAAAGCTCTGCAAGAACACGCCCGCCTTGGGCGTTTCCGCCTTCGTGCTCCGCGATTACGGGATAACGAGGAATCGGGCACGGTCCGCCCCCGCTGGCGCCCGAGGTAGGGCGGGCGCTCCCATTGATTTTATCAAAAATACAGCAACGTTCGCCTGCGCCAGTTGGACAGCAGCCGTAACCTGTTGAAGGGATTTGGAACTCCAGATACGAAGGCTCCCAATCCGAGCTTGTCGGAGCAGGAGTCTTGGAAATTGGAGAAAAAATTAACATATTACTTGGAGGCTTTGAACTATTCTAGAACGAAAATTTAAGACCTGATGGGGGCGGGGGTGCAGCCCCCCCGCCCCTAGTCATTGGTCTCCTGATACTAGCTGATCAGGCGAAGGATCGATTGGGTCGTTTGATTCGCCTGAGCGAGCATTGCCGTGCCGGCCTGCTGCAGGATGTTGTAGCGGGCGAGCTTCGTGCTCTCGTCGGCGACGTCCACATCGAGGATGCGGCTATTGGCGGCCTCGAGGTTGGTTTTGTTCACCGCGAGCATGTCGGCAGCGAAGGTGAGGCGCGACTGCTCGGCCCCATTGTTGGCGCGAAGCGTTGCCAAATCTTGAATCGCGTCTTGGATGTAACCAACTGCATCCTGCGCTCCGGTAGTGGAGGATATATCCATATTGGAACCGGACCCAGTGTTGGTGATGTCGAAGACGATCTGATTCAAATCCACTTGGGTGATACCAACCTCTTGATTGCCATCGTGGGAGGTAACTACTGTGAGTGTGGAAGTCTGGCTAATTGTTGCAGTGTCGGACGAGGAACTTGCTCCCTCACTGAACAAATCTATTCCGTTGAACTTCTCATCCAACATCAGGTTGAGCTGGCCCTTCAATTGGGTCAGTTCCGTGTTGTAGAGAGAGAGGTCGTTGGTGGATTTTGTCACATCTTGAGCCAGTGTTGCCAGCTCTGACATACGATTGAGGATTTTATCCGCTGTTTTTAAGACTCCATCCTGTGTTTGCAGGAAAGAGAGAGAGTTGTTTACGTTGGCCAATGTCGCATCCGTGCGACGGATTGACGCGCTCATCTTCATCGACACAGCGAGACCGCCGGCATCGTCGGAGGATGAATTGATGCGTGAACCGCTAGAGAGCCTGTTCAGGCTGCGCTGCAAGTTGACGTTGGTGTTGCTGAGGTTGTAAGCAGCCGAGGTGGCTGCTGAGTTGGTATTGATGACTACTGACATATCCTTTGTCTTTCTATGGTGCGAAGTCCGTTTCGCTTTCGGGCCGCTTTGGTTTAGTGTTCGACCTCACTGGTTTGACTAAATTTTATTAAACAGAAATAACAGCATCGGCTTGAGGGGAAAATTTCAACACAGGATTAACGGGAGGTTAAAGTTGCAAACTTTATTCTTGTCTTGGAATACTGCCGTTAAATCCGCTGACTTCATCCAGCCTGGATTGGGGCGGGGTATTGGTCCCCCCGCCCCAACTTTTCGGTTACCCTAATTTTTAGCTGATCAGTCGAAGGATCGACTGGGTGGATTGGTTCGCCTGGGCAAGCATCGCTGTGCCCGCCTGCTGCAGGATGTTGTAGCGGGCGAGCTTCGTGCTCTCGTCTGCGACATCCACATCGATGATCCGGCTGTTGGCGGCCTCGAGGTTGGTTTTGTTCACTGCGAGCATGTCGGCAGCGAAGGTCAACCGGGACTGCTCGGCACCGTTGTTGGCCCGGAGGGTTGAGAGGTCTTGAATCGCGTCTTGAATCGTCAAGACGGCAGCTTGAGCATTTGAAGTCGTGCTGATGTCCATCAATGCAGCTCCAGATGTGTTATTGTCTGCAACATTGAATACAACTTGGTTCAGGTCCACTTGGGTGATGCCAATTGTCTGAGCTCCATCATGTGAGGCAACGACTACCAAGGTAGAATCATCATCAAATGCGACGCCAACCGCAGAGGCAGAGCCACCAGCACTGAACAAATCGATTCCGTTGAACTTCTCATCCAGCATCAAATTGAGCTGGCCCTTCAGTTGGGTCAATTCCGTGTTGTAGAGAGAGAGGTCGTTGGAGGATTTGGTCACATCTTGAGCCAGTGTTGCCAGCTCCGACATGCGATTGAGAATTTTGTCCGCTGTCTTTAAGACTCCGTCCTGAGTCTGCAGGAAGCTGACAGAGTTATTGACGTTTGCCAATGTCGCATCAGTACGGCGAATCGAAGCGCTGAGCTTCATCGACACAGCGAGACCACCGGCATCGTCGTGGGATGAGTTGATACGTGAACCGCTGGAGAGGCGATTGAGGCTTCTCTGGAGGTTGACGTTGGTGTTGCTGAGGTTGTAGGCAGCCGATGTGGCGGCTGAATTGGTGTTGATGACTACTGACATATCCTTTGTCTTTCTATGGTGCGAAGTCCGTCTCGCTGGCGGGCCGCTTTGGTGCAGTGTTCGACCTCACTGGGGGAGAGTAATCTCCGTTGAGTTATCCATCGGCATACATCTAATGGAGCTTTAGTGTTTTTTTTGAAAATTTTTCAGTTCGCCAGCAGAGCCTGACTGGGAAAGGGTTTGCGCACGGATGAACCGTGAGGAAGACGCGTTGCGAGAGTCGGGAAGGAGAAAAAACTCAGAGCTTGTGGCCCATTTTTTTCTTTTTGGTCTCGAGGTAGCGGGCGTTGTGGGGGTTAGCCACGGAGCGGATAGGGAGCTGCTCGACAATTTGGAGGTCGTAGGCTTCAAGGCCGACGACTTTGCGGGGATTGTTGGTGAGAAGGCGGATTTTGTGGATGCCAAGGTCGGCGAGGATTTGGGCGCCGAGGCCGTAGTCGCGGAGGTCCATCGGGAAACCAAGGCGTTCGTTGGCTTCGACGGTATCGAGGCCCTGCTCCTGCAATTTGTAGGCACGGATTTTGGGTCCGAGGCCTATGCCACGGCCTTCCTGGCGCATGTAGAGCAGGACTCCTGCGCCTTCTTTTTCGATGCGCTGCATGGCCTGGTGCAGTTGGGATCCGCAGTCGCAGCGGCGGGAGGCGAAGACATCACCCGTGAGGCATTCGCTGTGGACCCTCACCAATGCTGGCTTGGCGGCGGTGATTTCGCCTTTCACAAGAGCGATGTGGTGCATGCCATCAACGAGTGAACGGTAGAGGTGCAAATTGAAATCCCCGTAGTCAGTGGGCATACGGATCGTCTCTTCGTGCTCGACGAGCTTCTCTCCTTTGCGGCGGTGGGCGATGAGATCCTGGATGGAGCACATCTTGAGCCCGTGTTTCTTTTTGAAGCGGATGAGATCCGGCAGGCGGGCCATGGAGCCGTCGTCTTTCATGATTTCGCAAATGACTCCCGAGGCATCGAGCCCGGCGAGGCGGGCAAGATCAACGGCGGCCTCGGTGTGGCCTGCACGGCGTAGAACCCCGCCGGCCTTGGCTTGGAGGGGGAACACATGGCCAGGCTGAACGAGGTCGGAGGGCTGTGCCTTGGGATTGGCGAGCAGACGGATTGTGGCTGCGCGGTCTTTCACGCTGATGCCTGTGGTCACGCCCTTGGCGGCATCCACCGAGACGGTGAAATCGGTTTTAAAAAACTCGCGGTTCTGGGCGACCATTCGCTGGAGACCGAGGCTGGTAGCGCGCTCCTCGGTGACGGGAGCACAGATGAGGCCGCGGCCGAACTTTGCCATGAAATTGATAGCAGCGGGAGTGACCTTGTCCGCCGCCATGAGGAGATCGCCCTCGTTCTCGCGGTCGGCGTCATCGGTGACAATCACCATGCGTCCTCGACGGATGTCGGCAATGACTTCGGGAATCGGGTCGAATGGTGTTTTCATGTGTGGAATAGATAGCACAAGGCTCTCGGCCGGGGAAGATCAGCGCGCTTCGGAGAGGACAAGTTTCAGAATTTCCTGCTGGGTGATGGCCATTTTTCTGGCTTCGGGCGGAGTGAGGTCGTCGAAGCCGGAGAGGTGCAGGAGGCCGTGGATGATGTAGAGGGCGAGTTCCTGAGTCGTGCTGTGGCCGAACTCCGGAGCGCGTGCAGCGGCAATGTGTGCACAGACAAGAATCTCACCGTAGGGAAAGGTAATGACATCCGTCGCGCCCGGTATGTTCAGAAAGTCGCGGTGCACTTTCGCCATGGCACGGGAACCGAGGATGCTGATCTCGATGCCAGACAGAGTCGCCAGCTCGGCGTTGTTTTTTTTTGCAAGAGTGAGGCAGAAAGGAAGGGCTGCCGCTGTGAGGCGCTCCAGAAGCTGGCGGTCGTAGGGGACGGAACGTGCGTTGTGGGAAAGAGATATTTTCAGCAGCGGCGACCTCACGCGGCAGATTTTTGTTCGCGGTTTTCCGGTGCGGAGCGTTCCTCGCGTTTCGGATAGGCGATGCGGGCGTGGAGCATATTGACGAGAGAGAAACGGAAGCTATCGGCGATCTTCCAAATCTCGGCGATGGTCAATGGAGCCTCGTCGAGTTGTCCCTCGTCGAGGCGCGCTTTGATGATATTCCGGATGAGATCGTCGATGCGTTGTGGGGTGGGACGATCAAGACTGCGTGACGCGCTTTCGATCGAGTCGGCAAGGCTCACGATTGCCGCCTCCTTCGTCTCCGGACGCGGCCCGGGATACCGAAAACTCTCCTCGCTCACCTCGGGGATATCCTCCTCGCGCATGTTCATGATTTTCCCGCCAAGGCGGGCATCTTCCTGCTGCTGGAGGGCGCGCTGGTAGAAATACGAAACCAATGAAGTACCGTGGTGCTGGCTGATGACATCGATGATCTCGGCGTTAAGTTTGTTTTTTAGCGCCAGATCCACGCCCTCCTTCACATGGGAAATAATAATGAGAGCGCTCATCGTCGGAGTGAGGTCGTCATGGGGATTCGAGCCGTGGGGGATATTTTCGGTGAAGTAGTGGGGTTTTACGACCTTGCCGATGTCGTGGAAATATGAGGCGACGCGGCAGATCGTGGGATTCGCTCCGACGACTTCTGCAGCAGCCTCCGAGAGGTTCGCAACGGCCAGACTGTGATGGTAGGTGCCCGGCGCCTCAAGGCTCAGGCGCTTGAGAAGGGGGTGGTTCAGGTCGCTCATCTCCAACCACGAGATGTCGGTGGTGATTTTAAAAGCATGCTCGAGCATTGGCAGGATGCCGCTGACGACGATGGCCGTGGCAATGCCCGTGGCAAAGGCCGCCAAGCTCTGCCAACCGATCATCGCCCAGTCAGTCTGTGAGGGCACTTCCCAAATCACGGGGCCGATCTGGCCAAAGGTCGCTGCAAGAATCCAAGTGGCCAAGCCCACATAGACGCCGGCCCGCACAAGGCGACTCCGGCGGCGGACTTGTAGCGTCACGAAAACACCAATGAAGCCGGTGATCAGCGAAATCACTAAAAACACCGGGTCGATGCGGCCGACAAGGAGCGAGCCCCAGAGGCTGGAAAAAACGGCGGCGTAGAGTCCGTGATTTCTGCCCAAGAGCACGGAAAGCACCAGAGGCGCGAAGGCGTAGGGAATCAGAAGCGGAGCAAGCTGGAGATCGAGAGCTCCCGCAGCGGCCTGGCTGAGCAGGATTTTGATGACAGCCAACTGCGTGATCAGCGTTCCCAGCACGAGACAGAGGTGGGAATTTTGCCGAAATGTCTGGGGATGGTTGATCCAGAGTTGCGCAACGGCCGTGGCAAAAATGAGCAGGCAGAGCAGGAACTTTTTGGCCGGTTCATCCTGCTGGCCGGTGAAAATCAATGCCGCGAGGCCGAAAATGAAAGCGGCAAGCAGAACGGCACGGATCGGCCAGCCATTTTGAAGGGCAGAGAGAAAATCGCTTTCCTCGACTTGACGACGCCGCTTGCTGGAGGAAAGCCCCTTCCAGACAAGTCGCCAGCGTTTGAAGATTCCGAACATTTTAAATTCTGCTTTCCCGTGAGCCCCGGTGGTTTTTGTAGGCCAGGATCACAGCCTGGACGAGCGGATGCCGAACGACATCCTTCTCGGTGAAAAAATGCATCCCGATGCCGTCGACATCCCTGAGGGCGGCGACGGCTTCTACAAGGCCGCTGAGTTTGTTTCGCGGAAGATCGATCTGGGTGACATCCCCCGTCACCACGCAGCGGGAGCCAAGACCGAGGCGAGTGAGGAACATGAGCATCTGCTCGGCGGTGGTGTTTTGAGCCTCGTCGAGGATAACAAAAGATCCGCTCAAGGTGCGTCCGCGCATGTAGGCTAGCGGAGCGATTTCGATGATGTTTTTATCCATGAGCTTCTGCAGCTCATCCGGCTCCAGCAGATCGTGCAACGCGTCATAGAGCGGACGCAGATAGGGAAGGATTTTTTCCTGCAAGTCGCCGGGCAGGAATCCAAGAGCCTCGCCTGCTTCGACGGCTGGCCTTGTGAGAATGAGTCGTTTCACTTTCTCCTGCTTGAGGGCGGCAACAGCAGATGCCACCGCGAGGTAGGTCTTGCCTGTTCCAGCCGGGCCGATGCCAAAGGTGATGTCGTAGGACTGGATCGCCTGAACATAGGTTTTTTGTCCGGCGGTGCGAGGGACGACAGGAGGCTTGCGGGGGGAGCACTGGATGCGGGTATCGATAAGGCTGGCGAGGGATTCGGTAGAGCCTGGCCCCTTTGAAGCCTCCAAAGCGTGCTCAAATTCCTGGCGATGTATGGTGATGCCCCGCTTGACGGCGGCATGGAGTTGCTCGAGGGCATCACGTGCATGCTCGACTGCAGCCTTTTCGCCCTCCACGCGAATCCATCCATCGCGCGCGGTAATGCGGACTTCGAGCCGACGCTCCAGCTCATGCAGAAGCTTCGGATCACCTCCGTAAACAGCCTGCGCAGTGCGGGCGTTTTCGAATTCCAGCGTGAGGGTTTCCATCGAGAACTACTTGTAGGCGTAAACCAACGCCCATCCCGTGCGCTCTTCAGGAGATTTGTGAACGGTCACAATGGCGTAGTAGGTGCCGGTGCGCGGTGGCTCCACGCGGACGGCGGAGAGGCGTCCCGCGCGGGTGGTCTCGACATTGATGAGATTACCCTTGGAGTCGTAGATATTGACTGAGAGAACCGCGCCCTTCACATCGGTGCCAAGGCAGAACCAATACTCGTTCCCCTTGAAAAGTTGCGCCTGGACAGCCTGCTGGTCCTTTACACCCAGGTCCCCTCCCCATGCGTCTTCGCGGACGCTGAAACCCTTCTTCACATAGGGCGAGGCGGCCTCGTAGGCGAAGGACAGGGCGTCATCCACATAGGCCCATGCCGATGCGGCTATGAGGAGGGCGAAAAGAAATGAGAGCGTTTTTTTCACGGTGGGTTCAGGCTCCCTTCGAGGCGATGGCGGCGACGGTGTCGCGCGTCATCTTGTGAATGCGTGTCACGTTCTCCGAGGGAATGACATCGCCCTCGCCGTCTCCGATTAAAGGCGCAATGGCGATGAGCAACTTGCGGATTCGGTCTACAAGGTCGTCTTCAGCAAGGCGCTTGTTCGAGAGATTATCGAGTTTTTTGGTGAAAAAATTTACCAATGCGGGCTGGTGGAGGAGCTCGGCCGAGTCGGTGGTGTAGTTTTTGCGAATGATCGAAGTCAGCACCTCGGTGCCACGAATCCAACCGCCAACGCTCACGAGTTGAGCGAGATCGTCATCTCCGAGTTCCTGCATGGCGGCTTTCACATCTTGGAGCGCGCCGTCGAACTCTTTGCGAACGGCGAGCCATTCCTTCACCTCCGCCTTGTCGGTGATGCTTTTGCTGCGCTCGAGAACGGCTTTTTCAACATTGATGGCTTTGGAAAGAGTCAGCACGCGGCGGCCAATATCCTTCACCTTCTCGGAATCCTCGGCCTCCACAGCGACAAAGCCCTCAGCGATCACCGTGCCAAGAAGAAGAGCGACTTGAGCACGATTGCCACTCTGCCGCCCCAACGAGTCGCGCAATTCGGAGCGCCAGTTGGGGTTTCCCAGTTTGTCGAGGACGATAAAAACCTCGCTGGGCACGGGAACCACGACATCGTCAATCGACTGCGCGGGGAATGAGGAGAGGTCCACCGCCTCGGGTGGCTTCTGCGCATGAAGCGTGGTAGCTGCGGCGGCAAGGAGACCGGCGGCCAGCACCGCGTTCAGAATGTTCGGCATTTTCAAAATTTCGGCTTTGTTGTGCGTGTGAGGTCGGTTTAGAACTCACACAGACAAATTGGAATGAATTGGGATAGATTACAACATCTTCTTACGGCCGCCTCCTCGCGCAAGCTTCTCGTAGTGGGCGATGTCATGCTCGATGAATTCGTATGGGGACGCGTCTCCCGCATCTCGCCGGAGGCCCCGGTGCCTGTCGTCGAGGTGGAAAAGGAAACCTCCTACCCCGGCGGCGCGGCGAATGTAGCCCGCAACCTGAGGCCCTTCTGCGCCGGCGTCCACTTGTGCGGACTCGTCGGAGAGGATGCACATGCCGGCCGGCTCCGGGAGTTGCTCGCGGAGGAGTTGATATCGACCGACGCCCTCGTGGCTGATGCCGGCCGCTCGACCATCGTGAAAACCCGTATCGTGGCGCGCCAGCAGCAGGTCGTGAGGGTGGACCGCGAGCGCCGCGCCAAGGTTTCCACCGAAGTGCTCGAACGCGCATGTTCCGTCATCGCTGCCCTCCTTCCGACGGTGGATGCCGTGATTTTCGAGGATTACGGAAAAGGCTTCCTGGGACAGATTTTAAAGGACAGCGTTACCGAAATGGCCCGCAGCGCCGGCAAATACATCTCCGCCGACCCGAATCCCACCAATCCGCTCGACTGGCGCGGAGTTGATCTTCTCAAGCCCAACCGGTCCGAGGCCTTCGCCATGGCAGGAATCCCGGACAACGGAGCCGGGCCGAATCCCCTCGCAGATGCCCCCCTGCTCGAAGTCGGCGGCATACTTTTGAAAAAATGGGATCTCCCCTCCTTGCTGGTGACCTTGGGTGAACACGGTATGATTTTGTTTCAGCGCGACGAAGCTCCGTATCACACGCCGACCCGCGCCCGGGAGGTTTTCGATGTCTCTGGCGCGGGGGATACCGCGATTGCCCTGCACACGCTCGCGGTCTGTGCGGGGGCAACGGCCAGCGAGGCTGCTGAAATTTCCAACCAAGCCAGCGGCGTCGTGGTCGCCAAGCTCGGCACCGCCACCCTCACCGCCGACGAACTCCTCCACGCCTTCTCCAAAAATGCCTAGGCGCCAAGCCATCTTCCTTGACCGCGATGGCACGCTCATGGAGGAGGTGAACTACTGCAACGACCCCGCCACCGTGCAGGCCATCCCGGGAGCCGGGGAAGCGCTCTCACTCCTGCGCGAACAAGGCTGGCTGACCGTCATCGTCACCAACCAAAGCGGTCTTGCCAAAGGCCTCATCACTCCCGCCCAATACGAAGCCGTCAACGCCGAGTTGCTCCGCCAACTCGGGGGCGGCATCGATGCCATTTACTTCTGCGCCGACCATCCGGACCAACCCACCGAACGCCGGAAACCGCAACCCGGCATGCTCCACGAAGCCGCCTTGGACCTCGAGATCGACCTCTCCAGCAGCTGGATGATCGGCGACAAACCCATCGATGTGGAGTGCGGCCGCAACGCCGGCTGCCGCACCATGCTCGTAAGAACCGGATATGGATCAGCGCAATCCAACACAGACGCGGACTTCGTGATGAAGGATGTCACAGAGGCCCTGCAACGCATCCTCACGCTGGGCGAGTAGGTTCAATGCCCCGAAATTTTGCTCCTGAGGACATCTTTGAAATTCGGGTATCAATCCTCACTCGGAAGAAGCAGCTGAAATGTCGTGAGGATTTTCAGCGAAGCGGCGTGGTCCAGTTCGCCGATGCGTTTGAGGGCTGCAGAGTTAATCGGACGCATCAGATCGCAGGCAACGATGAAGTCCATGCCGTTCCAACGAATGCGAACCCGAAGTGGAGTGAATGCAAGATTTTCGCGGATAGGACAGACAAGTTGCGTCGGCATCCCAGCCAATCCAGGATGTTGCAAACCAACCAAATTTGGAAACGAGGTATCCGCAGTAGAGGAAAACAATAGCAGATTCATTCCGCAGCAATCGGGATAGCCTCGTTCAACTCCAGAGTCTCTAACCGGACCTCGGGCGTATAGGCCGCCAGAACACTTTGATAAAACGCCTCCCGCTCCCGGCGTCTTTTTTCTTTTTCTATAAGGTTTTGAATGAAAATAGATTTCGGCGTCTCTCCACGCAATCTATCTAAAACATCAAATGCTGAACGGGTGATCGTGAGAGTTTGACGACTTGCAGACGACTTTTGAGCGACTTTCATGCGACCAAAATAGGGAGCTTCAAAAAAATGTCAACCTCACCAATCGGGACTGTGAAGATCCTTACAATTCTGCGTCAGCCTATTCCTTTTCAAGGCCCGGCTCGACGAGTTCGCAGATGGTGTGGAGGAGGAATTTGTGGGCTTCTTGGATGCGGGCTGTGACTGTGCCGGCGACATGGATTTCGATGTCAGCGGCGCCTTTAGTGAAACCTCCACCTTTTCCGAGAAGCACGATGCTTCGCATGCCAATTCGCTTCGCTTCTTCGATGGCGGAGAGGACATTACGCGACTTTCCGCTCGTAGAAAGCCCGATGAAGACATCCCCCGCTTTGCCGAAAGCGCGGACTTGACGGGCGAAGATGTCTTGGAAGGCGTAGTCGTTGCCGATGGCGGTGAGGAGTCCCCCGTCGGAGCTCAGGGCGATGGCGGGATAGGGGCGGCGGTCGCCTTGGAAGCGGCAGGTGAACTCGGTGGCGATGTGTCCGCTATCGGCTGCGCTGCCGCCGTTGCCGCAGATGAGAAGTTTACCGCCGGATTTGAGACAGGCGAGAACGAGATCAGCGGCTTCGGTGATTTTTGGTTCCAGTTGGCGGAGGGATTGGAAGGTCTCCAAGGCGCCGTCGAGGGACTGAGTGAATTGGCTCATGAAGGGGAAAGCGCCTTCTCGGCAGACAACTCGGGGCGCGTCTCAAGCAGCCCTCTGAGAGCCGTCCACACTTGCGAATCCATGCCGCTGAAAAGGTGCAGATACACAAAAACCGAGGGTGCGGGGTATTTCGAGATCAACAAATCAACGGCCTGCGCAACCTTGTCGGCGGCAGGTTCGGACGGCAAGTCATCGATGAGGCCTTTGCCATTGTGGGCGATATCCAAGGCGTCGAGAAAATCACAGACCATGCGTTCGTTACAGCCGAGAGTCCAAACTTGGAGGATCTCAAGGGCGAGATCAGCATTCGCAGGGCGGGACAGGGATTCCTTGATCCACTGGTTGCGTTCGTCCTTGGGCTTGCGCTCGACAAAGACGGCGCGGAGCTTGCGGCGGGTGGCCAACATTCCAGCGGCGCTCTTGTAGGCATTGCGGTCGTTTTCGGCGAGCCAGTTCAAGACTTCACCGGCTTGTGTGCCGTTCAAACGGCCAAAAATTTCTGTCGCGGTCATGAGTTAATATTTTCGGGGTTCGGGAGTCGGCAAGTCAAGCCATCCCCTGTATTCAAAATCTACGCAAAGACGACCTCACCGAGTTCGCGGCCGATGGCGCGGCGGACACGGAAGACATGGGCCGGGCGGTGATGGGGATCGAGCGCGATGAAGTTCCGGGAACCCCGCCAGTGGAATTTCTCGCCGGCGAGGAGATCCTCCATCACATATTCCTCGTCGGCACCAATGCCGAATTGCTCGAGCGGGACGTGAACAAACGCGCTTTGCGGATTCCACGGATCGACCGTCACCACGACGACGATGAGGTTGTCGAGGGCTGCGGTGGATTTGCTGAAGCAGAGGATTTGCTCATTCTCGGCCTGGTGGATGCGGAGGTTGTCGTATTCGCGCAGGGCGCGGTTGTCGCGGCGGATCTGGTTGAGGCGGGTTATGTAGTCCTTGATATTCCCCGCCGCGTTCCAGTCGCGACCTTTGAACTGATATTTCTCGGAGTCGACATACTCCTCCTTGCCGGCAACGGCTGCATTTTCGCACAACTCGAATCCGCTGTAGATGCCGTAAACGGGCACGGTCATGGCAGCCAGAACTGCACGGATCAAGAAAGCCGGACGCCCACCGTGTTGCAGATACTCGGGCAGGATGTCGGGAGTGTTGGCAAAGAAGTTCGCGCGAAAAAAGTCGCGCATCGGGTGCGTGGTGAGTTCGGTGAGATACTCTGCCAGCTCGTGCTTGGTGTTTCTCCAAGTGAAATAGGTGTAGCTCTGCGTGAATCCGACCTTCGCCAGCTCCTGCATCATTTTCGGGCGGGTGAACGCCTCGCTCAGGAAGACGGTACCGGGAAATTTGGCCTTCACCTCGGCGATGACCCATTCCCAGAAAGCGACGGGTTTTGTATGCGGATTGTCCACCCGGAAGATGCCCACGCCATGCCCGCACCAGAAAAGGATGACATCGCGGAGTTCGTCCCAGAGTTCGCGCCAGTTCGCATTGTGGAAATTCAGCGGATACACATCCTCGTATTTCTTAGGCGGGTTCTCGGCATACTTGATCGATCCGTCGGGGCGCTTGAAAAACCACTCCGGATGCGCGTGCACATAGGGATGGTCGGGCGAGCAGTTGATCGCAAAATCAAGGGCAATCTCCATGCCGCGCTTGCGAATTTCGGCCACGAGCCAGTCGAAGTCCTCCAGGGTGCCCAGCTCGGGCGCGACATCCTTGTGTCCACCACCATTCACGCCCTGCTTGTTGTTTCCGATGGCATAAGGCACACCAGGCTCGCCGGGCTCGCACTTGAGTGAGTTGTTCCGTCCTTTGCGGTTGCTCGTTCCGATCGGGTGAATGGGTGGAAAGTAGATGACATCGAATCCCATCGCCTTCGCATCGTCGACACGCGGCAGGCACTGGCGGAATGTCGAGCCCGAGTCCGCCTTGCCCTCCGCCGAACGCGGAAAAAACTCATACCAGGCGGCAAAGGCGGCCCGCTCGCGATCCACCCAAACCGGATGAAATGGCTCCACCACCGTGGCCAGCGAGCGGTCGGCATACACCCGCATGAGGGCGCTCAGCGAGGGATCATGCGCGAGGTCGTGGGCCTGCTGGACATCGGCAACCCGCATGGCGGCTCCGGATTTTTTTAAAGCCTCGCCGTCCGGGGTCTTGCCCGCACGGGCGGCCGCCGACTCGATAAAAGCTGCCCCCTCAACAATCTCGCTCTGGAGTTCACGGAGTCCAGCTGCGAATTTTTTCTCCAACTCGTGCTGCCAGGAAAAAAACACATCCCCCCATGCCTCGATTGTGTATTCCCATGCCCCCTCGGCCGTGACGCAGAGGGTGGCGGTCCATCGGTCGTTCTGCATCGGACGCATCGGCGTTTCATTCCAAGCCTTCTCCCCTACGCGGCGCCACTTGAGGATCGCTGCCACCTCGTCGTGCCCCTCCTTGAAAATGTCCGCTTCAACCGTGATCTCGCCACCCACCGGGCGCTTGATAGCAAAACGGGCGTTGTCCAATGAGGGAGTGATGCGTCGAATGACGACTGTTTCAGGGCTTTTTGTCATGACAGGGAGTTGAGTTTTTGAACTAACGAATTTGGATCGGCAAGACCGGCTTCTTTGAGCTGCTCTTGCGTGAAAACAGCCATCTGGAGATCAATCGGCACCACGCCTGCTGATGTTTTCACAAAATTGTCAGGCTTGGCATCCACAATAACGACTCCATCAAGCGGGCGATACCAACCGAAATAGGAATGCGGAGCCGAAAAGAAACCATCCGCCCCGAGACGCTCGGCAATCTCAACCATTGTGGGAGCCTTTCCGCCTTCGAACCATTCTTGAGAAATCACGAAGGACGGCTGCCCTGGAGGCTCAAAGAGAACCATGCTCGGCTTGTCCGAGATGGAAACTCCCTCCAAGCGGATATCGCTTCCGAAGACAGGCACCTGCAATGCCTGCCTGATGAGGTATTCTGAAGGGATCGCGTTTGCCCGATCCAGTCGTCCATTGTTCGGCATGGGTATCTGCCTATATACACCAGGCCATGTTCTTTTGACGGCTCGACTGTCGGACTGTCTGTAGTGAACCTCATGCTCACTCGTGGAATTCGAGACCAGCGGAAGGTCATCGATTTCCTTGGGATCAATCAGGCAGGAGTTGGCTCGAGCCCAACTGCCAAGAGATTCCGTCTCGCGGATTCGCGATGCATCTCGGTCTCCTTCTTGGCTTCCTCCGGGGTTGATCTGTGAGGCTGCATCGAAGAAAGGACGCGTTTGATCCGTTTGGTTTCCGGTCCAACTATCACTTTGAATCCAGCTTGTGCCTTCATTTGTGGAAGAAACCTCCCCCGTCACAGCTGCCGTGTCAATAGAGGACTCGGGCACGACTGTTTCAGGGCTTTTTGTCATGACAGGGAGTTGAGTTTTTTAACCAGTGGCTCGAGTCCATCGAGTGCGGAAGCGACTTCGAGGAGGGAGCGCAATGCGACCGGCGTGTGGGCGAGAAAATCGGGGCGGTTTTTTTTGAGTCCGAGAAATCCGTAGGCTCCGAGGGCCTGCATGAGACGCTGCAGGGCGCACCAGCGGAAGATCTCGTCAAAATCCGAATCGACGGGCCTGCCGTTTTGCTCCAAGCGTTTTTTGTAGAAAGCCAGCAACTCGCAGCGCTCATCGGAAGTGAGGGCGACATAGGGATCGTAGAGCAGGGAGGCGAGATCGTACTGGGCGAGGCCGTAGCGCATGCCTTGAAAATCGATGAGCCATGCCACGCCCTCGTTGATCATGACATTCTGCGACTGGAAATCCCGATGCACGAGAACGCGCGGACGGGCGGCGAGAGCCTCGGCAGACCCACGCAGGGCGGGCAGAGCTGCCAACTCGGCGAGTTCGGACTCAGGTGTTTGGAAATAATTCCCCAGGCAGTTCTCAAAAAAATACCCCTGCTCCCAAAGGTAGAGGTCGGTATCAAAGACGCGCTCCAAGCGCAAATCCGCGCCGGGCGCCAACTCCGTCGCCTGCGCGTGCATGCATAAAACGCCATCGAGTGTGGATTCATAGAGCGCACGACGGGGCGGCCAGGAAGCGTTTCGGAAACTCCAAAGATCCTGTTCACCAAGATCCTGCATCCAAATCAACCCCTCCTCCGGATCGTGATGGTGAATCTCAGGAACCGGCACTCCAGCGCCATTCAAGAAGCGGGCTATGTCCACATAGTGGCGGTTTTCCTCTTTGTGGCCGGAGTATTTGACAAAGATCATCGACTCGTCGCCGAATCTAATGCGGTAGAATTTCCGCTCGGATCCACCTTTTTCAAGCGGAGTCACCGCTGCGTTGCCGTTACCGGTTTTTGGAAAGCGTGCGTTCGTTAGGGAAATGACATCGGCTTCGGCAATCATGGATGGCAGCAAACTCAACACACCCAGCCGCCTTGTGGGAAGCCCAAATCAAAAGGGCGCGGTGGTCGATGATTGCGCGAGCATCAGGGCGTCGATCGCCTCGCGCGAGGCGGCAGCAACTTCCCGTCCCACGGGGTCGGCATCCGCAATGGTAGCAATGCGAGCGGAGCGCCCATCCAAAAGGTCGCCTCCGAAAACCTCGGAGATCAAATAACAACCCTGCAGCAGGCTGATAAGCGTCGCATCGAAATGCGTTGGCAATTCTTCGCTCTGGATCAGGCGGGCCAGGCGCGTTTTCACCTCGACCCTCTCTTCGTTGTGAACTGTGGGATAACGCCGCAGACCGATAACCCAGAGGATTTTTTTGTCTTGGCGCCTCAGAATGCCTCGCTCAATGAGGTGGTCCAGCGCCGCCGTTTCTATGTCGCGCTTCTCATCCGACAAAGTCAGAAGCCAATAGGCAATGGAATGGCATTTTTCCTCGGCAGCGATCTTCTGGAGCCAGGGATCGAGCAGGGGATTTCCCGTCGGCGCGGCGTTGAGGACTTCGACGCACTTGGTTCGCGTCGCAATGCGACCGGCCATTTCCAAATCCGCCAAAACAGCCCCTGCCAATCCATACCCTATGGCCTGAGGCATCAACGGCAGATGCGCACCAGTGGTGTCATCCAGCGAAAGCAAAACAATTTCTTCGACAAGTGCAAGTGGCGGATTCATAAAAAAAACATATCTGGAAATTCCAGAAATCCAGCACCGGAAGGTGAAGACCCCATGCGGGTCTTAGGTGTATTTCACGACCTCCTCGATCGTCGTCAGACCATCATAGATAGAGCGCAGTCCGTCCTCGCGAAGTGTGGTCATGCCAAGTTCGATGGCTTTTTGGCGAATGAGAATGCCGGGAGCGCGGTCATTGATCATTTCCCGGACGGGATCCGAGATTTTGAGAAGTTCATAGATGCCCTTGCGGCCTTTGTAGCCGGTTTGGTTGCAGGCCTCGCAGCCTTTTCCATAGTAGAAATTTTTGTCGCCAATGTCGTGGATGCTGAGGCCGAGGGATGCCAGAACCTGCTCGCTGGGCTCATAGGCCGTGCGACAGGCGGTGCAAATCTTACGAATGAGACGCTGGGCGAGAACACACTCCAGCGAGGCGGAGATAAGAAACGGCTCGATACCCATGTCCATGAGACGGGTCACCGCGCCTGTCGAGTCGTTCGTGTGGAGCGTGGTGAAGACCAAGTGACCTGTGAGCGAGGCTTGGATCGCAATCTGAGCGGTCTCGGCATCACGCGTTTCCCCCACGAGAATGCGGTCGGGATCCTGACGCAAAAACGCACGGAGAACGCGGGAGAATGTTAGCCCGACTGCGTCGTTGATAGGCACCTGGATAATGCCATCAATCTCGTATTCCACAGGATCCTCGGCGGTGAGCAGCTTAGAATCGATGGTATTGATCTTGCGCAGGCAGGAATAGAGAGTGGTCGTTTTTCCTGAACCGGTCGGGCCAGTAACGATGAAGATGCCGTTGGGTTTTTCAATGACCTCCAAAATGTAGGACATGATGTCCGGCGGCATGCCCAGCGTGTCGAGTTCGAGATTCACGCTGGAACGGTCGAGCACACGAAGCACAACACTCTCACCAAAAGCCGTAGGCAGCGTGGAAACACGCAGATCGACCTGTCGGCCATTGATCATGCGCTGAATGCGTCCATCCTGCGGCAAGCGGCGCTCGGCGATGTTGAGATTCGACATCACTTTGACGCGCGAAATAACCGGTAACGCCAACTTGAAGGGAGGCGGGTCAAGCTCGTAGAGGGCGCCATCCACCCGGTAGCGGATTTTAAACTCGGTCTCGAAAGGCTCGAAGTGGATATCACTTGCCCGTGCTGAAACAGCCTTGTCGAGGATGAGATCCACATATTTGACCACCGGAGCAGCATTCGCCTCGGCAGTGACCGCCTGAAGGTTGAATTGCTCCTCGGGGCCCTCTTCAACAGTGATGTCGCCACCGAGTTGCGCGAGGATTTCCTGAATATTCGAATCCTCGGATCCATAATGCTCGCGGATGAGCTTACGGACTTGGGGAGGAAACGAAACGACCTGCACGATCTCGCGGCCAAGCGCGAAGCGGATGTCCTCGAGCGGATGCGAATTCAGAGGATCCGCAAGGGCGACAAAAATGGTGTTCCCGGATGCGCCCACAGGCAAAACGCCGTGCAAACGCGCTAGACCGGATGGTATCAGGCTGAGAGTGACGGCATCGGGCGTGAATCCACTCAAGCTGTGCGCCTCGGCGCCTATGGCCTCGGCGAGGACAATCTCGAAGCCCGACTCATCAACCAGCTGGGATTCGATGAAAACCTCCTCGATTACCTTGGAATCGGCCTGAGCAGATTGGATAAACGCCTCGGCCTGCTCCGGCGTAAGGTAACCCCGCTCCACAAAAATGTCAGTGACTTGCTGAGAATCCATGTCGGTTAATCCAAATCCGCCATTGTTGAACTGATGACTTCGTCGGCGGTGGTCAGGCCGGCGAGCACTTTGCGCACTCCATCCTCGCGGAGGGTCCTCATGCCCAACTCCCGGGCGCGTTGGCGCAGGGCGATGGTGGACGCGTTGTTGTTGACCATGTTCCTCACCTCATCATCAACAAGGAACATTTCAAAAATACCCATTCGGCCCTTGAATCCCTTGCCCCTGCAAGCCTCGCAACCGACAGGCTGCATGACCCGGGCCTGGGAGAGCATTCCGGGCTCGATCTGCAGGGCGCTCATCTCGTATTCCGACAACTCACCGGGTTGTTTGCAGGTCGGGCAGAGTCTGCGAACCAGCCGCTGGGCGACCACAGCGCGGACGGAACTTGAGACAAGAAACGGCTTCACCCCGATATCCACCAAACGAGCAATCGCGCTAGGGGCATCGTTTGTGTGCAGCGTCGAGAGCACCAAATGGCCGGTAAGCGAGGCATTCACCGCGATGCTGGCGGTCTCGTTGTCACGAATCTCACCAATCATGATGATATTCGGCGCCTGACGCAGAATCGAGCGGAGCGCGGCTGGAAATGTCATTCCGATGCTCGCATTCACGGGAACCTGGTTGATGCCGTTCATCTGATATTCGACGGGATCTTCTACCGTGATGAGCTTGCGATCGGGCTTGTTCATGTAATTCAAGCAACCATAAAGAGTGGTCGTTTTTCCCGAGCCGGTGGGGCCCGTTACGAGAATGATGCCGTCGGGCAGGTTGATGCACTGCTCGAACTTGGCCTGATCGTCCGAGAGAAAACCCAAGTCCGGCAAACCCAGCATAAGAGATGTTTTGTCGAGAATACGCATCACGACGCTCTCCCCGTGCACGGTCGGAATGGTGGAAACACGGAGGTCAACGGATTTTTCACCAACACGCACTTGGATACGGCCATCCTGCGGCAGGCGCTTCTCAGCGATGCTCATCGTGCGGGACATGATCTTGAGACGACTGACGATGGCACCGTGAAGACGCTTCGGCGGAGATTGCATTTCCTGAAGCACGCCATCGATGCGAAAACGCAGGCGCAGCTTGGTCTCGAGGGGCTCGATATGAATATCACTAGCCCGGTTTGAGTAGGCTTCCAGAAGCAGCATCGAGACGAGCTTGATGACCGGGGCGTCGCCCTCCACCGCACCGCCCTCGTCCTCATCACGAACGACATCGTGCCCCTCGACCTCGCCCATGGATTTGAGAAGGTTTGAAGTGGCATCGGCTGCGTCCCCATGGAATTTGATGATTAGCTTGTGAATGGCATCTGGAGTGGCGCAGACGAATTCCAATTCGCGCCTCAACTTGTAGGTGAGGTCGTCCATCGTCTGCATGGCCATCGGGTCGGCGAGGGCAATGATAAGAACCCCGTCGCGAAGAGCAACGGGCACGGCTTGGTAGCGTCGAGCATCCTCCGCCGCCATGTGTTCGACCAGAGTGCGTTCGACCTGCATGTGCTCGAGATCCACGAAGTCCATGCTATTTTGCGCGGCCAGAGCTCGGCTCACATCTTCCTGCGTCACAACTCCGCCTTGGAGCAAGGTGTGGAGCAACCCGCCCTTGTCCATGTTTGCACGGGCGGCTTCGATCTGCGACTTGGTCAGCAGACCCAGATCGCGGAGAACTTCAACTGTGTATTCGTCATTCTGGGACACGTGGGCGAGGAAATAAGGATATCTATCTACTGGAGCAATACACCCAAGTCAACAAATGGCGTCGGCTCAGGATCAGCGCGAAAAAAACATCCAGACCAGCACCAGTCCAAGAATGATGCGATAAACACCGAAGCCAATGAAGGTATGGGTCTGAACATAGCGCAGAAGCCACTTCACGGCGATGAAGGAGACGATCGCGGAAACCACGGTCCCCAAGAAAAGCAGGCCCCAATGCTCGGTGGCACCGCCGTTGAGCGCTTTGAGAATTTTGTAGGCTCCGGCGGCGAGAAGCGTCGGAATGCCGATGAGGAAGGAAAACTCCGTCGCCACGACACGGTTCAGCCCGCACAGCATGGCAAAAATGATTGTGGCCCCGGAACGCGAGGTGCCAGGAAAGACCGCCGCCAGAATCTGGGCAAAAGCCACCATGAAAACAACCGGCCAAGTGATGCAGTCCGCAAGCCCACGGCCATGCAATTTTTTTTCGACGACAATGAATAAAGTACCCCCGACAATCAGCGCACCCGCGATGGGCAGGGTCGTCTCGGGCAGTTCAATTCCGAGTTTATCGAGAGTGAGTCCGCCTGCGACTGTTATGATAAAGCCAACGAGGATTTTGAAATTGAAATCCAGACTCTGCGGACTCCGCCAGTCGGCCATCATCCGTAGGCGATCCTTAAAGAGCGGCAGGACAGCCAGCACCGCGCCGCTCTGGATCACGACATTGAACAGATCAGTCTGCCGGTAATCAAGCCACTCCTGAAAAATCAGCAAATGCCCGGTCGATGAGACCGGTATAAACTCGGTGGCACCCTCGACTATGCCGAGGATGACGATGATCAGCCATTCAGGAAGCGCCAAGCTATTGCCCCCTTAGACCGCGCTGTCTCCGGTTTCCTCTGTGCGGATACGCACGGCGTTCTCGATCGGGAGGATGAAAATTTTGCCATCGCCGATTTTGCCAGTCTTGGCCGCCGTGGTGATCGCTTGAACGGCCTTGGGGACCATGGCATCGCTCACAACGAGCTCGATTTTGACTTTGGGGAGAAAATCAACCGTGTATTCGCTGCCGCGATAAATTTCGGTGTGGCCTTTCTGACGGCCGAAACCTTTGACTTCGCTAACGGTCATTCCCTCGATGCCGACCTCGGCTAGGGCTTCCTTGACGTCCTCCATTTTGAAGGGCTTGATGATGGCTTCGATTTTTTTCATGTTGCTTGGAAAAAAACAGAAGCGATCTTGACTGGCAAGCATCAAGACCATGGAGAACCTTTGAGAAAATGAAACCCCTACAGTGGCGGCGCACTAGACTTGGCCAGTATCTGCGCCACCTGCCGCGCGCAAAGCACATTCGCGGCACATGGATCCACCGGATTTTTGGAGACCGCCTCTTTGCGAATGAGCTTTGGCATCCCACAGGCCAAAAATTTGCCACCGGCATGGCCATTGGCGCCTTCTTCGCACTCATGCCGCTGCCAATCCAAATGATCGCGGCAGCTCTGGCCGCGTTTTTCCTGAGGGCAAACATCCCCGCCGCCATCGCGGGCACATGGATCAGCAATCCCTTCACTTTTCCATTCTGCGTCTATTTCCAATACCGCTTGGGATGTTTCCTGACCGGCCGCGCGCCGATGCATTTCAAAGACCCTGACCTCCTCGCCTCACTCTCCGGCGCACCCATGCCGTTTCTTGTCGGCATCATTCCAGCAGGACTACTTTTGGCGGCGGCGACTTATCCGGTGACGCTGATTTTATGGGAATGGACCACAAGAAGCATCCATGCTGCCAAGAAGCGCCGCCTAGCAATATTCGCGGCCAAGGGCAGAGATTAGCTTTCCTCGAAGGATGGTGGAAAAATGAAAAGCCCCCGTAGAATTGTTTTTCCAAGCGAACCCGCCCACCTCGCGAAAGTGCGCGAAGGCATGAGGGATTTTCTCGACGGCTCGAGATTCAGTGAAGAGGAGGTGGCCAGAATCATCATGGCAGTCGATGAAGCCTGCACGAACATCATCCGCCACGCCCACGCGGGCCTGCCCAAACCCGTGCGACTCGAAATGAAATGGCTTCGAGACCGCCTGCGCTTTGTCCTGCGCGACTACGGCACGCCTTTCCATCCACTCACAGTTCAATCGAGAGACTTTCAAATCGCCCTCCCGGGAGGATACGGCCTTTTCATTATTGGAACGGTTTTCGACCATGTTGATTATGCCCCTCAAGCGAAGGGAACCCGTCTCACGCTGGAAAAATTGCTACCCCAAGGCGGGACTCAAAGTTCCTTGTGAACAATGCGGAAAATCTCCGTGTTATCCTGAAAACCTTTCAAGGCCTCGGATCCAGGGCCACTACCCACGGCAATCGCATCCTCCGCGACTCCAATAGCTGCCGCGCGTTTGCTGGCGGCAGGCTCGGTGGAAACCGGTCCCTCGGGACTCGTGCGCGTGCCTGACTCCGGACCGGTGGACCATGTGATCGAAGGCGCGCCTTGGGCATTGATTCCGAGAAGACCCGCACCCTTGTCGTTGCGGAAGGGATAGCCATTCAGACGCAGCCCACCAACATTGCGCTTTCCAACAACGAGGATCAGAGCCTTCGGCCCCGCATAGCTCACTGCTTCGGCGACGGCATCGTCGAGAGCGAGGATTTCACGAAGGGTTCGCTCGCCTTCGTTTTGTGCGGCGGATTTTCCAGCCAAGCCGGCATCGACGATCAAGAGATAGCCGCGGGCGTTGTATTGCAGGAGACGAATGGCATTTCGCACCATGGTGGAAAGGCTCGGCTGTCCTGCCTCCACCGCGAATTCATCGGCAAAATTCAAGTTCCCCATACTGAAAAGACCAAGCGTCTTCGGAGTTCTCCAGGACGGCGTGCCCTCGAGTTCCAACTCTGAACGCACAACATCGTAGCCTTTCTCACGCATCTCCTGAATGAGATCCCTCGCGTCGCTGCGCCGTCCACCCTGTGCATCGGGCAAAAAATCCGCCGCGCCGCCGCCCATGATGACATCAACTCCCTCGGCCTCGGCGAGTTGGCGGGCGATGACCGGATAGTCGAGAGGATCGGGCGTTCCCGCATAGAAGGCAGCCGCTGTGGCATCGGTGATCGAGGCATTCGAAACAATGCCGGTGGCGCGCCCACGCTGGCGTGCGATTTCAACAAGATTCGGCAGCGCACCCTTGCCCTGGTTCACTCCGAGCACGCCATTGTTGCCTTTTTGGCCGGTTGCAATCGAGCTCGCCGCTGCGGCGGCATCCGGAACTGCGAAGTCATTCGCATGGGTCGTGACGAGTGCGATGTTGGGAAACCTCTCGATCTGCAAGCGGTGATCCGCGCCTCCTTGATAATTCCTCGCCGGCGTGAGAACGGACGGCGTGAGATTGTCTGCAAGGAAAACGATAACCGCAAAGGGACGCTGGACGACCCAGTTGATGTAAAAGAGAGCGCCTAGTGCGAGGAAGACGAGAAGGCATCCGAGAGCCAAAAGTCGGTTGCGCATTTTTTTGTTCATGGAAAACATTTGCGTCCCGACCGCTCTCCGGGCAATATCTAATTCCTGTTTGCCCTGTGGTGTAATGGTAACACAGTGCCCTTTGGAGGCATTATTCATGGTTCGAGTCCATGCGGGGCAGCCACTCTTGGAATGAATGCAGGCTTGAGATCGGCCGCGTCTCGCCCTACGCTAAACCCAAATGACCAATCTCCCAAAAGAATGGCGATTCCTGCGCTCTGGCTGGATTTATGCCTTTGTCCTGACGGGCCGGGAGGCGGCAGCGACCGAGATGGTCTCGAGGGCACTCCACGGTGTGGCTGCTCGAAACGACCTGGTCTCCTCACGACGGCGGCGGCGTTTATTTTTTGCGATACTCTTTCGCGAGGGACAAAAAATCGCGCGTCAAGCCGAGCCGGCGGAAGAGAAATTTTCTACCCTCACCGGTTTGCACAGAATCCATGAACCAGGCCGAAGTGCCCTCGCCCTCCTTCATCTCAGACTCTTTGATCCCGACCAGATCGCCGTCATTATCGGCAAAACGGAGAAGGAACTTCCTGCCATCCTCGCAGCCGCGCGGGAGGAATTTTCGAAAATCGAGACGCCACTTGCATGAGACCCGCCTCAGCACGACGCATTCTAACCTGTCATGTGGATGATCCAAACGGAGATGTCCCGACCCTGATGCAAAGCGCGCTGAAGGCACTCCGAAAATCTCCAGAACTTCAGGCGGAATATGAAAAACAATCCCGCATCGACGCGAGCCTGCGGACAGCCTTCAAGGACGCGGAGGTTCCAGACGATGCCCTGAGCGGATTCGCGGCGCAGGTTGTGGCGATTCCCACGCGGCATTTCAACCCCCGCGACCCGGCGATCATTTCGGTGATCATCGGATTTGTGCTTCTGATTTTTGTGCTGACCTGGGACTTCCTGGGACGCCCGGCATCGTTTCCGCCCGATGGACTGGAAGTGGCCGAAGCCATTCTGGATGCCGAGAACTCGGCTTTTCAACCAGTCTCCGTTCCAGCAGAGGAACTCGAGGATTGGTTTGTCTTGAAGGGATTCGACGGCTTCAAGACCCCGCCTTTCCTGCTCGGAGGCAAGGTGGATTCCGCCGGCATTCTGGAGTTTGAGAAACAACCCCTAGCTGTTGTAGGCCTGCCTGCGCTGAACGCTCAACTCGCAGTCTTCAGCGCCGCTCCATGGAATATCGTTATTCCCGATGGGGAATGGCGCACAGCCCAGATCGACCCGGAATACGCCATCGCACTGAGCCGGGAAAAAGGGATGTGCTTCCTGGTCATATTTCAGGGCACAGAGGCGGGAGTGCGTACCATCCTTAAAGGCGACGCCCGCTGAGGCACTCGGTTATTTCAGCGAGTCCAGAGCGGCCTGCACCTCCGCAGCGTGCTCGCCGGTTTTGGCCGATGGGGACATCCAAACAACGCGACCGTCCTTGATCAGGAAGGATTGCCTCTTGCTCACGGGCAATCCCATCACGCCCCCCACTCCGAAAGCCTCGGCGACCTTGCCGTCCGCATCCGCCACGAGGGAGAACGGGAGATTGTATTTTTGCTGGAATTTTTTCTGCGCGGCGGGCGTATCGCGACTCACCCCGACGATTTGCAGGTTTTCCGCCTTCAGCGATTCGAAAGAATCCCGCAGCGAGCAGGCTTGTGCCGTGCAACCGGGAGTGTCCGCTTTCGGGTAGAAAAAAACCAGCGTGATGCCCTTGGCATAGACATCCGCAAACGCGAAGGCCTTGCCATCCTGATCCAGCGCTACAGGCACGGGAGCCGACGCTCCGGCCTCGAGGGCTTTTACTTTGCTGCCAAATCCAAAAAGACTCATAGTGATGATTGCGACGAGGGTTGTCTTGCCGTGCATGACAATCACTTTATTGGCGCAAAAGCACATGGCAAACGATCATTCGGACAAATCGAGACTCCCCATCGTGGCAGGCATTCTGGCGGCCACCGCAGCGGCGGCACCCTCCTTTTTTTCGAGGGCGGAAAGCCTGCGATCCGCCATGGCGGGTTGTGGTGAGGATGCGGGATGGATCGATCGCCTCGCCGCCGCAGGCTATGCGGTCGGCGGTCTGCCGGGAGCGGATTCTGCCAGAGCAGCCTGCGTCGCTGCTCCGATACTGGCCGCCTTTTTAGCCATATCATGGATTGCACGAAAACTCCCTCTGGACCTTCAAAACCGCATCCGCTGGGGGCTCAGCATTGCTGCAATGGTCGTCATAGGATTCGGCGCCTTCGAAGGATTTCAAGCCTTCCAAAGGGACATTCGAGACATCCGTCTTCTGGCGCCCGTTGATTTGCTTAAAACCGTCGGCGACCGCGATGGCCGGGTTTTTATAAACTCCCCCGCCCTCTCTGCGGCGAGCCTTCTCTCGCCGGACCTCATCTCGCGGGCGCCAACTGCCGAGGCGATTCAGACACTCACTTCCTCCCCTGTGCGCTGGCGCGAGGAGGATCGTCGGGATCCATTCGCGGCTATCCTTCTCGCCGTGCCCTTGGAAGACTCTCGCCCGCTTGTCGAAATGTTAGGCGCATCTCCCGAGTTGCATCTCACGACAATTGACAACCAGGGCCTGCTCTATCGACGAGGCGAGGGAACTGAAGACACCTCCACTGCCACACCCAAGTTTGCCAACAAACGGGACACCGCTCTTCATGATGCCCAGACCGCTATGGTCATGCACTTTCTGGGAAAAAACAATGACGCCCGAGAGTGGATGGCCCAAGCCCGCCAGACCGCACCGCGCGATCCCATCGTGCTTACGCAATCAGCCACACTCGCTGCGGCGCTCAAACAATGGCCCACAACAAAAAGAGAAGCCGAATTGGCTCTGAGAGAAGACGCATCCTCCACACAGGCCCGCTACCTCCTAGCCCTCGCCCTCCTCGAGACCGGCAACATCTCCGCCGCTGCTGGCGAATCAGCCACTCTCTCGGCCAAAGCTTCGAACACCCCGTCTGTGCTATGGCTACAGGCCAGAATCTCACGAGAGGCAAACGACCCCAACACCGAAATTGCCGCTCTGGAAAAACTCCTCACCCTCGCACAAAAGCAAAAGGAGGAAGCAACAATCATCCACATCCACCTCGCGCAAGCCTGGGCAAAACGCGGATTCGCCACCCAAGCGCTCGAAAATTACAACGCTGCTTTGAAAGGCAACCTCACGCCCGCACAACGCACGGAGCTGGACAATGCGAAAGGCACGATCCAAGACCGTGCCTCTCGACATTGATTGAAGCTGATAGCGGGATTTCGGACAGAATTTACAGATTGGTCAGAATGGGAATTCGACACTTTATCGGTGGTTGAATGAAAGGGCTTAAACAACCCCTTCCCTCCTCCGTGAACTCTGTGTCCTTTAACTCGCTCGCTCCCGCTTGGTTGTGGTCAACCCTGACTCATCGCATTTTGCCGCCGTAGATAGCGTTGTCGCCGAGTTCCTCTTCGATGCGGAGGAGTTGATTGTATTTGGCAACGCGGTCGGTGCGGCACAGGGAACCGGTTTTGATCTGGCCGGCATTTGTGGCCACGGCGATGTCGGCGATGGTGACATCCTCGGTCTCGCCGGAGCGGTGACTGATGACGGCGGTGTATTTGTTTTCCTTGGCGAGTTCGATGGCGTCGAGGGTCTCGGTGAGCGAGCCGATTTGATTCACTTTGACGAGGATCGAGTTTGCCACGCCTTGGTCGATGCCTTTGCGGAGAAATTCCACATTGGTGACGAAGAGATCGTCGCCGACCAACTGGGTGCTCGAGCCGAGCGCATCGGTAAGTTTTTTCCAGCCGACCCAATCGTTTTCGGCGCAGCCGTCCTCGATCGAGATGATGGGATATTTTTTGCAGAGGCCCGCGTAGTAAGCGACAAGCTCATCGGCACTGCGCTTGGATCCATCGGACTTCTTGAAGACATAGGCCTTCTTGGCGGAGTCGTAGAACTCGCTGGAGGCGCAATCCAAGGCGATGAAGATTTCTTTGCCGAATTTGTAGCCGGCGGCTTTAACAGCCTTGGCGATCGAGTCCAGGGCGTCCTCGGCGCTGGAGAGAGCCGGGGCGAATCCGCCCTCGTCGCCAATGGCGGTGGAGAGCTTGCGGCCTTTGAGTTCGCTCTTGAGGGCGTGGAAAATCTCCGTGCCTGCGCGAAGCGCCTCGGAGAAGGTCGGGAAGTCCTTTGGCACGATCATGAACTCCTGGAAATCAATCGGAGCGTCACTGTGCGCGCCGCCGTTGAGGATGTTC
>DGXZ01000089.1:30766-51121 GCA_002396485.1 Spartobacteria bacterium UBA5019
TGAGGATGTTCATCATCGGCACGGGAAGAACCTTTGCGTTGGGTCCACCGAGATATTTGTAAAGAGGCTGGCCGATCTGCGCGGCGGCGGCCTTCGCGGTCGCAAGGGAGACGGCGAGGATGGCATTGGCTCCGACTTTCTTTTTGGTTGGTGTGCCGTCCACTGCGAGCATGGTTTTGTCCACCGACACTTGATCTGCTGCGTCGAGGCCGATCAGAGCGGGAGTGAGAAGTTTGGAAACATTGGCGACCGCTTTGTGTACTCCTTTTCCAAGGTAACTGGATTTATCTCCATCGCGGAGTTCCACAGCCTCGTGCTCACCTGTACTGGCTCCGCTGGGAACCGCTGCGCGACCGATAGCTCCGCCGGCGAGTTCGACATCGGCTTCGATGGTGGGATTGCCGCGCGAATCAAGGATTTGACGGGCGCGAATGGAAAGAATGGTAGTGTCGGACATGGTGAGTTTTGGATTAGACCTTCGAAAAACCAATTCGGTACTGGTCTGGCAAGCACAATCGCGATTCGGGGCGCGCCGCGAAGGTTGATCCAGAGGACAGGTGGATTTAGTGTGGATGAAAACCGACCACCTGAAATCCGCCTGAACCATGCAGCAATTCGAAAGCCTTCGCGCCTCGTCGCTCTATTGCAAAAAATGCGCCACCGCCATGCCGGTGCGCGAGAAGCTTCTTCTCGTCCTGCCCGACAGGGAAATTTACGACTACCTCTGCACCGGATGCGCCTCATCCCTCGGCCAGCGCGAGGTCACGGCCGGGGAACTCATGATGTCCCGTGCGCAGATGGCGCGTCAGGCCGCCACTTCACGACTGGGATTCTAAAAATGATGCGCGTTGTTTTTTGCGGCACCGGGGAGATCGGACTTCCCGCCTTGAAGGCTCTCCTCGACTCTGGAAAATACGAGGTTCCAGGCGTCATCACCCAGCCCGACAAACCCGCCGGGCGCGACCTGAAGCCACGCGCCTCGGCGATCAAACAGCTCGCTGCGGAACGCAGAATTCCCGTGCACCAACCTCCGAAGCTCCGCGATGCGGCATTCCTCGATATGCTGCGGAACCTGAAGCCGGATGTCATGGTGGTCGTGGCCTACGGTCAGATTCTACCGAAGTCCGTCTTGGAGTTGCCACCCCTCGGCTGCCTCAATCTCCACGCCTCGCTCTTGCCCCGCCATCGCGGCGCATCGCCGATCCACGCGGCAATCCTGGCGGGGGATGCCACCACGGGAATGACTGTGATGTATATGGACGAAGGCCTCGATACGGGGGATGTCCTGCTCGAGGAGTTTTTGGAAATAGGCCCACAGGAAACAACCGGTGAACTCCATGACCGGCTGGCAGCGGTTGCCGCTCCATGCCTTCTCCGGGCCTTGGAGCTTCTGGCGGCGGGCAACGCGCCCCGCATGCCTCAAGACCCGGAAAAAGCCACCTACGCGCCGAAATTGAAAAAAGCAGATGGCTTTCTGGATTGGAACCGGCCCGCATCGGAGCTCGCACTGCGGGTGCGGGCGATGTCGCCATGGCCGGGAGCATTTGCCCGCATTTCGGGTCATGTTTTAAAAATCCATTCCGCAGCCGAAGATTCTGCCTCGGGCGTTCCCGGCAGCGTGCTGCAAACGGATGCTGACTCTCTTGTCGTCGCCTGCGCGACGGGTTCCCTGAAGCTTCTGAGTGTGCAACTCGATGGCCGCAAGCGCCTGCCCGCTGCCGAATTTTTACGGGGGTTTCCGCTGACTCCGGACGCGCGTTTTGATTTGTCCTTTTCTCCGGAGCCCTGATGCGGTTCTATATGGGCACTCGCCCATGTCCCAAACATCCCATGTCCGCTATAAACGGGTCGTGCTCAAACTCAGCGGAGAGGTTCTCCGCGAGCCAGGAAGCCGCGACAGCATAAGCCCCGAAGTCGTCCAAAAAATCGCCTCGCAAGTTGCAGAGGCCCGCAAGCTTGGAGTCGAACTGGCCATCGTCATCGGCGGCGGCAACATCTGGCGCGGCCTCACGGCAAGCCACCGGGGAATGAACCGCACCACGGCAGACTACATGGGCATGCTGGCCACAGTCATCAACGGCCTCGCGCTCATGGCCGCCCTCGAAGCCCAGGGCGTCGAAGTCCGGGTCCAAACGGCTATAGAAATGCAGAACCTCGCCGAGCCGTTCATCGTCCGCCGCGCCACACGCCACCTCGAGCTCGGCCGTGTCGTGATCTTTGTCGCAGGCACTGGTAATCCCTTTTTCTCGACCGACACCACCGCAGCCCTCCGGGCCGCAGAGATCGGCGCGCAGGTCATTTTGAAAGCCACGAAGGTGGATGGCATCTACGACTCAGATCCCATGAAAAACCCGGACGCCAAGCGTTTCACACACATCACCTACTCGGAGGCCCTCTCGCGCCGCCTTCAAGTCATGGACTCGACGGCTTTCAGCCTCTGCATGGACAACAAAATGCCGATCATTGTTTTTGATATGAACAAGCCCGACAACATCCGCCTGGCGATCGCCGGCGAAGAAGTGGGCACCCTTGTTTCCGAAAAATCCGAATAGCCACCATGAGTATCGAAGAAATCCTTTTTGAAGCCGAGGAGGGCATGGAAAAAGCCGTTTCCTTCATGACGCACGAGTTTGCAGCCATCCGCACCGGCAAGGCCTCTCCCGCCCTCGTGGAGAATATCGATGTCGAAGCCTACGGCTCCACAATGAAACTCAAACAACTCGCCCTCATCACCGCGCCGGAACCCCGCCTGCTTGTGATTCAACCCTTCGATGGCGCCACAGTACGCGATATCGAGCGCGCCCTCAATGAATCCCGCATCGGCATTCATCCGGCGGTGGATGGCAAACTCATCCGCCTGCCAATTCCCGAGCTATCCGAAGAGCGCCGCCGCGACTTGGCGAAAACCGTGAAAGGTATCGCCGAGGAGTCCCGTGTGCGGGTGCGCTCGAGCCGCCGCAATGCGATGGACGCCGCAAAGAAAACCCAAAAGGACGGCAAGATGAGCGAAGACGAGCTCCGGGACACCGAGGGCGAGGTCCAAAAACTCACCGACCGCTTCGTTGCGGATATCGACAAACACACCGCCGCGAAAGAGGCGGAATTGATGAAAATATGAAAGCCATCGCCGCTCTCCTTGCTGCACTCTGTCTCTCAGCCGCACTTCAGGCCGAAGTCGTGCGGGAGGCCCCTTCGTTCACTTGGACGGACTCCACCGGCTCCGCCAAGCCGCTCAAGAACCTGCGCGGACAACCGGTGGTCCTTGTCATCGCCAACAGCCCAAGCGAATGGGCTTTCCGCTCCCAAGTCGGCCAGCTCCAGAAAATTTACGCCCGCTTCGCCGCCGAGAAACTCCTCTGCGTGTCCGCATTCTCAGGCGAGCAAGACCTCATCCGCTCAAACATCCCCTTCCTCACCGTGCCCGACGGCCCAGGCACAGCTGCCGCCTACGAAGTGCCCACAGGATTCGCCATCGCTGTGATCGGAGCGGATGGCAATCTCGACTGCTTCAGCACCCGTGTGCTGCCCGCCCAGCGCATATTCGACATCATCCAAAACTCCTACACCAAACAAAAACAAATCCGCCGCGATTGATGTCTTCAGGCTCGAGCCCGCACGCCACTCGATCAGCGTGCGCCCTACCGAACTTAAAACTTAAAACTTAATTCTTAAAACTTCTCATGAGCTTCCAAGACCAAATCAACCAAGACATCAAAGCCGCCATGCTCGCGCGAGAGTCCTCGAAACTCGGCGTTCTCCGCATGTTGAAAACCGCCCTTATGAACTCCGCTATCGAGAAAGGCGGGGCCGGCAGCACGCTCGACGACGCCGATTCACTCGCCATCGTGCGCAAGGAGGTCAAGAAGCGCCAAGACTCGATCGAGGCTTTTGAAAAGGGCGGACGCCCCGAAATGGCCGCCACCGAAAAAGCCGAGATCGAAATTCTCAACAACTACCTTCCCCAGCCCCTCTCAGCCTCGGAAGTCACCGCTCTGGTCCAAGCTGCGATCGCCGAAACCGGTGCCACCAGCCGCAAGGAAATGGGCGCCGTCATGAAAATCGTGAACGAAAAAGCCGCCGGCCGCGCCGATGGACGCACGATCAGCGCAGAGGTCCAAAAACACCTCGCCGCCTGATTTTTTAGCGTTCCCTACCTGCGCCGATCCGCAGGCACACTGAGAAACTGGCTGCCAGCAGCCACAAACCTCCACGGAAAATCCGCCGAGCGCGTTATGCCAACGCGCCTGCACGCTTGGACATTGGGCGCAGCGCTCGGATGCCACAACAAGGCACCTGGATCCGACAAGAGATCACGCCCATGAAAAGTTCCATCGAACCCTAAGGCTCGGGTGAGTTTGCCTGGACCGGAGCAGAGGTTCTTGATCGTTGTCATGTTGCGGCGTCGGGTCATTTCCTCGATGCCCCGTGTCGGCTCCAAGGCACGGATCAAAACAAAGCCATCCTCGCTCCCCCCTCTCACCAGAAAGTTCAATAGCCAGTGTACTCCGTAGTTCAAATACACATACGCCGTTCCAGCCGGCATTCGCGTCACAAACTCCCGCGAGGACGGCCGCGTGAAGGTATGACACGCCTCGTCGTTGCGAACGGAATACGCCTCTGTCTCGACAATCACGCCCCCGCAACCATTCCAAACCAGCTCGCAGCCGATCATCTCCCGCGCACAAGTCACGGGATCGCGTTGGAAAAATTCCGCCGTCATGTTCATGCAGCCCACAGTGTAAGGAGCAGGCCAGAGTGTTCAATTTTTTGTCTACGCAAGAGCGCTCGTCGCGCGCGGACCACTTGGAGGGCCATCGTCCCGCATGGCCCAAATTTCCATCACGAACGGCGAGACATGACGGCCAGACACCTCTCCACAAAAAACCGCCCGGAGAACGCCGCCCTCAGACGCCGCTTCGCGGCTGAAAAATGGGCCATGCCGGAGGATGGCCCTCCCATGGAAAGCGGTCTGATTTGTGAACGCTGGCTCAGCGTGGCGGCGCCGCCGATGCTCCACCCTGGAATTCGCCCACATTCAGGAAAGGCACGACTCCGCCGCCGCTGATGCGTGGCAGGACGCCGTCCCATTTTTCGATCGAGCGAAGTTGGATGATTTCGGGGCTTTGCTTGAGGGCAAGCGCCTCGCGCTGGATGGCGTCGGCGCGGGCTTTGGACTGCACCTCGGTGGAGAACGCCTCGGCCGATGCTGCGAGCTTGCGCTCCTCGGCGCTTGCCTCGGCCTGGGTGACGCGCATGATTTTTTCATTCTTGGCCTGAAGGGCCATTTGCTCAGCCTTCACTTTGGCCTCAATCGCCCGGTTGAACTCCGGTGAGAAATCAAAGTCTGTGATGGCCAGATTCGCAATGGTGATAGCGTTCTCCAGCTCCTTTTCGCGGAGGGTGCTGTTGAAAAAATTGCCGAGCGCATCCTGGATTTGTTGCTTCACGATTTCGCGTTTCGTCACCAACTCCTCGGCGGTAAACTTGGCCGTTACGCCTTTCACGCATTCCTGAATCGCTGGCTCTACCAAAGACGCGGAAACTTTTTTGAGCGTTCCGATGCGCTGATAGATCAGCGGGGCCAAAGCCCCGTTGAGGGAGTACTGCATAGTCACCTGCGTGGTCACGGATTGGAGATCTTTCGAGGCTGCGGTGGCTTGCGCATGGCTCGCGGTGAGGCGCACATCGATTTGATGGACTTGGTCAAGGAGAGGCTTCTTCAGGTGAAACCCTTCCGGAAGCGGATTGGGCTGCACGGCTCCCAAAGTCGTGACAACTCCCACATTGCCGCTCTCAATGACCACCGTCATCGAGGACAAAACGGCAAACGCTGCAATGAGCAGGATGGCAACTGGAACAAGAATACGGAAAGGCGAGCGCGTAAGATCATTCATAGGACGCACATCTTATGACAAAGTCGCAACAGTTCAATTCCCTCCTCCTGTGGGAAGCCCGATTTGAGCGCTCGGGTGCCGCAACGAGGCAGCTGGATGGGTCAAGAGATCACTCCATGAAAAGTTCCATCAATTCCCAAGGTCGAGTGAGTTTGCCTGAACCGGAGCGTCGGTCCTTGAGCGTCGTCGTGTTTTCTATGCCTGCCAATTCGTTAGCCTTTGGCATTTGCAGATCGCCGCTACAAGCTGGCTCGTCTTTTCATTAGGCAACGGCTACTCGTATCGGAGGGCAGTAATTGGGTCGATGCCGGAGGCTTTGGCTGAGGGGTAGAGGCCAGAGAGGAGGCCGGCGGCAATGGCAAAGCCTACGGCGAGGAGGATGGCGTCGGGGGTGAGGACAGGGACGTTTTGGTCTGGGGCAATGGTTTTGAGAATTTCGATGAGACCGAGGGAGGCGAGGATGCCGAGGAGCCCGCCGAGAAGGGAGACGAGGATACTTTCGATGAGGATTTGCCAGAAGATGTCGCGCTGGCGGGCGCCGACGGCGAGGCGGATGCCGATTTCGCGGACTCGCTCGGAGATGCTGGCTAGCATGATATTCATAATCCCGATGCCACCTACCACAAGGCTGATCGCGGAGATGAGTCCACCGCTGAGGCGAGTGGCGCGGACGCTGCTTTCCATGCGGTCGAACCAGTCCTGGCGCGTTTCGAGGTCGAAGTCGTCCACTCCACGGTGGGTGATGTCCAGAACGGCTCTGACCTGATCGAGTGCCGGGTGGAAGTAATCCAAATCCCCCACCCTCACGTTGAGGGTGTCGAGTTTCATGGTTTCGAGGGAGTCGAGCGGAAAGGCGCCGGAGCGGAGTTCGTGGAACATGGTTGTAAATGGCACGAGAACACGTTCGTTTTTCTTCCGGAAGCCATCAAATCCCCGAGTGGACTTTTTTCCTGCTCTGCGGGCTCGGGCCTGCTCTTCCATTTCGTAGAGGGCGAGGACTCCCACGACTTCAAACGGCCGATTATCGATGAGGATGGTCTTGCCGACGATGAGTTCGGGGGGAATGCCTGGCCAGAGATTCTTGGCAACAGTGTCTCCGACGACAGCGCAGCGCGATCCACGCTCGATGTCGAGCGGAGTCAGAAAGCGCCCTGCAGCGGCCTCTTGCATGCCGATGACAAAATGATCCGGATAGACGCCTTGCACGACACGCCGTTCGGGATTTCCCCCGCCCTCGGTGGCGACGGCGGTGTTCAGGTTGATTTCAGGCGAGACATGGGAAATGAATGAGGCTGAGCGCCGGATGGCTTCAGCGTCGCGCAGGGTTCGCCCGGGCGAGAGGTTCGCGAATTCGTATTTCCTGCTGGAAGGCTCCTTGTTGGCTATGGAGACGAGCTCGAGTCCACCCAACTGCTGCATGAAGACGCGGGTTCCCTCCTCGATACCGCGTGTGAGGGCCATGGTGGCGATGAGGCTGCTGACTCCAAGGATGATGCCGAGCATGGAAAGGCAGGTGCGAAACTTGTGGGCGGCAATTTCGCGCAGGCCGATGGAGATCGCGACGAGCGGGTTCATGGCGCGTATTCACGGGTTATGCGTCCGTCGCGGATTTCGATGACGCGGCGCGAGCGTGCGGCAATAGCGGGGTCGTGCGTGACGAGGACGATGGTCTTTCCAGATGCATGGAGAGCGTCGAACGTTTCCAAAATCATGCGTCCGGTCGCGGAGTCGAGATTGCCGGTGGGTTCGTCGCCAAAGAGGATGCGGGGGTTGTTGACGAGGGCACGGGCGATGGCAACACGCTGGCACTGCCCGCCGCTGAGTTGAGGCGGACGGTTCGAGAGGCGCTCGCCGAGGCCGACATCCGCCGCCGCTTTCCTGGCTCGGGCGAGGCGCTCGTGGGAGGGAACTCCGGCATAGATGAGAGGCAGCGCGATATTTGAAACGACATCGAGTTTCGGCAGAAGATTGAAGGCTTGGAAAACAAAGCCGATTTCGCGGTTGCGCACGCGGGCAAGTTCGTCGTTGGAGGCTTTGGCGAGATCTTTGCCGCAGATCTCCATTCGGCCCGCAGTGGGTGTATCGAGACAGCCGAGGAGGTGCATGAGAGTCGATTTTCCGCTGCCACTGGAGCCGATGATCGCGATGAACTCACCCTCCTCGATGCGGAGGTTGACCTCATCGAGCGCCCGTATTTCCTGATCGCCCACGCGATAGACTTTGCTGAGGCCTTCGAGGTGGATGAGACTCACGACTTGGATTTTTTTGAGGCTTTTTTGGTGGTCTCGGGAGGTTCGACCAGAAGGACATCCTCGCCATCACGGATGCCGGCCTGGATTTCGGCGTTATTCGCATCGATAGCTCCCACAGTGACTTCACGCCGCACGGGAGTGCCCTCCTCGAGCACATAGGAGACCTTCTTCCCCGCATTTTCAAAAATGGCGGTGAGTGGCACGGCAACAACGCCGGAGGCCTTCGGAAGTGCGAGGCGAACGCTTACGGAGACGCCGGGCTTGAGTCCTGCTTCATTGCTATCGATGAGGCCGCGCACCTCGAATCCCTTGATGTTGTTTTTCACGCTGGCCAGAGGTGCGATAAAATGAACTTTGGCGGAGGCTGTTGATTGACTGGAGTCGGGAGATTGGAGGATGAGTGCCTGTCCCAGACTCACCTTGGAGGCATCGAGCTGGTTGACTTGGGAGATGATCAGCAGGCTGGAGAGATCTGCGAATGTCATGAGGCTGGTGCCGGAATTCACGCTGGCGGCGCCCACGACGACCTGCCCTTCGCTAACGGGGATTTCGAGCACGGTGCCATCGAAGGGAGCGAGGACGCGGGTTTTAGAGAGGCGGTCATCGACGGTCTGGCGGCGACGGAGCGATTTATCGAGACCGTTTTCCTCGATTCGGAAGTCGGCCATCATGTTGAGAAATTCCTCTTCGCTCAGGAGCCTGCGCTGGTGGAGTTGGGCGGCGCGGTCGAAGTTGCCCTTGGATTTTCCCATGGTGAGACGCGCGCCCTCGATCTCGGTCTCCGCAGCGGCGCGCTCATTGAGGAGATCGGTGTCATCAATCGTCACCAGCAGATCGCCTTTTTTCACACTCTGGCCGGGGGTGACATGGATGCGGCGGATTTTGCCTCCGATCTCTGGCTTCACATCAACCTGCAGCGAGGGTTTGACCTCGCCTGCGAGGGGCAGTTCGGGCGCGATGTCGGCGAGGCGGGCCTTGGCTGTCGGAAAATCCTCGATTTTATCAACCGGGGAAAATGGCGGCCAGCCTTGGTAAAAGGCGGTTCCAGCAAGAATAAAAACGAGGACGACTGCGGAGAGGTATTTGGTCACAGTGCGCTTACTCTACAGTCTCAGGGTGTTTTTTCAACAAGCACAGCTGCGGCGGCTGTGTAGCCGTGGATCGCATTCAAGCCACGGATGGGTGCGATTTCGCCATTGCAAAAACACCCGGCGATTGGCTTGCCTCCCAGAGCCTCGGAAAGCTCGGAGGCATCACGGTTCGCTGCTCCGAAAAAATTCTTGCCTCGGCCGAGGCACGAGAAAAGCAGCGCGCCATAAGCACGCTTTTTAGCCTGCCGGACCGGCTCGTAGCAACGGGCAAGATCCTCGAGGGCAGCGCTGGGATTGCGAATTTGATATTGAAGTGTCTGCCCTATGCGTGGGATGCCCGCTATCACGACTGCGCCGGAGTCGGGGTCCGCTCCGATGATATTTTTCACGAGGAAGTCGCCGGAGTGGAACTCGTGGATGTATTCCGAGCCCGCAAGCCCAGCGAAGAGATTGCCCTTGGCGTTGGATTTCTCGGCATCGCTGAGCGTTTCGAAGGCACGCTCCAGAGCACGGTAGGCAGGCTGTCCGCCAAGTGCGTAGATCACATTCTGGTCAGCGCGTGTCACCGTGAACGGCTCGCCGATTGGGCGGCAACCTTGGCTGAGAGCTGGAACGATGGCCGTGCGGCCAATAACAGGCACAGCAGCTGCATCCACCGGTGTTCCATTAATGAATGCCATCGTCTCGTCTGAATTGCCCCCGCTGGCGAGACCACCCACCACGCTCACTCTGGACGCCTCGCGGTTGTAGGAGTTGATCCAATCCTCAATCGGAAAAGCGAAGGGGTTGGCGAGAGCGATCCAGCCGTTTGCCTGCCTGACAGAAGAAAAATTCGAGCCATCCAGCGCCAACGGGTCGCCGAATTCTCCTTGGCAAGCGATGATGGAAAACCCGGATCCCCCCTCAAACTCACCCCCTCCCTCGATGCGTCCTCCGGTCGTACAGCCGATGATGTCTTGGATGTGCCCATCGACTCGCAACGTTTCGCAGAACTCCGCGATATGGGGCATGTAGTTGGTACTGACAAAAGCAAAAGCCATTCGCGCGGGGGTTTTGAGATCTTCCCTGATGTGGAGGGCCGCCGCGAGAACCTCCGAAGCCTTGTAAACGCCGCTTGCATGAAAACTTGCTGCTTTGAACTTGCCCATGCCCTTATCATTACGTACCGGTTCCGCGAGTCAACCCACCGCTCCGGAGGCGGACAAACTTTTACCCAAGGATTCGGCGGATGGTTTTCACCGAGTCGAAGCACTCGACAGCACAATCGCGGGCGGCACGAGAGAGGCGCTCCCAGTCTTGAACGACGCGGCAGGCGCACTCCACGGCGGAGGCCTTGTCGTGCATCCACAAGAAGCCACTCTCTGCAGGCAGGTATGTCTCAGCGGCGGTGGACTCCGTGATCACCGGACGACCCAGCGCAAGAAATGCCGCAGCCCGGTCGCTGATCCAGCCCGTGCGCGTCACATCATCCACCTTCACTGGCGTGAACTCCGCGAGCGAGCCGCGCAGGTAGTCAAAATAATGCTCAGGCGAGCAAACGACATCACGCGGGTAAACATGATGCCAACCGTGCGCGCGCAACCGGTCGGCCTCGGTGTCGTCAGGGTTCATATGCATGGCCAGCTCCCATTCGACTTCGGGCACCTCCGTCGGCACATCGAGATAGGGCTCGAACTGCGCCCGCTTCGAGTAGTCTCGGTAAATGCCATCAATCTCCAACCAACCCTCCCAATACCACTGACCGACCGTGGTGAAGCGGTTTCGCGCGGGACGCGGGGCAGGCTGCAGAAGCTCGGTGTCGACGATCGGATGGAAGGTTTTCCATTCCACTCCAGGAGGAGGCGTGGGCAGGCGGCACTCTGGCGAGTGCATATTCAAGCCAATCGACCAAAACTCGGTATGGAACGACTGACCGAGCTCGAGTTTATCCATCCAGTGACAAATTTCCGTCGGGTCGATATTGAGGTATATGCGGCGCTCGAAGAGTTGCACAAGCGGTGGGCGGATCGAGTAGCTCAAGTTCAGCAAGGTTGTGGGCCCACCGAGACGCTCGCGGAATTCGCGCTCCGACATGCCGTGAAAATCAAAGCCCGCGAGGTCCTGCAACTCCGCTGCCTCCCGCTGGTAGAGCAAAACATAGTTCAGTCCATAGTGGCTCATGCGCTCGTCAAAAATCCGAATGCAACGGGCATCGAGCGCGGCATCTCCGGAAGCAGGCATGAGCTCCAGCCAAAAATAATCAACCCCCAGACGCTTCAATCCCAGCGCCCATTGCAGGGGGACTGAAAAGTTGCCACCGCCCTCCGGATACTTCGCCGCAAATCCACTGCCCAGAAAAACCGTGCCCGCGTAGTTCATAATGGTGGCAAGTCATAGCGGATATGCCGCCAACCGCACGGCGAAAAAATGTGGGCGACGGTCATGGAGAGCCGCTACAGGGGCGGCGTTTCCTCAACTTGACTGAATGCGGGGAGAGCTTTGACCGGAGACGTGTTGAGAGCCTTGACGCGCTCGTGGATGCCGGGTGCGATTTCGGGCTGGCGGGTGTAGGCCATCGCGAGCATTTCCAACTTGGCATCGAGGTTGTCGACCATGTTGAGGGCGACGGCTTCGGGCGTCTTGGGCTCGACAGGCGAGCCGAATTGGAGTTCCCCGTGATGCGAGGCGATGAGGTGCAGCAGGTGCAGGCGCACATCGTCCGATGCGGGCTCGATGCCTCGCCAGTTCTCGAGCGGCAGCTTGCGCCAGAGGGCGTTCACCACTTCGATACCGATGCTGATGTGCCCTAGAAGCTCGCCACGCAGCTCGCGTGGAATTTCAAACCCCGCCTCGGGTGGACACATTTCCCAAAGTTTCCCGCAGTCGTGAAAAAGAACCCCGGCGAGCAGCAGGTCACGGTTGAGAACAGGGTAGGCACTGGAGACGGCCGAGGCCGAGCGCATCATCTGACCGGTGTGACGGAGCAGACCGCCACGGTGGGCGTGGTGATTGTGCCGCGCGGCGGAGGCGCGCTGGAAGCGGAGTCCGAATTCCTGGAGAAACAATTCGCAGAGCGAGCGCAGACGGGGATCTCGCATGGATTGCACAAGCTCCCGCACATCCGCAAAGTCCTTTTCCAACGCAGCCGTCTCCTCCTCGCCGCCGGCGAAAAGTCCCGCCGTCTCCTGAGGATTCAGAGCCCGCATCCTCCATCGCCGGGCATCGAGGCCGAAACTGCCATTAACGGCGAATTCCCCTTCGACCTCCACGCACTCACCACGCGCGAGATCCTGACAGGCCGCGAAGGCATCCGTATCCGACCACGCCCGAAGCGTGAGAACATCGCCGGCGTCCCGGACCTTCATTTCCCAATAGGGCTTCCCGTTTGAGGATTCTTTTTTGGTGAGTTCATCGACCTGTCCACGGAGGCGTGCGGCGAGGGAAATGCCACGGCACTCGCTGCGGAGTTGGGTGATGGTTTTGCGTCCGGGATCGTTCATGATCGTTTCCTCAATCTTCGGCAGGAAGGGCGCCATCCTCCGCGCGGCAGAGGATGCCTGTGGCTTTGTGGGTGGTTTGCGCGGCGTAGGAGGTCTCCACCGCGACACGCACAGACTCTGCGGCACCGATCTCGACCAACGCAACGATGGCACCGCCGAATCCCCCGCCGGTGAGGCGAGCGCCGAGGCAGCCTACCTGCGCCGTGGCCAGACTCACGAGCAAATCAAGCTCAGGTGTGCTGTTTTCAAAATTCTCCACAGAACTGCGGTGTGAGGCCGACATAAGAGGACCGAGAGCCTCGGCGCGACCGGACCGCAGGGCATCGATCGCAAGAAGAACACGTTCATTTTCGCCTACCACGTGGCGAGCGCGGCGCTTCGCCAATTCGGGCATCTCGGCGGCCTCAAGTTGCGCGCTGGAGGCGTCCCTCAAGGCGGGAACACCCATACATCGAGCGGCTTCAAAGCACTGCTCGCGCCGTTCGTTGTATTCGCCGCCGGTGAGCGCGTGCTTCACGCCGGAATTGATAATGAGAAGGGCAAGGTGCGGTGGAAACGGCACAGCATCCACCGATTCGCTGCGGCAGTCGAGATACACCAGGTGGTCCTTTTTTCCAAAAACGGAGGAGGCCTGGTCAAGGAGGCCGCAATTCACGCCGACGAATTCATTTTCCGCACGGCGACAGAGCTTCGCCAGATCCATACGCGAAATTTCAAAAGGGTAGAGGCGCGTGAGAAGCACCGCCGTCGCCACTTCCAAGGCGGCGGAACTCGAAAGCCCGGCACCAGCTGGCAGGGTCGATTCGTAGCAAGCCTCGAATCCCCCGGCTTCCCCCCCCGACAGGGCGAGCATTTCAGCGACGCCCAGCGGATAGTCGATCCACGCACCGGTTTTTTTCAAGCCTGCGGCGCGCTGGATTTTTCCCTCATGGCAAACACCCGAGCTGGAGAGGCGGATTTCGCCATCCTCGAGACGGCGACCTGTAGCCGTGATACCAAGTTGGAGTGCGGCTGAGAGAACAACGCCGCCATTATAGTCTGTATGGTTTCCGAGAATCTCAACGCGGCCGGGAGCGAAGGCTGTCACTTGGGTCATAGACCCCGCATGATCAACACCGGATAGGCACTTGCCAAGGGGCAATTCCATGGCAGGATGAGATGGAAGGAGACCATTACCATGTCAGAAACACTTGATAACAACATCGTGAGCAAAAAACTCGAAAGCAGCAGCGATCACGCAAAAAAAGCCATCGACGCAGCCACCGAAGCCGGACGCAATGTGGGTGACAATGCGAAAAAGGAGGCGAAAGCCGCATACGAAACCGGCCGCGAACATCTCGGCGCGGCAGCTAAAGACCTCGGCGAAGCCGCCAGCGCGACTTATGACAATGTCCGCGACCGCGCCAACTCGCTCTACTCGGATGCCTACGATCGCGCCCACGACTACCAGACGGAGGCCGAGAATTATATCCGCGAAAATCCTATTCAGGCAGTGGCCATCGCCGCAGGCGTGGGCTTTCTGCTTGGAGTGCTCCTCCGCCGCTAATAAGACGCTTTGGACACCAAAGCCACGGTTGCAGCTCCGAGGGGCCTGATGATGGAGCTGCTGAGCCTCGTAGGCTCGCTGGGCCGCTATGCGCAGGCCATGGGGTCACTGGCTGGCGAGGAATCGCGAGAAGCAGCGGCCCTAGGCGTTAGGCTGCTCGTGATGCTGTTGGCAGCGTTGTTTTTTGCCGCCTTCGGTTACATCCTACTCATCTTTGCCGTGGCATTCTTTGCAGATTTTGTGCTGGGCATTTCCTGGCTTTGGATTCTGGGAGGATTCACCGTGCTGCACGCCTTGCTGGCCTACCTCTGCGCCCGCCATGTGAAGTTCCACAGCCGCACGCCGATTTTTGAGGAAACCCGCCGCGAGATGGCCCGCGATTTGGAATCCCTCCGCAAAAGCTCCGCGCCATGACCAGCAAACAGGAAATTCTCGAAGAACTCCGCCGCAGCCGCGTGGCGATAGCACGTGACACAGCCTCCATCGCCGAGGAACTCGATATCGTCTCAAAAATCCGGCGCTCAGTGAAGACCCGCCCGTTCGCCTGGCTGGGGAGTGCGGCGGCGCTTGGATATATTCTTGCCGGTCCGAAGACGCGCAAGGCCCCAAAAGGCATTTCTGTAAAAAAGGGGACGCAGTCTGAAAAATCCGAACCCGCCCGCACCGGACGGCAGGGCTTTTTCCGCATTCTTTTCAACCTGGCGAAATTTCTCTTTCCCCTCTTCCGCCCGGCCCTCTCGGCCTACGCCGCGCAACGCCTGGGCGAGCTGTCTTCGCGATTCCCACGCTGATTTTTTATGCACGATCCACGCTGCGACCAACTGGCCGATGTCTTGACGCGGCATTCCACAAAACTCAAACCCGGCGAAAATGTGCTCATCGACATCTTCGACGCACCGGAGGAAATCGCCATCGCACTCATCCGCGCCACCCGCGCCTGTGGAGCCGTGCCGTTCGTGCAGAACCACCATGCGCGCATCAGCCGCGAAATGGCTCTCGGGGCCGAAGCCGCGCAGCTGGATGTGACCCGCTCAGTCGAACTCGCCCGCATGAAAAAAATGCAGGCCTACATCGCCGTGCGCGGCAGCCACAACATCACCGAGATGTCCGATGTGCCGGATGAAAAAATGCGTCTCATTTCCGGCGCCATGCGCCCTGTCATGGACTGGCGCATCAACAAAACAAAGTGGGTTGTTCTCCGCTGGCCGACTGCCGCCATGGCCCAGCAGGCACAGATGAGCACGCCGGCGTTCGAGGATTTTTACTTCAAGGTCTGCACGCTCGATTACGGCCGCATGGCTCCCGGCATGGCGGCACTCAAGGAACTCATGGACCGCACCGACAAGGTTCACCTCAAGGGGCCCGGCACCGACCTCCGCTTCTCGATTAAAAATATCGGCTCCGTGACCTGCGGCGGGGACCGCAACATCCCCGACGGCGAGGTGTTTTCCTGCCCGGTGAAAAAGAGCGTCGAGGGTCATGTGACCTTCAATGTCCCCAGCATTTATCAGGGCCACGCATTCGACAATGTGCGCCTGGAGTTCTCCGAAGGCCGCGTGGAAAACGCCACTGCTAACAACACCGCCGCCCTCAACCGTATTCTCGATAGCGATGCGGGCGCCCGCTACATCGGCGAGTTCGCACTGGGATTCAACCCCCACATCCTCCACCCGATGCGCGACATCCTCTTCGATGAAAAAATTTCCGGCTCCTTCCACTTCACGCCCGGCCAAGCCTACAAAACAGCGGGAAACGGCAACACCAGCCGCATCCACTGGGACATGGTCTGCATCCAACGCCCCGACTACGGCGGCGGTGAGGTGTGGTTCGACGGCAAACTCATCCGTAAAGACGGCCTCTTCACCCTTCCAGCACTCAAAAAACTCAACCCCGATTATTTGCTGGGATCGAAACATTAATTCGAGCTGCATGGATTTTCGATTGATGACTCCATTCCCCGTCCGATAGCCTGCCACCCTTTCCATATGGAACAATCCATCGCCCTGCGCGAACTCCAAGTCGAACGCAAGCACATCATCATCGAGCTTCGCGAGAATGACCGAGGCCGCTTCCTCAAGATCACCGAGGAAGCCCACGGGCGCAGGAATTCCGTCATTATTCCAAGCACCGGCCTCGACGAGTTCGAAGCCTGCCTCGACGAAGTCCTCACCGAGGGTGAGGGAGCAGGAGAGCAATAACCCGTCGATCCATGAACCTCCTTGTCACCGGTGGCTGTGGATTCATCGGCAGTAACTTCATACGTCAGTGTCTCACCACAGATGCCTCGCCGCTCGGTAAACTCGTCAATCTCGACCTCCTCACCTACGCAGGCAACCCGGCCAATCTCGCCGACCTCGCCTCCGACCCGCGCTATGTTTTCCAAAAAGGCGACATCGGCGATGAAGCGCTCGTGGCCCATTTGCTGCAGGAGCATGACATCGACGCCATCGTGAATTTCGCGGCCGAGTCGCATGTGGACCGCTCGATCGACTCCCCCGAGCCATTCATCCAGACCAATGTCACCGGCACACTGCGCCTCTTGAATGCCGCCCGCCGCCACTGGAGCCATCTGCCGGATGGGCGCCGCGAGAAGTTCCGCTTTCTCCATGTTTCGACCGACGAGGTTTACGGAACCCTTGCCCCGCACGACCCGGCATTTTCCGAGACCACGCCGTTCGCGCCAAACAGCCCCTACGCCGCCTCCAAGGCCGCCAGCGACCACCTCGTTCGGGCATTCCAGCACACCTACGGCCTCCCCACCCTCACGACGAACTGCTCCAACAACTACGGCCCCTACCATTTTCCTGAAAAGCTCATCCCCCTCATGATCCTCAACGCGCTCGATGGCAAGCCGCTCCCGGTCTATGGCGATGGACAGCAGATCCGCGACTGGCTCTATGTCGAGGACCACGCTGCCGCCGTCTGGCTCGTTCTGCAGCGCGGTCGCACGGGCGAAACCTACAATGTCGGCGGCCTCAACGAACGCGCGAACCTCGATGTGGTGAAAACCGTCTGCGCCCTCCTGGATGCGAAATCCCCTCGCCCCGACGGTGCCTCCTACACAGCCCAGATCACCTATGTCGCCGACCGCCCCGGCCACGACCGCCGCTACGCGATCGACTGCTCAAAACTCCAATCCGAGCTCGGCTGGGCGCCCCGCGAATCCTTCGAAACCGGACTCGCCAAAACCGTGGACTGGTATTTGAAAAACCGCTCCTGGACCGACGACATCACTCAAAACCGCTACAACCGCGAACGCCTCGGTGCCGCCAAGTAGTTGGTTTATATTTCGCCGCTACAAAACCCGCGCGGCAGCGCGCCAATCCTTGGAGGGTCGACCTCTGGCTTGACCCAAATATCCCCTCAGAAGCCACCGAACAACTCCCGGACACCACCCCAGCCTGAGTCTCGCCTCCAAATTTATTACCGATCGGTAATAAGAATGTAAATTCTCTTAAAATTACCAAATATTTTACCGATCGGTAATATTGTATTGAAAAATAAACCACGGCAGATAGTTTGAAGGCCATGACCTCGAAGCTACTCGGCCAACTCATTCGCCAACGCAGAAAGCACTTGGGAATGAAACAAGCCGAGCTGGCATTGGTATCTGGCACGGGTCTTCGCTTTATCAGCGATCTGGAAAACGGCAAAGAATCGTGTCAAGTCGGACGCACCTTGCGGGTTTTGGGAAGTCTGGGATTAGGCACAACCATTCAGCCACAGGAAAAATAGAATGGCACGGCGCATCCTGAATGTTTTTCTGGGAGAAAATCTCGTTGGCCAACTGGAGCAGGATGCTTCGGGCTCGACCCGTTTCGAGTATTCGGAGGCGTGGTTGAATCTCCCGCAGGCGGTGCCCCTCTCAGTTTCGCTTCCCCTCGATTCAGGAAAGTTCCACCGCAACAAGACTCGTCCCTTTTTTGCGGGGCTTTTACCGGAGGAACAAATTCGGCGCGTCGTCGCGAGCGCATTTGGCGTGAGCGAGAGGAACGACTTTGCCCTCCTAGAAAAGATCGGAGCAGAGTGCGCGGGAGCTGTCAGCCTTCGCCCGCCTGGCGAACATCCACTCGACGAGAATCCGGCCTATCGACAAATCGATGAGAGCCAATTGGGAGAAAGACTACAATCTCTACCACAGCACCCCCTACTGGCAGGCGAGAAGGGAATCCGTCTTTCCCTGGCTGGCGCCCAAGGCAAACTCGCCTTGCGCATCGATGCCGGGAGATTCCTGTTGCCGCTTGAAGGCTCGCCCAGCACGCACATTCTCAAGCCGGAGAACCCGCGATTCCCCGGCCTCGTCGAGAATGAATTTTTCTGCATGCGACTGGCCGCAGCCGTCGGCCTCGAAACCGCGCGAGTCGAGATAGGCTCGGCATCCTCCATCCGCTTCCTTCAAGTCGAACGCTACGACAGGCGGTCTGAGAATGGCCGACGCATCACACGCATCCACCTGGAAGACTTCTGTCAGGCGCTTGGATTCGCGCCGGAACTCAAATACGAGGCAGAAGGTGGACCAGGCCTTAAAAAATGCTTCGAACTCGTGCGCTCCGTTTGCGGCATTCCCGGGCCGGATATTCTTCGGCTCCTCGATGCAGTCGTTTTCAATTCACTGATCGGGAACTGCGATGCGCATGCAAAAAACTTTTCACTCTTGAGGGATGAAGGCTCAGTCCGGCTCGCTCCACTTTACGATCTGGTTTCGACTTCCGTATATCCAGCTCTTGCAAACGAGCTGGCGATGAAGATCGGTGATGAGCGGAGTCCAGTACGGCTCACTGCAAAAAACTGGCACTCATTTTTTGAGCAAGCCGGCATCGGCCAGGCCCTCGCCCGGTTGCGAGCTCTTTCCGTGAGCGCCCGCGTCTTGAAGGCGGCAGAGAATCTTGTCCGCGAAGACTGCCTAGGAGCGACAACCGTCGCGCCTATTGTGCGTCAAGCCTGCGGACGCTTGCGCGGTCTGCGCTGGTAAAGGCGCCTCTCTGCGATAGAAACAACTCCACCATGAAAAATCGTCCCTTTGGAAAACACGAATTCAAGTGCTCGGAAATCGGGTTCGGCGCTTGGGCCCACCGGCTGCAGCTGGGGCGAGCAGGCAGATAACGACTCGATCGCAGCTCTGAACCGCGCACTCGACCTTCTGGAAAAACTTCACCACCACAATTGGCGCCGGGGCTTCTGGTATGGCGGCAAGTGACTCGCGGAATCTTAAAACTTAATTGATGACGCTTCGCTCGACCCTTCGGGCTGCCTCTGGCAGTCTGTCTCCGCTTCGCTCCGATTCTTAATTCTTAAAACTTCCACCCCATGTCTCTACTCGGAAAACTCAACCGCCTCACCGTCCTCAAAGACTCTAGCCCTGGGCTATTCCTGGATGGCGGGGAACTCGGAGAAATCCTGCTGCCGGGGGATGCCATTCCGAAAGGCGCCCGTCCCGGCGATGTGCTGGAGGTTTTCATCTATCGCGATTCCGAAGACCGTCTCGTCGCGACCACGCGCAAGCCGTTTGCCACGGTCGGCGATTTCGCCGCGTTGAAGGTCACGGAAGTCCACCCGCGCATGGGAGCGTTCCTCGACTGGGGGCTTCGAAAAGATCTGCTTCTTCCGAATGCGGAGCAGGAGCGGCGCGTGCGAGTCGGTGACACAGTGGTCGTTTATGTTTTCATCGACCACCAGACCGAGCGCATCATCACCACCACTCGCCTGGAAGGGCACATCGACCACACGCCGCCACCCTATAAAACCGGCTACGAAGTCTCCCTCCTCATCGCCAGCGAGACGCCCCTCGGCTACAACGCCATCATCAACAACTCCCGCCTCGGGCTTCTCTACCGCAGCGAACTCGCCACACCGCTCGACATCGGCCAGCGCTGCGAGGGCTTCGTGCGCGCCATCCGCCCCGACGGCAAGATCGACCTCGGCCTCGACCCGCAAGGCTATCAACGCGTCGCCCCGCTCGCCGAGCGTATCCTCGCCGCCCTCCGCTCAAACAATGGCAGCTTGCCCTACAGCGATTCCAGCCCGCCCGAGGAAATCCGAGCCGCATTCCAGACCAGCAAAAAAGCCTTCAAACAAGCCCTCGGAAACCTCTAC
>DGXZ01000089.1:51283-52078 GCA_002396485.1 Spartobacteria bacterium UBA5019
AACAAGCCCTCGGAAACCTCTACCGCCAACGCCTCATCGAACTCCACGAATCCGGCATTCGGTTGCAGTCGCGAAAAGTTTGAAACCGGAAACGCCCTCTCTTTTTGCACCAACAACATCGCGGGAGGTTTCTGGCTGCCTTGGTTCGCTCGCCTATGAAAGTCGATGCCAATATAAAACGTCAAGCTTGGTTGGCGTATAGTTTGGCTCATGGACTACCATTCTACACCATAGGCTTTATGCGCTTCAGAAGTTCAAAACGACCGTAGAGCGAGGCTGCAAAAAGGCTTTTATGTCACTTGGTCTTTTTGATGACCAATTCTGCGGGTGGCAACTCCAGCCAGTCCGCAAGCTCAAGAAGGTCTTTTTTTCGTTGTTTGTCGGATTCCCGCAGGGCCTGCGCTCGCAGCAGCGGTGCACCTGCGGCATCGCCAAGAGTCACAACGGAATTCACTGCCTCGCTTCGGATTTGAGCATCGGGCGAATTCAAATAAGGGGCGATCTGCACCAACAAGTTGGGATCATAAGTGGTCGCCGCTTCACGAACGCGGGAAATGATGATATCCTTTTCAGAACCAAAAACCTCTGGAGGTGTAGGGGAGTCGGCTTTTACAGGTGGCTTGGCTTCGGTAAAACCACGAACATCGGTTGGGGGCGGGCTTAAAACCTCCTGAGTCAAACTCGCAGTTTTTGATTCATAGGGGTGGGTGACTCTTTTCTCAACCACCGGTCTCTCGGCTTTGTGCGGGATTGGAAAAAGTAAAAAAATTAGCCCAAATAAAATGCTTATAATTA
>DGXZ01000048.1:0-1632 GCA_002396485.1 Spartobacteria bacterium UBA5019
AAGCTATGAAGGCTCACCTTCTCAGAGCTTCCTGGGATTCTTACGGGAATCGGCATGAAGTTTTTTATAATCGGCGAAGCTTTTGACAGCTGCTTTTTTTGAAAAAGCGGTGGCGGGTTTGAAGATGCGTTTTTCTTGAAGGTGGGATTCGATGTTTTGACTCATAGAGGGCTGGGGAAAAGTTAAGCCAGATTGGACAGGATTTGGCAACACAGCATAGAAAATCGCTGCTTGCCAAAATGGGATGCTCAGCGGGTAGTGTGCGGTTGTGTTTCAAGTGATATTCAATCGAATCAGCGCCGGGGAAATGGCAGCTCTGCCAAAGGATTTGCAATTGGACCTGCTTGCGGAATTTCAGTTTCTGCCAGGGGATTTGGAGGCTGTGGAGGATGAGAAATTTGGAAAGGTCTCCAGGGATGGCCGCTGTCTGCTGCGCTACCGGGCTAGGGATTACCGGATTTATTTTGAGAAGCATCCCGAAGGGCTTTTAATCCACAGGGTGCTTCACAAAAACACGATTCGCGACTTTCTTTTTCGCTCGAATCTTCCGATCGATGAAGAGGACGGAGAGGTCGCAAAGACAAATGATTTCTGGTCGCTCATCCATGAAGCCGAGGAGACGAGGAAGTGAGCTTTTTTAAAGACGAGGCAGAGCGCAGGCGGGAATTCCCAGTGGTTGAAAATGGGATTTTTCTTGGTCATGCCGGTGTAACAATTCTCCCGCGTTGCGCGGCGGATGCCATGAGAGCCCACGCAGAGGCCAGTTGTCACAGGCATCAGGAATTCGGAGATGTCTTGCGAGATGTCGCCCGCACTCGCTCGCTTTGCGCAAATCTGATAGGCGCGCATGCCGATGAAATCGCCCTGCTCGGACCGACTTCGCTTGGTTTGAGCTTGTTTGCAAACGGGCTGGATTGGCAGGTCGGTGAAGAGGTTTTGTATTGCGGGGATGATTATCCCGCGAATGTGTATCCGTGGACTGCCCTCGCCTCTCGCGGTGTGGTGGCAAGGGAACTGCATCCACAGCAACCGGGGGGAATAACTCCTGAGCTCGTCGAAGCCGCACTCACACCACGAACCAAATTGGTGGCGCTGGCATCCTGCCACTACCTGAGCGGGCGCCGGATCGATGTCGAAGCAATTGGCCGCATGCTCAGATCGAAGGGGGTCTTGTTTTCACTTGATGCCATTCAGACGCTTGGAGCCGCGCCGCTCGATGTGGAATTCCTCGATTTCCTGAGCGCCGATGCGCACAAGTGGATGCTCGGGCCGATGGCAATGGGAATCGTATATGTGGCGCGGAGAAATTTTGAAAAATGCCGTCCAACATTGCTCGGTGCGTGGAATGTGAAATCCCCGGACTTTATCGCGCAGAAGGAAATCGTCTTCGAGGAAACAGCCAGGCGCTATGAACCAGGCGTTTTGAATATCATTGGCATGTATGGGATGAAGGCCAGTCTGGAAATGCTTCTCCAAATCGGCATGGGAAATGTGCAATCTGGCATTTTGGAAAACAGAGATTACTTGGAGGAAAAGCTAAGTGCGCAGGGCTTTGAATTCCTTTCTCCAAGAGCAGGAGATTCCATGAGGTCAGGGATCTTAACAACGCGGCATCCTTCGAGAGAAAGTGGC
>DGXZ01000048.1:1858-17354 GCA_002396485.1 Spartobacteria bacterium UBA5019
CTGCGGGAATTAGTGCTTCGCTGAGACAAAGCCATTGCGGAGCGAGTTGGATCAGGTTCAGTCCGCATTTTTACAACATCATTGATGAAATGGATCGCGTCGCGAAAATCATGACACGGGGATTATTTTAGAGGAAATGAAATAATTTTTAGGCGCGAATAAAAATTTAGTGGCATTATTTAAAGCCTCGTGTAGAGTTCAAGCATTACAAATGCCAAGAAGAATTTCTCATTCCAGAGTCTACTCTGTTATAAAAGCCGCCGAGTGCTTTCCTTTTGGAGCATCGATCAAGAACATTCTCAGCATCCCCATGATGAGGGGAACTCCAAAAAGAACGCTCCAGAGGGATCTTGACCGCTTGGTTCAAGCCGGACACCTCAAGCTTAAGGGCAAGGGGCGCGCTACGCGTTATGTTATTCCTTTTGAAGAAGAAGGGTCAACGAACGCCTTGAAGGAGGGCCCAGACTCCCCCACAGGCGAGACACCATGGCTGTCTCCCGAAGGGCGCCGTATTCGTTATTTGGTCCAGAGGCCTCGGACTGAGCGCATTCCAGTCGGATACAAAGCCGATTTTTTGGATGCTTATCAACCGAATCGCACATTTTACTTGCCCGCCGAAACACGGGACGATCTGGCGCGATTTGGCTATTTAGGCGCGGACGAATTGCCTCCTGGTACTTATTTGAGGCAAGTTTTGCAGCGCCTTTTAATCGACCTGTCTTGGAATTCGAGCCGGCTTGAGGGAAATACCTACTCGTTGCTTGAGACCGAGCGCCTGCTCAGACTGGGTGAGGCCGCCGAGGGGCACAAATCTGAAGAGACGCAAATGATCCTCAACCACAAAGCGGCTCTCGAAATGCTATCCGACAATCCTACCGGTGTGGGGTTCAATAGCCATACCGTTTGCAACCTGCACGCGCTGCTTGCCGATAATCTGATTCATGACCCCGCATCGTGCGGCCGCGTCCGCTCGCGGCCTGTTGGCATAAGCGGAACGGTTTTCCACCCGCTGGCCGTCCCGCAGCTGATTGAGGAAAAATTTGAGCAGATTTTGTGGGTCGCGAATGAGATCGAGAATCCCTACGAGCAGTCTTTTTTTGTGATGGTGCACTTGCCCTATCTGCAGCCATTTGAAGATGTGAATAAGAGGGTTTCGCGCCTAGCTGCCAACATTCCGATGATTCGCCATAACCTCTGCCCGCTCTCATTCACCGGGGTTGAGCAAAAGGACTATATCGGGGGTCTCCTCGGCGTCTATGAACTGAACTGCATCGAGTATTTGCGCGATGTTTTTGTGTGGGCCTATAAGAGCTCGGCAAACCAATATGTCGGCGTGAAGGAAGCCCTCGGTTCGCCAGATCCATTTCGCTTAAAATACAGGAATGAAATGACCCGTTTCGTTGGCGAAATCGCGCGCAAACAAATGAACCGACTACAAGCCCAGGAGTGGATTACCGCAGAGGCAGTAAAATCCTTGCCGAAAGCCGATAGGGAGCGCTTTGAAGAGGTCATTTATATCGAATTGGATAGTTTGCATTCAGGTAATATTGCGAGACATCGCCTGCGCTTGTCAGAATTCGAGGCTTGGAAAAATAGCTGGAAATAATCGCAAAGCATAACTGAGAGACGCATATTGACGCCTCGCTCAATATTTTTTCTTGAGGCGTGAGATGATCAAACGCCGTGTCTGGCATGCCAGTCTTGGTAGGCAAAGGGCGAGATTTCGGAGGGTTTGATTTCACTGCGGCCGCCCCAGAAGACATTGGTGTAGGAAACGGGGATATCGGCTTCGACAAGGTGGGCGTCGATGGCGGCTTTGAATTGCATGACGCGGTCTTTCTCGGTGCCATGGGAGACGGCCATGATGTTCACATTGTTGAACTCGGGGCCGCCTTCGCGCCAGTAGCAATGCGTGAGACATTCGTGGCGTCCGATCTGTGCGCCGGCCTCTTCTTCCCGTCCGGTGGGGACGGCCCAATGAAAAAGGGCATTGAATCGCGTCACGCGCACACCGGTCTGCGAGGGTTTGACATGCTCAAGAAAGGTGGAAAAGCGGCCCAGCAGTTTGCGTTGCTGGAGAGATTCGGCGACGGCGTAGAATTCCTCGAGGCTTACACCTGCTTCTTCGGCGCGGGAGTCCCACGCGGGTTCGCGGATCTCTGCGGGGGCAAATTCCCGTTTAAGTGTCATGAGAACGCGCCATTCGTGGTCCGTGAGATGCACGACGCCTGTTTTGAGCATGCGGGCAAGCCCTTCGGATTTGTCTCCGGGTTCGATGGTCTTGCGACGCACGTGGCCGACGCCGAGGGCAAAGATGCCCTTAGCAGGCATGAGGCGATAGGCCTCTGCACCCGTGAGACTCATCAGGAGGCGGCAATGCTTATCGAGCGACTGGCCGGCGGGCACCTTCAGTGTCGTCCAGAGTTTGTAGGCCTCGCCGGGGATTTTGGCATCTGTTGAGCGGATGACGACATGACCGGAGAACGGGTCCTCGCGGAACATGAATTCAAAGGCGGCATCGAGCTTTTCGGCGGGAACTTTCCACGCCACGAGGGCGCCTTCGGCGAGATTTGTGGCTAGAAGGGTCTGGCGGACGCGGCGGATCGTTCCGGCTTCGACCATGGCACGGATGCGCTCGAGAACGGTTGGCAAGTCCACGCCACTGAGGCGGGAAATTTCTTGAAAGGGTTCGCGAGGAAAACCGGAAATCTTGTCTTCGGAGACGGCAAGGATGCGGGCGTTGACGGGGTCGTGGTGCTCGGTCGGAATCATTGGAAAGCGGGGATGATTGCCGCACACCGCGTGTCTCTGCAAGGCGGGATGTTTTTTTTGCAGGGCGGTCTCTTGCAATCAAACGCCTGAACGCTATGCTTGCGGGCTCATTTTTAAACGAACATGAAAAGCATCCTGGATCCGGCCCGTGTGGAAAAAATCGACTTCAGCAACGACGAGGTGGCCCGCTACTCGCGGCATCTCATCATGCCCGAGGTCACTCTCGAGGGGCAAAAACGTCTCAAGGCCGCAAAGGTGCTCTGCATCGGCACCGGCGGACTTGGCTCGCCAATCGCCCTTTACCTTGCCGCAGCAGGCGTCGGCACCTTGGGTCTTGTCGATTTCGACATCGTGGACTACTCGAACCTGCAGCGCCAAATTTTGCACGGAACGAAAGATGTGGGCCGCAAGAAGCTCAACAGCGCCCGCGACCGCATCAAAGAGATCAACCCGAATGTGCAGGTCAATCTCCACGACGCCCTCTTTCAAGCCGAGAATGCCCGCGAGATCGTGGAGCCCTACGACATCGTGATCGACGGCACGGATAATTTTCCCACGCGCTACCTGAGCAATGACATCTGCGTTTTCCTTAAAAAGCCGAACATCTATGGCTCAATCTTCCGATTCGATGGACAGTGCACCGTCTTTGCCCCGCATCTTGGCGGCCCCTGCTACCGCTGCCTCTACCCCGAGCCCCCACCGCCAGGCATGGTGCCAAGCTGCGCCGAGGGAGGTGTACTGGGCGTTTTGCCGGGAGTGATTGGGGTCATGCAGGCGATTGAGGCCATCAAACTGATTGTAGGCATCGGCGAACCGCTCATCGGCCGCCTTGTTCACTTCGACGCGCTGAAGATGAAATTCCGCGAGTTCAAGATCCGCAAAGACCCCAGCTGCCCCGTCTGCTCGGAAAACCCGACGATCACAGACCTCATCGACTACGAGACATTCTGTGGCATTCCCCAGGCACGCGCCGAGGAAGAAGCGGAGTTGCCGGTTCCCGAAATCACGGTGGAAGAGCTCAAGGCCCGCATCGACCGCAGCGACAAATTCGTTCTGATCGATGTGCGTGAACCTTACGAGTGGGATATCTCCCGCATTCCCGGAGCCAAGCTCATTCCTCTCGGTGAACTCTCGTCCCGCATGAGTGAGCTCGATACGGCGGATGAAATCATCATCCACTGCAAAGTCGGTGGACGCAGCGCCACAGCGGTTCGCCATCTCCAAAAGGCTGGATTCTCGAAGCTCCTCAACGTCGCTGGCGGAATCCTCGCCTGGGCCGACCGTGTGGATACATCGATGCCGAAATACTGAACCCCAATGCTGCGGGATTAACCACAGAGGACACAGAGAGCACGGAGGGAAGGTGGATTCTCAAATTTGAAAGCTTAAGTTATCTGCGATACCAATCGAACGAACCTGTCATTCTGTCCCAAACGTCCTTTTCGAGTTAATCATTTCCACTTCATGCAAGCTGTCAAATCCCCGTTCATCTGCCCGCAAACGCGTCAACCACTGCGCGAGGTGACGAGTGAGGAGTTAGCGGGCCTGCGGAAAATACCCGGACACGCTACGCTGGAAGCTGCTTGGATATGCGCAGACTCCGCCATGGCCTACCCCGTTCAAAACGGCATCCCGCTTTTGATACCATCTGCTGCGATTCCACTCACCTATACCCCCACCCTTCTCTCCACTCCGTAATCTCCGTGTCCTCCGTGGTAAAAAATTCTTCCAACCCGCCATCCCATGACTGAACTCGAACGCATCCGCCACTCTGCCGCCCATGTCCTTGCCACAGCGATCTCAAAAATCTGGCCCGAGGCCCAGTTTGCGGCCGGTCCGCCGGTGGAGAATGGATTTTACTACGATCTCGAACTCCCCCACCGCATCTCTCCGGAGGATTTTGCCCGCATTGAGGAGGAGATGAAACGCGAGATCAAGGCCAACCATGTCTTCGAGCGCGTCGAGATTTCCCGCCCAGACGCCCTCGCCATGGCCGAACGCGGTGAACTCGCCTCCCTCGCTCCACGCGGTGTGGCATCCAAGTTCAAGCTCGATATCGTTCAGAACATTCCCGAAGACGAAACGATCACGCTCTACCGCAACGGCGAATTCACCGACCTTTGTGCGGGGCCGCATGTCATGCGCACCGGCAACATCGGCGCGTTCAAACTCACCCATGTCGCCAGCGCCTACTACAAAGGCGACGAGCGGAATCCACAACTCCAGCGCATCTACGGCACGGCATTCAAAAACAAGACCGCCATGGAGGAGTATTTCACCATGCTTGAGGAGGCCAAAAAGCGCGATCATCGCAAGATCGGCGCAGAGATGGGACTCTATGCCATAGACTCCGAATTCGTCGGGCCCGGCATGCCACTCTGGCTGCCCAAGGGTACCGTGCTGGTCGAGGAACTTGAAAAGCTCGCCAAGGAAGCCGAGTTTGCCGCCGGCTATGTGCGCGTCCGAAGCCCACACCTTGCGAAAGAAAAAATGTATAAAACCTCCGGTCACCTCCCCTACTACGCCGAGAGCATGTTTCCTCCGATGGAAATGGACGAGCACCGCGAGGAGCGCGCAAAAATCCAAAGCCGCATGGCGGAATTGGAGCGCATCTTAACTCATGATGGGTGAGAACTTAAACTCTTACACACAAGATCTTCAAAACGGGCACGCGAATTTTGAATCTGGTGGCGAGTGATAGAAAATTGTTTCTCTCATCAATCTATTTGAGAATAACGAAGAAATGCGCCGAGGTTCGTGACAACCACTGACTGCCACGCCAAGTATTTCGCCAAAAGCCGTTTTTAAAAAGCCAAGTGCGGCGCGCTGTGATCGGCCCAGATTGGAAGAAGGTCCGACTCGTCGGTGAGAGCCAGCACACGGCAGACAGGGCAAAGTTTTTTCGAGCGGCCCAGATGTTCTTTCGCAAGAGCCAGATTCCCCAAGCTGCATTCAAAACGTGCCAGATGAAAATGCACCAGCGCCGTATCCGGAAACCGATCGGCCGCTTCCAAGAGGAGTTCCCTCGCGCTTTCGATGGAGCGCAGCGCCAGCGCCAGATCAATCCATCGATCCACATTGTCGGGGTCAATAATACAAAGCTGCTCCGCAACAAATTCCAACTCTTCGGCATTGCCCGCTGCACGGTGTATCTCCACAAGCAGCGTCAAACCCTCCACGCTCTGCTTGGTTCGGGCTGAGAGCCGTCCGTATTCCTGCATCGCATCGTCGAGCATGCCGAGTTCAAGGTAGCCTTCCGCAGCCAGAAAAGTCATTTGAGAGGGGGAGTCGATCATAATTGGGATTATCGGCAGTCTCTCAAACGCCTTTAGCCCGAAAACGGATTTTTCAACGGGATTCACAGGAATGCCTTGAGGCATTCTGGAGACTGCACGAAATATTGAAGTATAAAAAATTCATTATCTGTGCTTTATGTCTTAAATTTGCTAAAATTGGCTATAACGCATTTTAACCCAAGGGGGTGGTCTCCCCATGGCATCCAGCCAGTCTGCGTCCGAAGTTTTCAGCCAGATGAAAAAACACAATTCCTCCTCCTGGAACGAGGAATGGCCAAGTGTACGAAAGCACCGCAACTGGCTTCGCTGGAGCGCTGCCCTCACACTTGGCCTCGCGGTCGCCGCCGGCCTAAGTATTCCTCTCGAAGAAAGAGGCATAACAAAATTTAACACCTCGAGTGACGAAAACGCATCCGCCACCTCTGCCGGAAACACAATCGGAGAGGCTTTGGAAAACTCGTCCCTCCCGGAACCCCGCCCCACGAGCGCAAGTAGCGGAAAGATTCAACGCAAATGGGATATCGATACAGGTCTCAACGTTCCAAACCAAGAACCCGCCGTTGAAAGTTCGACTGTCCCCACACAGGCGCAAACTACCGCAAGAACGGAAAATGCCATACCTGCTCCAGGATCAGAAAATACCATTGGGGGTGAATCTGCAGATATCCGAGCATCGCCTCAGCAAGCCAGGCTTGAGATGCCTCAGACTCCGGCGGTCGGTCGAATTCCACCCGTTCGCCCTTCACCTAGTCCGCCTCCCACGCCGTCTCCCATACGCAGCCCGCAGTGAGATGGCCGTCGGATTCGAGACCGCCCACTCATGTGCGGTGGTCTCCCCATGGCATTCCAGAATGAAGGCGGCGAATTTCCAAGCCACATGAAAACATTTTATTCCTCGTCCTCCCGGAACGAGGAAGTGCCGGTCACGGCAAAACGCCATGGCTGGCTTCGCTTGGTGGTTGCCATTGTGACTGGCATCTATTTTTGGGCACCTCAGACAACTCAATCTGGAATTGTCAATTACTTGGGTTCAGGCGACCTCAATGACAAAAAAAGCTGGAGCACCCAGAATATCCCAAATTCCAGCGATGAAGCTGTTTTTCTTATTGGCAACAGAAACATTAACTGCACAGGCGCCCTAAACTTTGGCGACATGGTTTGGAATAACAACACCAGCGCAAATATTTCGCTGAAGGCCAACGGCATTATTCGATATCTCACCCTCTCTGGAGGAGGTGGAGGCACTGCCGCGTTTCTCGCAGGCGGCTCAAGCGGAGATCTTTTGCTTATGGGAAACAGCGCCAAATCAAACACTCTCAAATTCGAGTCAGTCCCTGGCAATGGAGAACTACGGATAAAATTGGATGCGGATGGGAATTTTAATGTCCTCAACTCAGGAGCAACTCTCGACCTCTCAACAGTGATCACAGGCACGAAATCCCTCTCAAAGACGGGCAATGGAACGCTGATTCTCGGCGCCAATAATACCTATACAGGATCAACCACAGTCAAATCCGGCACCCTCAAAGCCAACGCAACGAATGCCCTTGGCGCGACAAGTGTCATTAATGTGCAAGGCGGTTCACTACTTGTCGCGGCATCCGAGTCCCTAAACGATAAAGCGAATATCGTCATGGGCAATGCCAAGCTGGAGTTGAGCGGCAAAGACATCACAGAGCATGTCGGCGCCCTCACCCTCACGGGAAACTCGGTAATCGATGTGCGGGAACTCCAAGGATCAAACAATTCCTTGTATTTCGCTTCCAGCTACATCAAGCAGGGATGGAGCAAAAATACCAGCCTCTCGATCTGGAACTGGGATTTCAGCGCCACAAACCACATCTACTTCGGAACTGACTCACAAGGTCTTAGCGAAGCTCAGTTGCAACAAATTTCTTTCTACAGTGACTTCGGAAATAGTTTCATCGGCAACGCGTTCATATCTCATACCGGCGAAATTACCACAGTTCCAGAAGCCCAGACCATAGTCGCTGCCTTGCTCCTTTTGCTGGGACTCTGCGGGAGGTGGATGGCGCGGTCAGAGGGGAAGCAAGCACAGAGCACGGAGTAGAAAATGCTTTTTAGACAAAAATTTACAGAACGAAATTCCGTGAAGCGAATCGTTCCATTGGAGGGACAGCGTCCTCGCCTGACCCAAAATTCAACCACGGCGGCGCACTTCAAAACCTGGAGGGATGACCTCCGTGTCGTCCCATTTTAGCGGCGGAGCCGCCCTTGTCTGGGATTCGCGCGCGCTCTTCGCAGACGGCGCTGCTCGCCTGAGGCTTGGGACGACACGGAGGTCATCCCTCCATTTGGAACGAAGGGGGCGCCGCCTTTTGCCGCTCCGCCCGGAGACGCCGCTTCGCGGCTGAGATGTGGGACGCCAAGGGCCTGGCGTGCCCTACCTTGGGTTACGAACGCGCTGCCGCGCTACCAGCAAATTCGCGATTGCGTCGAGGGAAATGCGGGGTAAATTACGAGTTGTGAGGCGCTTTTTTCATACGGTTCGTTTTCCGCTGGTCGCCCTTGTTTTTGCGGGATGGCTTGTCGCATCGAACCACTGCGCTCTTTCTGCATTGATCGGGGCCCGTTCGGAAAAACACATTTGCTGCAAAAAGGCGCCTGCAACGCAGACCGGCGAATCCTGTGCCGAAAAATGCTGCAAAGCCCTCTCGACTCCGATTCCAGAGGTTCAGGCCCTGCCTGGTGGCCCTGCCTGCGATGGGCTCCTTGCGTTTCAGGATCAGCCTTCAGACGTTTCTTGGACCCATGGGCCATGGGTGTTGGCGTCGGGACCCGCGCTGCCAGATCTTGCGCCCTCTTTTTTTATTGAGCACATCTTGGGTTCGAACCATCAAGCGATGGCCCCCCCGGATTTTGTTGCCTGATTCATTCATTCCATGCCCGCCACGGTGCGGGTTTCATTTCAAAATAATCACTCTTATGAAAAAATCTCTTACTATTCTTCTACTGACATCGGCCCTCTGCTCGGCCGGAAACTATCCTCTTACAACCTGCGTGGTTTCAGGGGAAAAACTCGGTGAAATGGGCGAGCCTTATGTGTTCACCTACAAAGGCACTGAAGTCAAATTGTGCTGCGACCAGTGCAAGCCAAAGTTCGACAAGAACCCAGCCAAGTATATGGAAAAGCTGGCTCCCCAAGCGGGCAAATAATCCCAATGCGGCGGTTGGTCACGCTGGCCGCCGCATTTTCCCTGCTTAAAAAATGAAAACAAGTTTTCCGCTCCTGCGGTTGGCCGCCGCTTGCCTTTTTGTGGCTGTTTTTTCGGGTTGTTCGAAGCCTGCGCCTTCTGGCCCTGTGCCGAAATTCTACCAGAGCCCGATGCACCCTTGGATCAAATCCGACAAGCCCGGGCGCTGCACGATTTGCGGCATGGAGCTTGTTCCCGTGTATGAAGGCGAGGCGGGGTTTGATAGCGACCTGGTGGTTTTGTCTGCCGCCACAAGCCAAGTGATCGGTGTGGAAACCGCGCCTGTGCAACGCGGGGAATTGAAACGCACATTGCGCCTTGCCGGGCGAATCGATGACAATGCCGAGCGCCATCGCTTCATATCCGCGCATTTTGACGGGCGGGTGGATCATCCCTTCATCGAGCAAGTCGGTGAGGAAGTGAGGGAAGGACAACCTCTCGCGCAAATTTACAGTCCCGACCTTCTCTATGTGGTTCGGGAATACCAAAATGCCATCGCCTCAAAAAACCGCACGGTTTCAGATGTCTCCGCGAGGCGCTTGATTCAGTTTGGCCTCACCGCAGGCCAGTTGGATGCCATCTCCACCCAATCCCACAACCAGTTCGGCGTGGATATTCTGTCGCCGATGACCGGCACGGTCATCAAGCGCTATGTGAATTCCGGCCAATATGTGAAAACGGGTGACCCGCTTTTTGAGCTCGGGGATTTTTCCAAAATGTGGGTCCTCGTGACGGTGTATGAGAGTGACATTCCCTACCTCCACATCGGACAAAAAGCAGAAATCACCACGCCAGCCGCGCCAGGCAAAATCTTCGAGGGCATCCTCACCCTGGTGGACCCCAATTTTGATCCGGTTTCGCGAAGCACGACGGCGCGAATTGAAGTGCCCAATCCGCTGGTGCGCACCTCGAGGGGCGAGCGCCGCGAACTCCCGCATCGCGCGTTTGCAGAGGCTACGATGGAAGTGTCGTCAGGAGCCGGACTTCTTGTGCCGCGCACGGCCGTTCTAAATACCGGCGCACGCACCGTCGTTTTTGTGCAAAAAGATCGTGGAGCCTTTGAGCCGCGCAAAGTCTTGGTTTCTGCCTACGGCGATCATTTTGCGGAAATCTCCTCCGGCCTCGCGGAAGGGGAGATTGTCGCTACCAATGGAAACCTGCTCATGGATGCTGAATCGCAGATGAAAAATTCTGATTCGTTGGGCGCTCAGTCGCCCGCTCTCCCGGCACCTCAAAAAGTCTTCCACCCCTCGGCCCCCGAAAGCGTCTGGGATCCGATGCTGCGGAAAATTGCTGCCGTCGGCCTAGCCCTTTCGGCTGATGATCTGAAAGCGTATCAGGAAGCGATCAGTCACATACAAGAAGACTTTCCGAAATTGCCAGATACTGCCCCAGCGGATTTGCAGACAACTTGGGGGACGTTGGAGCGTTTGAGGAGCGCTGCTACTGGTCAGCAGGCATCCCTTCCCGAAGCTCGTGCGGTCTATCTTCCGATCTCGGAGGCGGCAGTGGATTTTGCCTTGGCCTTGCAATCGCATGCGATGGGTGGCGGGAGCGTCGAGGTTTTTGCCTGCCCGATGACGAAAAACGCATTTCCCGGCGCTCCTGCAAAAGCCCGTTGGTTGCAGACCGGCGGCCCATTGCAAAATCCATGGTTTGGAGCCGAGATGATTGACTGCGGGAGCAAGATCCTGCCGGAGGCGAGGCCATGATTTCCAGCGTCATTACCTGGTCGCTGAGGAACCGGTTTTTAGTTCTTTGCGGATTCCTTTGTCTCATGGGCCTTGGCGTCTATGCCTTAAAGCAAACGCCGGTGGATGCGATTCCTGACCTCAGCGAAAATCAGGTCATTGTCTTTGCCGACTGGCCTGGCAGGTCGCCCAATGAGGTGGAGGATCAAGTCACTTATCCCCTCAGCACCAGTCTTCAAGGGCTCGCCGGGGTCAAAACCGTGCGCGCCACATCGATGTTCGGATTCTCGATTGTGACGATTATTTTTGAGGATTCGGTGGATAATTACTTCGCCCGCACGCGTGTGCTGGAGCGGTTGAACTACCTCGGCGGGGAACTCCCGCAGGGCGTCATACCGCGCATTGGACCCGATGCCTCGGGACTCGGCTGGATTTATCAATACTATTTGAAGGTCGACCCCTTGGTAGCTCCATCTGGCGGCTACGATCTCGGACGCCTGCGCGCGGTGCAGGACTATTTTGTCAGGTTCCAATTGAATGCCGTGCCAGGTGTCGCCGAGGTTGCATCCGTGGGAGGCTTTGTGCGGCAATACCAGATCGACGTCTCACCCGCAAAAATGCGTGACCGGGGAATCTTGCTCCAAGATGTCATGGAGGCTCTGGGCCGCAGCAATCTGAATGTGGGCGGTAAGGTCATCGAGGAAAACGGCATGGAATTTGTCATTCGGGGCATTGGGCTCGTGGAATCGGTATCGGATTTGGAAAAGATCGAAGTCGGCGGCCAGGAGTCGCCGATCCTGCTCCGCGATATTGCCAACATTCAGGTTGGCGGCGACTTCCGGCGAGGTGCCCTGGATATCGATGGCCATGAAGTGGTGGGCGGCATCGTGGTCATGCGCACGGGCGAAAATGCCAAGGCAGTCATTGAAGCCGTTAAAGCAAAAATTGCCGAAATGGCGCCCAGCCTGCCTCCGGGCATAAGTATCGAGCCATTCTACGACCGGAGCGATCTCATCGACCGCGCGATCGACATGCTTCGCCGCGCCCTGATCGAAGAAATCCTCCTCGTCACATTGGCTCATGTTTTTTTCCTTTGGCACTTCCGAAGTGTCTTGATTGTAACGATCCCCCTGCCTGCCGCGATCCTTGTATCCTTCATTCTGATGCGTGTTTTTGGAATCACGTCGAATATCATGTCACTGGCTGGCATCGCCATTGCCATCGGTGTGCTTGTGGATGCGGCAATTGTGATCACAGAAAATGTGATCCGTCATTGTGAGCAAGCGACCCACGAAAAGGGGGCTCCCCTCACAACTCAGGAAACATACAGCATCACTCTCGATGCAGCTGTAGGCGTGGGAAGGCCCGTTTTTTTTGCGATGGCGATCATCATTCTCGCCTTCTTGCCGGTCTTTGCTCTCGGCGGCCAGGAGGCCAAGCTATTCCACCCTTTGGCATTCACTAAAACCTTCGCTATGGGCGCTGCCACCCTGCTGGCCGTGACTCTGGTGCCGGTTCTCTGCGCGGCGCTGGTGAGGGGGCCATTTCAGCCTGAGAGCCAAAATCGCATCATGCGTCCTTTGCTGAGAATTTACGGTCCCATCCTCGATTGGTCGTTGTGCCATGGTCGAGTCGTTCTCGCACTGGCAGCCATTCTCCTCGCTGGGGCAATGATTTTGGCCCTGGGTGTTCCAGACTCCCTGCGCGTTGCGGTTTCCAAGGCTTCTCCAAGCCTCTCGGAGGCCTTGCCGCAAGGGATCGGAAGCGAATTCATGCCGCTGCTCGATGAGGGTTCGCTTTTGTTCATGCCCGTTCTGCTGCCCAGCACTTCGCTCACAGAGGTGAAACGCATCATGTCCTGGCAGGATCAAACCATCAAATCCGTTCCCGAGGTGTTATCCGCCACGGGAAAACTCGGGCGCGCCGAGTCCGCCACCGACCCCGCTCCGGTGGAAATGATCGAAACTACGATCCTCCTAAAACCCAAGAATCAATGGCGCAAAGGTCTTACCAAGGATTCTTTGATCGCGGAACTCACCCAAAAACTCTCCACCGTTCCCGGTTATGTGCCGGGATTTTTGCAGCCGATAGAAAACCGGCTTTTGATGCTCAGCACAGGGATCCGAGCGCAGGTGGGAGTCAAAATCCTCGGGGGCGATCTGGATACCCTCCAGCGCGTGGCATTCGAGGTGGAGCGTATTGTTCGCGAGGTGCCGGGGGCTGTCGGCGTCGCGCCCTCCCGGATTCAGGCCAAGCCATATTTGGAAATCATTCCCGACCGCTTCCAGATCGCTCAATTTGGTCTCACCATGCGGGATGTGATGGATTATGTCGAAGCAGGTTTGGGTGGAATCAATACGGGAACGACTATCCAAGGCCGTGAGCGAATCCCGATTCAAATCCGCTTTCAACGGGCCGACCGCGAGGATATCGAGCGAATCGGCGACATTCCTGTTTCCGCAAAAAACGGGGCGTCGATTCCTCTCCGCCAGTTGGCTGAAATCAAACGAACCATCGGCCCGAGTGAAATCTCGAGTGAAAACGGGCGACTTCGCCTATTTGTTCAGTCCAATGTCAGCGGTCGCGACCTCGGGGGATTCGTCCATGAAGTGAAGGAGCGCCTCCGCCGGGAACTCCAACTCCCCGCTGGAGTCACTCTGGAATACAGCGGTCAGTTCGAAAACCTGATTCAGGCGGCAAAAACACTGAGTCGTATCATTCCAGTGGTGCTTTTGATTATTTTCATCCTGCTTTACCAGACATTCCATTCCTTTGCGGAAGCCTCCCATGTCTTGATGGCAGTGCCATTTGCTCTCACTGGCGGCGTATTTTTACAATGGTTGCTTGGCTATCATTTCAGTGTCGCAGTATGGGTCGGATACATTGCACTTTTTGGAACGGCCATTCAGACCGGCATTGTGATGGTCACCTATTTGGAGACATCCCTGAAAAAGAAGCGTCTCCAGCGTGGTTCGGATTTTAACCATGATGATCTGCTTGCTGCCGTAAAAGAAGGGGCTTTCCTTCGGCTGCGTCCCAAAGTCATGACCGTATCCACCGTCGTCGCGAGTCTGATCCCGATCATGTGGAGCACGCAAACCGGGGCCGAAGTGATGAAGCCATTGGCAGCCCCTGTGATTGGCGGAATGCTTTCCAGCCTTATCCATATCCTCATCGTCACACCCGTGATTTTCGCTTGGCTGCACGCAAGACGCAAATTATAGCGGTGCCTCTGTGAGCGCCGGGCGGGGCGACTGGACGCAGAACTTTGGCAAAATCGATTTTGAGAAGAAATTTCCGAATTGCAGGCTTTTTCTAAATCTATAATTCATGGCGGTTTGAAAAATAGCAATGCGTTTTCCATTATGTAATTGGCACGCTTAATGCTGAGTATTTATTGCATGAAAACATTCCAAACTTCTTTTTTTGATGAAAGCAAGAGACTTGCCGCGTTGAGCCGATTGAGAGACCCCTTAGAGGAGTTATCTAAGCACATTGACTTTAATATGTTCCGCACTATCTTAACCGAGGCCCTGCGCAAGGCCGAGCGGAAAAGCCCCGCCGGACGCAAACCCTTGGATGTGATTTTGATGTTCAAAGCTTTGATCATCCAGCGGCTCTTCAACCTCAGCGACGAGCAGTTGGAGTATCAGATCACAGACCGGCTTTCCTTTACCCGGTTTTTGGGGCTTCATATCGGGGAGACCATTCCCGATTATACGAGTTTCTGGGGTTTTCGGGAGGCTTTGGCGGAAAAAGGGTTGGAACGTCAACTCTTCAACGAGTTTTCAGCAAAATTGGAGGCCGAGGGGGTTTTTGCCAAAAATGGATCGATCATCGATGCCACGATTGTTGAAATTCCCAAGCAACGCAATAGTCGGGAGGAAAATGCCAAGATCAAAGCCGGACAAGTTCCTGTTGATTGGGATGAAAATAAAAGCTCGCACAAGGATACCGATGCTCGGTGGGTGAAGAAAAATGGCGTGAGTTTTTTTGGCTATAAAGATCACATCAAGACAGATGCGGACACATCTTTGATCACCGACTATCGTGTAACGGCGGCCAGCACACACGACAGTGTTGCCTTGAAGGAGCTTGTAAACGAGGCGGATGCTGGAAAACCCCTGCACGCAGACAGCGCCTATACGGGAGAGGAGATCGAGGAGGTTTTGAAGGAGTTGAATATCGAAAACAAGGTCTGCGAAAAAGGCTACCGGGGCGCGCCGCTCACTGAAGCCCAGCGTCGGCACAATCGCCAAAAGTCAAAAATCCGCGCTCATGTGGAGCATGTTTTCGGGTTCATGGAGAACTCGATGAACGGCATCTTCATCCGGTGTATAGGAATCAAAAGAGCAACATGTCAGATCGGATTGGCCAACCTGACTTATAACATCTGCCGCTACGCGCAGTTGATTCGCCTAAAGCGAGTGAAAGTAGCATAAAAAACAAGAAAAAGCACTCCTGAGCTATGATTTTCCAATTTTCAACCAGTCGATCCCATGGATCCGCCAAAGTAAAACTG
>DGXZ01000033.1 GCA_002396485.1 Spartobacteria bacterium UBA5019
CCCTAATTTTGAAAATTCTGTCAATTCTGTCTAAAAAATCCTATGCCTTTTCCTTATTGGAAGTCCTTGTCGCCATATCGGTTCTATCCATCATTCTCGTCATCCTTCTCAATATCGTCCAAAATGCCACAAGTCTCTGGCGGGGGGCCGAAAACAAGGTCGAGGCCTACCGCGAGGCTCGGGCGGGATTGCAGGTGATATCATCTGATTTGAAAAACATTCTGCCTACGACAAATGCCGATTTTTTCCGCACGAACCTCACCAACACACCGAATATCGGCTTCCTCGCTGCGCTACCCATCGGTTCGCAAGACACAACATCCAGCAAAAGCGATATTTGCGCCGTTGGCTACTTCGTCGCCTATGACAACAAAAGCCCCATCGCTGGCAACAACGGACGCCAATCCTACAACCTTTACCGCTACTTTGTCGAAAGCAACGAGACCTTCACGAAGCTCAAAAACAACCCCGATAGCGTCTTAGACATCGAGCCCGACAGATTGGAGATTCTTGCCCGCAATGTGATCGATTTCAATGCAACCTATTTTACGACAGATGGAAGTAAATTTTACAAATGGACCCGCTCATCCGCGACAAACATGCCTGACCTGGTAGAAATCAAAATCACCTCGGTCAAAAACGATAGAACCATGCGCTTCGGAGCACGGAATACAGATGCCGAATGGAAGGATTTCTCCGCAAACATAAACTCACCCGACTACTTAAAAAATACCAAAACCTTCACCACAAGAATCAAGCTCAATACACCGTGATTCTGTATAAACTCCCATGACAATCCGCTCCCAGAAAGAAGCTTCCGCGCTTGTCACCACACTCTTAGTGATCGTGGTCCTGAGCACAATCATCGTGGCTTTCCTCACCAGCATGAACCTCGAGCGCCGTATCGCCAAAAGCATACAATCCAAATACCAAGCGGAACTAGCTGCGGAGGCGGGAGTTAACATGATTGGTCAATCCATCGCGGAATCGATTGGAACCAATGCAGGGTTTTTAGTCCTCTCAACTAACATCCAGAGTTCGTTGCATCCTGTTTTTTATATTCAAACTGGCGGCAACTCTTCCGCATCGAATGTGTTGCCTCTTATTTCGGGAAACCTAACAAGCTATCTGAGCACGCGAACCTCAGCGCCTGCGGCCTTAACAAATTATCTCGCACAAGCAACCAACACGAATTCCTCCAACGCGATCAATGTCAACAAAATGTCGGGCGGATTCAGAATTCTCGCCAATTCAGGCCTGACAAATTTCAATGCCCCTTGGATTTACTTCACAAATTCCACCGGCAACACAAATATGCGCGTTGCCTTTTTTGTTGTTGATGAGCAGTCCAAATTGAATCTGGCGCAGCACGGATGGTCAACCAACACCAACCGATCGGGTTGGTCGAATGCTCCAGCCTTTGTTCCGATCTCGATTCCCGGAAACACAAATCTCCTCAATTCCAACTCCGCATACGCATTTGCATCTGCCACCAATAAAGCCCCTTGGATTCTCAATTATGCCCAGATTTTTCCTGATCGGGCGGATTACGAGGCCAAAAAACACCTCTACACCTATGTTAGCGGCCCCAGTCAGGATTTTATTTCGAGAGGCTTCACCAACACCAACGGGACATTTTCCAACTATGCCCAAGCCAACCTTCCCAAATGGAACATCAATGATAGAGCCACAAATACGAATTTTGGCGGCACGGCCGCCATACGTGCTTCGAATATCGCAACCATCATCAACACCAACCTCCCCAACTTTGGAAAAAGGGACATTGCCATGTCAAATGGTCTGGGAGGAAATTACTTCCGCTACTTGGAACGCATTGCCGCGTCGATCGTGGATTATATCGACAGCGATGCCGAAGTCACCGTTCTGGCGGACGCCTCGCCGCTGGGCGAACCCGCCGGAAAAGAACTCGCACCACTCATTACCTCGATCGCTGAAAAATACAATTGGATCAGTGAAACCGGTGCAGGCACCTCCTGGACAAACCAAATCACGCAAACGGTTTTTGTGCAGGTCTGGAATCCCTATCAAACAAATATAAGCGGGAATCTGACACTGGAAGTCACGACTTACCGACAAATCAAGATGCCGGGTCTGGGAGGGGCGATTTTGCCAAATGCAAGCACAATGCCCATTACAAATCTGCGACCAAATGAAATGAAGGTCTTCAAGAGCGCAACCATTACCAATGTGGTTGTATCTATTCTAAAAGGAAGCGCCCTTGTCGCTAACCGCCCCCACCTCGATAAAACTGTCAGTAACGACACACTCTCGGATGCACACTCTCGATATGATGCACTCTGGAATGGCGTGCCTTTTGATCGAACCCCGAACTTGGCGACAAACTTTTTTACCAATAATCCAGGCCTGGAAAAATCGCCCATGGGTAAGAGTATTGATACGAGGATAAATTTAGGCGGCCCCAACCGATTCTCAATAAATTTTCTAAAATCAGTGACTGCGACTTCCGGTTACCGCGCCATTGGCGATCCACGCCAGAACGCAATTTCCCCATATGATTGGGCAGATTCTACATCAACAAATAATGAGAATCGCTGGAATGGAAGGAACAGCTATACCAACACCGATGAAAGGTCTCAAGATTACTCCAGCACATTTTCTTTAAGAGATTTCGTAAGATATAGTCCAACGGTAGGCACCAACATCGATTTGACCATCGCAGACCCCACATCCGCAACCTCCCCATATTCGATCACCGATACCACAAATGCCCCATTTTATTTGCGAAATTCCAAAATGGAATCCATTGGTGAACTTGGAAATATATATGACCCAGCTCATGTCAATGATGTGGGATTCAGCACAAGAGGAACAGATTCGTGGTATGCCTCGGGTGGTGGTCGCACTTTGCGGATCGGAATACCGGAATTTGATTACCCAAACACCAACTTTGCAAACACCAGTGACGAAAAACGCACCCCGAGTTGGAACTCCCCCGGATACCGCAGCACACAGCTGCTGGACCTTTTCACCGTGGCACAAACCAACTCGAACGGGGTTCCAACGAATGCGCCAAGAATCAACATCAACACGGCTTCGCAGGATGTTTTAACAGCCCTTTTTTACAATCTGTCACAGAACGCCGATCTGGCTTTTACGAACTCCATTCTGACGCCAAATGCCGTCTCCAATCTGGCATCCCTCGTCATTTCAAACAGGCCATTCTATAACTTGAGCGATGTTTATAAAATCACCCCCCAACTGCTTAACCCGACGAATTACAGTCCAACGCTCGGCAACAGCACTTCCACCAATATCGCGGCGATCAACGATGCCGGGCGAGAACAATTGCTGGCATCAATAATCGAGTTGGTTGAAACGCAATCTCGAAATTTTAAAGTCATTAGTATTGGGCAAGCTATTGATCAGGGAGGAAAAGTTTTAGCCGAAGCTGTTCAAGAATCAATTATTACATTGAACTCTTATCCGATAACAAATACATCTGGAGCAATAGAATACCGCACTCGTTCCGTAATAGACCAAGTCAAAAAATACTAAGTAGATATGATAGCCTTTCAGCTTTTAGCCGCAGTCATTGGGTTAACCATCCAGTCCTTACATGCCCAAGAACCAATCCAGTCGCCAACGCCATCCCGTTCCTCTGTGCAATTCTTAAATGCTGCAAGTGCTAAAGATATAAATCTAGAAATTAAAGATTTTCATATTTATAAAAATTTGACACCCGGAACGAAAATCCACGGAGGGCACTTTGATTTTACAACATGGAAACTCAAAGCAACCTCCGGGGTGGATGAATCTGCTTTGGTCGAAAAATCGTTTGTCAAAACACCAAATACATCCTCCACGGTTGTCTTGGTTGGCAATTTTCAATGGTTGCTAGATGAGAATGGAAAAAAGCTTAAGCTTCAAGCCGACATTCTTAACTTTGACCACGAATTGGCTAATGACAAGAATCCAAACGTTCTCACTATCGTTAATGGCATCACGGACAAAATTATTCGAGTATCTGTAAATGAATCAGAGTTTAAGGAAGTTTATCCTATGTCTCACAAAACATGGTATGGTTTGCCTGATGTCAGCGAGGCAAAAGCTATACATGGAAAGCAAACAATCCGCCTACCTGTAAAATACAAAGGCGATTTAAATGCTGGTATTGTTGCATTTTTCGAGTTAAATGGTGAAATTAACTACGCCGCCATGCCCCAAACTGCTTTTTAAACAGCATTACTCACTATATTTTTAACATAAAGATGCTAATTTTTTTCTAATTCTATGCGAAACCGAGATTTTTCTGATCCACAAGGAACGCGGAAAAATCGACTACAAACGCCAACTGGCGGTCTTCAAATTCAAGGCAAACCGGAATTACACAGGAATCATACTGCCTGCCGCCGAAATCCCATCCCGCCCCGTGCTGCGCATTTCGGATTCGAATCAAGACTGGGAAGGTATTCGCTTACCATCCGAAAAGGAAATCGAGGATTAGAAAAACCGGACATATCAAGTCCCTGTGTTGAGCGTCCCGACTCTGACCACTCTCATTTCAAAATCTCCACTTCGCCCGCAGTGAGCGGGGTGATGTGGCGGAGGCCTTGGACGAGGTATTCCTCGACGACGGCTCCATTTCCTTGCAGGAGGCGGAGGCTATCGGGAGCGGGACCGCGTTGGATGGCAACGCGTTGGATATCCGGGCTGTGGCTGACTATGGCGAGCGGGAGGCCATCGGCGGTCGTGAGTTGAACGCCCTCCGGCCCGAATGCGGCTTGGAGAGTGACTTCGTCATGCTTGCCGGTGAGCGGGTTTTCATCCAAGCGGAAGCGGAGTGACGCAGGTTGAGGGACGGCAGTTGCATTCGCGCTGGCCTGCCCATCCACGAAACCAAAAGCCGGAGCGTCCTGAATCGATCGTTCCCATTCGATGGACCATCCACCTTCAGGATTCCGCGAAAGAACCCGCAGTCGCTGCAAACCGGGAGACTCTTCCAGAACAGAAAAATCATCGCTAGTGCGCGAGGCGCGAACCAAGACGGGTTGAGGGTCGCTGAGCTTAGGGACAAGTGCCCGCAGGATGCCACCCTCGAAATTCGCCTGTGCGACGACCGGCGAGGCGTCGGGATCCATCGAAGTGCCAGTGAACCACAGTGTCTTGCCCTCCCCAAACGAGAGTGAAGTCACACTCGCAGGGAGCGGGATTTTTGCGAACGGCTCCCCCGACGTGGAGAGCCATAGACTGCCGCCGGAGACACCTGCGATACCAGTCTCCGCAGCAGCGAGAGTTCCAAAACGAGCCGGAACCTGTAATTGAGACGCAGCGCCATCGAGCGTGACGCTTTTCATGAGATCGCCCTCAAAAAAATAGACACGCTCATTGTCTGCCGCGAGCGCTGTCGGGCGAGTGTCAGCCGGCAGGGCGGCGTCCGATAAGTCACTACCGTCCTCCAGCGAAAAAACTTTCCAACTCTGGCCAGCGTGAACAACGGCCGCACTATTGGTTGCTGCAAGCAAGATGCTGGGCGTTGAGGCCGCCCCAATCTCCCTACTCCACAGGAACCCCGCCTCATTTGAATAACGTCCACAGAAGGTTTTTCCGGCAGCAGTGGTCCCAGCGACCAGAAAGTTACCGCTTGGCAACATCAAAAAATCTTCGATCCGGCGCGGCATGGGGGATTCTGCTGAGGAGACCCAGTCATTAAAATGAAAAGCCTCACCCTCCACCGTGAGATCGCCTATGAGATAGCCCCTCAAAAAATATCGACCGACTGGCACCTTCTGCCCTGCATCATCGCGACCGTCCCACTGCGTGATGTAGCCATTGAGCCCGACACGAAAAGCGTCCTCGCCATCCAGCACGTGAAGCATTCTAACCAACTTGCCCGCCTTATTGAAGACCCCCAGCGTGATCAATCCCTGCCCTGGCACAGCGAAGGCAATCTCCTGCGTATCGCGCGGAGCCGCCTGCAGCAACGAAACAGCAAAAACCAATGCGAGCGCAAAGGCGCATAACCTTGGGAGGGCCATCCTCCGGCATGGCCGATTTTTCAGCCGCGAAGCGGCGTGGGCTGTACAAGCAGAAAGGCTCTCACGGAGGCGCAGAGACACAGAGGCCGTTGGCAAAATCACAGGTAGTGTTTCCAATCGAGATTCGGGAAAATGTTGTCCCGCGCCTCGCAGGCAGAAAGGATCGCCTCGTTGGGCTCGCCGCTCTCCAGCATTTCGTGAAGTTTGTTGAAGCGCAGAATGTGGTCCTTCGTGCGGCGCGTTGCGTAATCCACCGCCGTGCCGGTTTTCATGAGAAACGCCCAGTCGCTGGATTGCGCGAGCAGAAGCTCTCGGGCGAGTTGCTGGAGGAGGCGCTTGGTAAAAACCGAGCGGGTGTTCTGATGCACCCGCGCCGCAGACGTCATGCGGCGGGCAGCGGCATGGAGGTGCGGGTAGATCCAAGCGTTGCACCGGTCGAGCCAAACTTCCCAGTAGCCCTTGTTTCCCCAACTCGAAGGCGATGGGCTCACCATCTGCTGCGTGGGATTTTCCTTCAAATAGGCCCCGGGCGTCGTGAGTCGGAAGGCATTCTGATCGTAGGCCGCCTTGCGCAAAAAGAAATCCAGAAACTCCGGCCCCTCATACCACCAGTGGCCAAAAAGCTCGGCATCGAAGGGACTCAAGATAACCGGATCGATCGGCAGCATCGATTTCAAATGCTCAAACTGCCGGATACGGGCGTTCAGGAAGTCCCCCGCATGATGGTCCGCCGCAGCCATCGCCCACGCGCGGTTGTAGATTTGCTTGTCCGGCGAGCCGGTAATGCGGTGATACTTGAAGCCCGTGTTGCGGCGGCAGCCCATGTCCGGCAGCATCGTGCGGAGATAGTCCTCCGGCAACTCCATGCCGATGTCGCGGTAGAAATCTCGATAGGCCGGATCACCCGGATACCCCTCGCGTGCGCTCCAGACCTGCTTGCTCGACTCGCGGTCGCGTCCAAAGACAGCCGGCCCTGCGGGTGTGAAATACGGCGCGTAAATGGCAAAGCGCGGCCTCGGCTCGCCATACATGAGGCCATGGGCATCCACGACGAACCAACGCAGATTCGCCTCCTGCAACAGGCTGTCCACACGCGGCACATACCCGCACTCGGGAAGCCAGATGCCCTCGGGAGGGCGCCCGAAGCACTCGCGATGGTAGTCGCAGCCAATGAGAATTTGCGCCCTCATTGCCTCCGGCACAATCTCCATGAGCGGCAGGAAGCCATGCGTTGCGGCACAGGTGATGATTTCAATAATGCCATCCGCCTGGAGCTGGGCGAATGCCCCCACAATATCGCGGTTGATTTCCCGTGTGTAAAAATCCAGCGCCTCCGAGAGACGGGCGTGATAATGCCGCGCCACATCGCGCATCGCGGCGTCATGGGCCGTGCGCTCGACCTCCATCGCCGCCAAGTCGACACCGCGCGCCATGTATCGCTCGGAGCGTGCCTGCAGCAGCGGATCCCGCAACATCGCGCAGAGTGGGGGTGTGAGGGTGAATGTGAGCTTCACTGGCGCCTTGTCGAAAACAAGGCGGCGCAGGTTTTTCAGAAGCGGAATGTAACACTCGAGAATGGCCTCAAAAAGCCAGTCCTCCTCTAAAAATTCTTCATGCTCCGGGTGCCTCACCCACGGCAAGTGGGCGTGCAGGAGAAGGGCAAGGGAACCTTGATGCATAAGGCGTCACGGCATCATATCCAGACCAACGAGCGCGACAAGCGCGCAAAGTTTCAATCGTTCCATCCACTCCAAGCCAGCAGGCCAGCAAGAGCCCTGGCGCGGTGGCTCAATGCGTTTTTCACATCCGAACCAAGCTGTGCAAAGGTCTCACAATGCCCCTCCGGAACGAAGATCGGATCGTAGCCGAATCCGCCAGAGCCTTTTTCCTGGTTGATGATAACCCCCTCGACCGAGCCACTGAAAGCCGCAAGCTTGCGACCCGCCCGCGCCAGCACGATCACACAGCGGAAACGCGCCGAGCGTTCCTTGCCGCGCACACCCTCGAGCTTCTCTAAAAGCAAAGCACGGTTCGAGGCATCCGTCGCTCCTTCCCCTGAGAACCTGGCCGACCAGACGCCCGGCGCGCCATCAAGGGCATCCACCTCAAGTCCGGAGTCATCCGCAATCACCCACCCGTCAAAATGCCCCGATACGGCCAAAGCCTTGAGCGTGGCATTGTCCTCAAAAGTCAGCCCCGTCTCCTCTACCTCCCCCACTCCAATGGTGTCGGAGAGATTCAGAACCTCAAATTCCGCACCCAGAATTTCCCGGATCTCACCGACCTTATGGTTATTACGAGTCGATACAAGCAAGCTGCGCGGAATCGATTTGTTCATGAGATTTTTAGACAGATGAAACTGGCCACTTCGCCCTTTTCTATCGAAGACCCAAGGTCAAGTTTATGCGTGGTATTCCTGCAAACTCTTCACACTGTATCCGTGCTTGAGCATGGCACGAATGGCTTGAACACTCGCTCGGGCGGCGCGCAGGGTGGTCATGGTCGGCACGCGGGCGGCGGTGGCGGCGCTGCGGATTGCGACTTCATCCTCGCGGGGCACTGCGCCATTCGGGGTGTTGAGAATGAACTTCACCTGGCCGTTTTTGATCGAGTCCACAACATTCGGACGGCCTTCGCGGATTTTAAGCATGACGGGAACTTTGAACCCGTTTTTTGCAAAATAGGCGGCGGTTCCGGTGGATGCGTGGACTTTGAGTCCCAGCTCGACGAGGTCCTTGGCAACCTCGAGAGCGGCGGGTTTGTCGGAGTCCTTGACGCTGATGAAGACATCCCCCTTCAGCGGAAGTGCGGGTTGTGCGGACATCTGACTCTTGGCATAAGCGATGCCGAGGTCGGAGTCGATACCCATGACCTCGCCGGTGGATCTCATTTCCGGGCCGAGAATGATGTCGATGCCGGGGAATTTGATGAACGGGAAGACGGCTTCCTTGACGGAGTAGTAGGAGGGGATGACCTCCTCGGTGAAGCCGAGTTCGCGAAGGGTTTTCCCAGCCATGACCTTGGCGGCAAGCTTGGCGAGCGGAACACCCGTGGCTTTGCTCACAAACGGGGCGGTGCGTGAGGCACGAGGGTTGACTTCGAGAATGTAAACGACCTCGTCTTTGACGGCGAATTGCACGTTCATGAGTCCCCTCACCTGCAACTCGATGGCCATGGCTTTGGTGGCGCTTTTGATTGTCTCCAGAACTTGTGGCGAGAGCGAAAAGCTGGGAATCACACATGCGCTGTCGCCGGAGTGGATACCGGCCTGTTCTATGTGCTCCATGACACCGCCTATGACGCAGATTTCACCGTCCGAGATGCAGTCCACATCGACCTCGGTGGCATCTTCGAGAAAGCGGTCCACCAGCACGGGACGCTCGGGACTGGCTTCCACAGCGGTGCGGATGTAGCGCCGGAGGTCAGCTTCGTCGTGAACGATCTCCATGGCACGGCCACCCAGAACAAACGACGGACGCACCAGCACGGGATATCCGATCCGGGCGGCAACATCGACCGCCTCCTGCTCATTCGTGGCGGTGCCGCCTTGGGTCTGGCGCAGGCCCAATTTATCAAGCATCGCAGAGAAATGTTTCCGGTCCTCGGCCATTTCGATGCTCCGGGGCTGTGTGCCGATGATGTTGCAGCCATTGGCCTCCAAGCCTGCAGCTAGGTTCAGAGGCGTCTGCCCACCGAATTGCACGATGACGGCATCCGCCTTCTCGCGTTCATAGATGTTGAGCACATCTTCCAGCGTGAGCGGTTCAAAGTAGAGTTTGTCGCTGGTGTCGTAGTCGGTCGAGACGGTCTCGGGATTCGAGTTGACCATGATGGTTTCCCATCCGAGTTCCTTGAGCGCAAAAGCGGCATGCACGCAGCAGTAGTCGAACTCGATGCCTTGACCGATGCGGTTGGGTCCACCGCCGAGGATGAGCACTTTCTTTTTATCGCTGGCGCGGGTTTCGTCCTCGTCGCCGTAGGTCGAGTAGTAATAAGGCGTGAAGGCTTCAAACTCGGCGGCGCAGGTGTCCACGAGGCGGTAGGTGGGGACGATGCCGGCGTCCTTACGGGCCTTGCGGACCTCGGGCTCGGTGGTTTTCGTAAGATGGGCGAGTTGGCGATCGGAAAAACCAAAGCGCTTGGCGCGGCGGAAGTCGGCGGCTCCCAAGGGAGCAGGCAGTGCGGCGAGGCGCTTCTCCTCTTCCACGATGAGGCGGATGTGCTCAAGGAACCAGCGGTCGATCGAGGAAAGCTCGTGGATCTCCTCCACAGTGAGACCGGCAAGGAAGGCGTAGCGCAGGAAGAAAACACGCTCAGCGCGCGGGGTGCGAAGCTTCTGACGGATCATTTCGACATCGGGCTCGATGTCCTTGCCATCAGCTCCGTAGCCGAAGCGACCAATCTCAAGAGAACGCAGGGCCTTCTGGAAGGATTCCTTGAACGTGCGTCCAATAGCCATCGCCTCGCCCACGCTCTTCATCTGAGTTGTGAGGGTCGGATCGGCCGTCGGGAACTTCTCAAAAGTGAAACGCGGAATCTTGGTCACGACATAGTCGATCGCCGGCTCGAAGCAGGCGGGAGTGACGCGGGTGATGTCGTTTTTCAACTCATCCAGCGTGTATCCGACTGCCAGCTTGGCGGCGATTTTGGCAATCGGGAAACCGGTCGCTTTCGATGCCAATGCGGAACTGCGCGAGACGCGGGGATTCATTTCAATGACGACCATGCGGCCGTTGGAGGGATTGATCGCGAACTGGATGTTCGACCCGCCGGTTTCAACACCGATGGCGCGGATCACTGCGAAGCTGGCATCACGCATCGCCTGGTATTCCTTGTCGGTGAGCGTCTGGATCGGAGCCACCGTGATCGAGTCGCCGGTGTGCACTCCCATGGGATCAAGGTTCTCGATCGAGCAGATGACCACACAGTTGTCGGCACGGTCGCGCATGACTTCCATCTCGAATTCTTTCCAACCAAGCAGCGATTCCTCCACCAGGACCTCGCTGACGGGTGAGAGGTCGAGGCCGCGGCGGCAGATTTCATCAAGCTCCTCGCGGTTGTAGGCAATACCGCCGCCAGCACCGCCGAGGGTGAACGCCGGGCGAATGATGAGAGGGAACGTGCCGATCTCGATTCCAACAGCGCGTGCCTCTTCCAGCGTGTGGGCGACACCCGAGCGGGCACAGTCGAGACCGATCTCGAGCATGATGTTTTTGAAAATAAGCCGATCCTCGCCGCGCTTGATGGCCTCGGCATTTGCACCGATGAGGCAGGCTCCGTGGCGCTCGAGCGCACCATTCTCGACCAGCGCCATGGCGGCGTTCAGAGCAGTCTGGCCACCGAGTGTCGGCAGGACGGCATCCGGCTTTTCGCGCTCGAGGATTTTTTCAATGACCTCTGGAGTGATCGGCTCGATGTAGGTCCGCTGGGCGAACTCTGGATCGGTCATAATCGTCGCGGGGTTCGAATTCACGAGCACGACATCGTAGCCCTCCTCGGCAAGCGCTTTGCAGGCTTGAACGCCCGAGTAGTCGAATTCGCAGCCTTGGCCGATCACAATGGGACCGGAACCAATGAGGAGGATTTTTTTGATCGAAGAGTCTTTCGGCATGGCGCGGGAGACTATGCGAACCCCGTCCCGCAGGGCAACGAAATGGTTCGACTAAAAATCAGCCGCGCTTCAGAACAAAAATATGGAACAACGCAAATACAGCACCGGTACCAAGGGTCGCCTGAAAAAACACAGTGACGAGTGCCGCGAGTTCATCCACTCGCACTCCCCGAGCTTCAGTCTGGCCAATGAATTCATCGCATCCATCGACCCGGAGCGGGAGGACAGGGCTTGGCAGCGGTTCATGTCCCCCGAAAGCATCCTGCCGGAACTCGATGCTTGGCTGCAGGGCGAAGCCCCGCCACCACCAAAGAACTCCCTGCATCCCAAAGTGCTCACAGCCGCCCAGCTTGCCGCTGAGGGCGGTGCTGCCGATCAGGGATAGCATTTTTCCCTGTGGCCCGGATCTGATAAAATCCAACTTACAATCGGGCAAACTCGCACCGTTTTCTTGACCTTGGGGGAGGGCTTCAGTATTTCCCTGCGTCTGCGTCGCCAAAGTGCGCGTCGCCGCCTACACCATGAGAATTCTCCGAAACGTCAAACACCTCTTCATTGCCCTGTTGCTCCCCCTCGCACTCGCAACCGCCACCTCACCCCTTCACGCACAGCCCACAGAAGAGTCGTCCGGACCGATTATTAAAGATATCGCGGTCGAGACAGTTGGCGCTCCCAGCATTTCCGAGGATCGCGTTCTGGCGAACCTCGCCACGAAAGTCGGCAAGCCCTACAGCGAGCGAACCGCCGAGCAGGATGTGCGCGCCCTTTACCAGACCGGCGGCGTTTCCAACGTGCGAATCTTTGCGGAACCTCTCGGCGATGGCGTGAAAGTCACCGTGCTCCTCCAAGGCCGTCCCGTGGTTGAGGAGGTGATCATCGAAGGCGCCCAGGATATCCCACTCAACCGCGTGCGTCGCGACCTCGGAGTGAAGCCAGGGGATGTCGTGAATGAAGAAAAAATCGAGCTGGACCGCCAAAAAATCCTGAGCCTGTATGAGGATCGGAATTACTCCGATGTGAACGTGCAATATCGCGTGGAGGAAATCTCCGGAAAAAACCGCGCCCGCGTCATTTTCGCCATCACGGAAGGTCCCAAGCTCATCGTCAAAAAAATCGTTTTCAACGGCAATGACTCGGTCCTCTCCAAAGACCTCCGGGCCGTGATGAAGACCAAGCCGCTTGATATTCTCACCTTCTTCAACAAAAGCGGACGCCTCACCCCCTCGCAGGTCGAGGAAGACCGCGCTGCCATCCGCACCGTATATCAGAATCGCGGCTTTGCCGACGTGGATGTGGCCCAGATTGAAACTCAACCTCTGGAAAAAGGCGGCGTCGAACTCGTCATCAACATCACGGAAGGCACGCAATACCGGGTGAACAACATTGCCGTCGATGGCGTGAACATCGTTCCCCCGGGAGAGATTTCAAGCCTGCTCAAAATGAATGCCGGACAACTTTTTACCCCCAAAGGCATGAGTGCGGACATCAAGGCCATGAGGGATTTTTACGGCAGCCGCGGCTATGTGGATATGACGATTGTTCCCGAGGTGCTGCCAGCCGGCCCCGGAGCTGTGAATCTCACTTACCGCATGGATGAAGGCGTTCAGTCATACATCAATCTTGTTAGTATCCAAGGAAATACAAGGACGCAAGACCGCGTGATCCGCCGTGAATTGGCAGTGAAGCCAGGCGAGGTTTACGACACGACGCTCGTGGATGTGAGCAAGAAGCGCCTGGAGAACCTGAACTACTTCTCCCGCGTGGAGACCCAGCCCACCGACACAGTCGTGCCAGGCCGCAAAGATTTGAACGTAATCGTTGAGGAGAAACGCACCGGTTCCTTCAACTTCGGCGCGGGCTTCAGCACGATTGACAGCTTGCTCGGCTTCGCGGAAATCCAACAGTCCAACTTCGACATTCTGAACTGGCCAAACTTCACAGGCGGCGGCCAGCGCTTCCGCATCCGCGCCCAATACGGTATCCTGCGCCAAGACTTCGTCGCATCCCTCACCGAACCATGGTTCCTCGGATATAAACTCTCCGCCGGCGCCGAGGTTTATTACCGGAATGCCGACTTCCTTTCGAATGTTTATGCTCAGGAAAATGCTGGTTTCGCCCTGCAAACACGCCAGCAAGTCTGGCGCGCCCTCTCCGCCCGCACGGAATACCGCTTCGAACGCGTTGTGATTTACGATCTGGGCGACGACCTCTACAACGACTATTATGGCACCGATGGCGTTTTTGGAGGGAGCAGCAGCAATGGACAATATGGTCCCGTCATCAAGGACTCCGCAGGCACCTACTACAAGAGCGCCGTCACTAGTTCGCTCGTGTGGGACACCCGCGATAGTCTCTTTCTCACCCGCAAGGGAGAGCTCCTCGAACTCACCGGCTTCATCGCAGGCGGCCCTCTCGGTGGCACTGTCCAAGACTATGGCATCTCGCTCGAAGGCTCAAAATACTTCACCCTGCCGTGGGATATGATTTTCATGACCAAAGGCCAACTTGCCGTGGTCGATGGATGGGGTGGGGGCGAATCCAATGAAGACGATGGCTATGGAAACGGAGTTCCAATTTTCGACCGTCTCTACTTAGGCGGCGCCAACAACATGCGCGGCTTCAATTTCCGTGAGGTCGGCCCTGTGGATGTGGACGACAACCCGATCGGTGGCAACTCGCTCGCTTATGTCACTCTGGAACTCACCTTCCCCATCATCAGCCGCGTACGCGGCGCGGTCTTCACGGACGCTGGTTTCGTGAACCCGGATGCCTACGATTTCGGAAGCGCAGGCGCCAATGTGGACGTCGGCGTGGGCCTCCGACTCGACCTGCCAATCGGCCCGATCCGCGTCGATTACGGCATCCCAGTTATCTATGACAGCTGGAACGGCCCTCCCGGAAAATTCAACTTCAACATCGGATACCAATTCTAAAAACAAGATTTCAGTCATTCTGCGGCCTTGACCAAGCTCGGCTCCCGTGCCATTTACCCACGGGCTTTCAATTTAACCCAATAACCAAAATACAAACCACAATGTTCAAACCACTACTCTCAGCAGCTATTCTCACCACCGCCGTGCTCGCGTTCGCGCCATCCGCCAACGCACAGATGAAGGTCGGCATTCTCGATATGAATGCCGTTTTTACCCAATACTACCGCACCAAGGATGCCGAGGCGAAACTCAACGAATCCCGCGCCGCAGCGAAAAAAGAACTTGATGACCGCCTCGAAACCCTCAAGAAGGCGATGGAAGAAATCAACAAAATCAACGCTGACCTTGAAAAACCTGAACTCAGCAAAGACGCCAAGGAAAAAGCCGCCAAATCGCGCGATGAAAAAGTCGCCGAAGCCCGCAACCTCGATCGTGAAATCGCGGAATTCCGTGGCACCCGTGAGCGCCAGCTTCAGGAGCAGTTCGTTCGCATGCGCAAAGACATCATTGACGACATCATGAAAATCGTTAACGACAAGGTCAAAAATGCAGCCTACGACATCGTCCTTGACAAATCCGGCATGAGCATGGGCCAAGTGCCCGTAGTCCTTTTCTCCGCACCAAATCTCGATTTCAGCAAGGACATCATCGAGACGCTGAATAAAGACGCTGGCAAAGCCGCAGCAGCCAAGAAACCCTAATGACTCTCCGTGAACTCGCCGGGCGTGTGAACGCCCGGCTCGCTCCGGAAGCAGGGGATGTCGAGATTTCGAATGTGGCTTCCTTGGCTGATGCCAATCCAGGCGACATCTCCTTTTTCGGAAATCCCAAATACATCAATGCGCTGAGGAAAACTCGCGCAACGGCGGTCCTTCTTCCTGAATCTTTTACGGAGGAACTTTCAGTCCACTGCCTGTTTGTGTCAGATCCAGCGGCGGCATTTGCACAGATTCTGCTCCTTTTCACCCCGCAACCCATCGTTCGAGCGCCGGGCATTCATCAGACTGCGGTGATTTCGCCGGATGCGGAAATCGGCGAGGGTTGCTCGATAGGTGCCCACGTGGTCATCGAAGCAGGAGCCAAGATCGGTGCCCGATGTGTCATTGAAGCCCAGTGTTTTATCGGACATCAAAGCACACTGGGCGATAACTGCCACCTTCACCCAAATGTAATAGTCCGTGAGCGTTGCCTCATCGGCAACCACGTCATTCTTCATTGTGGAGTCGTGGTGGGAGCCGATGGCTTTGGCTATGAGTTCCGCGATGGAAAACAGCAGAAAATCCCACAGACTGGCACTGTGCAGATCGATGACGATGTCGAAATCGGCGCCAACTCCGCCGTGGACAGGGCCCGTTTCGGCCGCACATGGATTCAACGCGGCACGAAAATCGACAACCTCGTCCAGATCGGCCACAACGTGACGATTGGCGAGCATTGCATCCTCTGCTCCCAAGTGGGCATCTCCGGTAGCACCCGCATCGGAAATTATGTCACCCTCGCCGGCAAGGTCGGCCTCAGTGGACACATCGAGATCGGCGATCAAGTCATGATTGGAGCCATGTCCGGCCTGGCCAAAAACGTGCCGCCAAAAACAATCATGTTCGGCGCACCGGCCCAACCCATCCGCGAATACAAAGAAAATTACGCTCTGCTGAAAAACATTCGCAAACTCTACAATCGCGTCAAAGCCCTCGAGTCCAAGAGTCCCGAGTAGTGCATGCATCACGAAAACGGTTTTTTTTGACAGAATGTGAGGAATTCCTATGCAGTTGCCGACTCCTCATCCTCCGTGCTCTCCGCGTCCTTTAACTCACTCGCTCCCGCTCGCTCACCGTTCGGGCCAACCTTCGGTTGCTCTTTCTCGCACCTGCCCTTGCGCTCGATTGTGGGTAAAATTGCTGATTTCGGGGGCATCCCGCTGCCTTGATGACCACGCTTGAAGTCCTCAACGCGGCGACCTCCTACTTGGATAAACAAGGCGTGGAAAGCCCTCGCCTCAATGCCGAGTATCTCCTCGCCCATATTCTCGACAAAAAAAAACGCATCGACCTCTACATGGACTTCGAGCGTCCGCTCGGCGAAAAGGAACGCGCCCCGCTCCGGGACTTGGTGAAACGCCGCTCCGAGGGCATCCCCCTCCAGCACATCCTCGGCACAGCGGAATTCTGCGGCCACCTTTTCACCTGCGACCCCCGAGGACTCATTCCCCGCCCCGAGACCGAGCAACTTGTGAAACTCATCCTCAAATGCTCACCCGACGCAGCAAGCATCCTGGACGTAGGCACTGGCAGCGGTGTGATTGCCATCAGCCTGGCCATCGCCCTGCCCGCCTCCAAAGTCTCCGCCTGTGACCTCTCGCCCGCTGCCCTCTCGCTGGCACAAGAAAATGCCGCCCGCCACCAACTCGGCGCGCGCATCGCTTTCTTCCAATCCGACCTCCTCGCAGCCGTTTCAGATACCTTCGCCGTCATCGTCGCCAACCTGCCCTATATCCCAAGCTCCGATATTCCCAACCTCTCCCGCGAGGTCCAAAACGATCCCCTCAGCGCGCTGGATGGCGGCCCTGACGGCCTCGTGCTCGTCGAGCGACTCATCGCCGAGGCCACATCGCGACTCGCTCCCGGCGGACTGCTCGCACTGGAAATCGGACACGACCAAGCCGAGCGCGTCATGGCACTCCTCGCTGCCAACAATTATCGAGACATCGCAGCCCATCGCGATTATCAAGACATTCAACGATTCGTTTCAGCAAGACATGGATAAAATTTTGGTTCACGGCGGACGCCGTTTGCGCGGTAATGTCAAAATCAGCGGTTCAAAAAACTCCGCCCTCCCGATACTCGCCGCCACCCTTCTCACCAAGGAACCCTGCACGATCTCACGCGTCCCCGACCTGAGCGACATCCACTACATGCTCACCATCCTCAGCGAACTCGGATGCGAGGTGGAGCGCGCCAGTGGCACGGTTCAAATCAGAGCTGAAAAAATCACCACCCAGGCGCCCTACGACATCGTGCGCAAAATGCGTGCCTCCGTTTGCATCCTCGGCCCACTGCTCGGCCGCGAGCATGAGGCCACCGTTTCTCTTCCAGGCGGCTGCGTCATCGGCGACCGCCCGATCGATCTCCACCTGCGCGGCTTCGAGTCCCTAGGCGCGGCCGTGAAAGTCAGCGGCGGCAATGTGAAGGTTCTCGCTCCCAAGCTCACTGGGGCGACTATTTCCCTCCGCAGCACATTCGGCTCCACAGTCCTCGGCACCGGAAATGTCATGATGGCCGCCGTGCTCGCGGATGGCACTACCGTCATCGACGGCGCCGCCGAGGAACCCGAAGTCGTCGACCTTGCAAATTTCCTCATCGCCATGGGCGCAAAAATCGAAGGCGCCGGAACCCGCACGATCACCATCGAAGGAGTGAAAGAACTCCACGGGGCTGAACACGAAGTCATTCCCGACCGCATCGAAGCCGGCACCTTCCTCGTCGCCGGAGCCATCTCGGGGGATGAAGTGACTCTCCATCGCGTGAACCCCGAGCACCTCCAAGCCGTCATCTCCCCGCTCCGCGAGGCTGGCTTTCACATCGAATCCAACGGTAGCAAAGTCTCCATCGCACCCGGAACCAAACGCCGTCCCCTCAAACTCGATACAATCCCCTACCCTGGCTTTCCCACCGACATGCAGGCCCAGATGTGTGCCCTCCTGGCAAACACAGACGGCATCAGTGTCGTAAGCGAACATGTTTTCCCAAACCGCTTCATGCACGTCGCCGAACTCAAGCGCATGGGCGCGAATATCGACCTACAAGGCGCCACCGCCGTCATCACCGGCGTCACCCAACTCAGTGGCGCCCCCGTCATGGCCAGCGACCTCCGCGCCTCAGCAGCACTAGTTCTCGCAGGCCTGCAAGCCGACGGCATCACCGAGGTGAACCGCGTTTACCACATCGACCGAGGCTACGAATCGATCGATGAAAAACTCAACGAACTCGGCGCGGAAATCGAACGCGTCAAAGCCTGAGCCCCGACAAAAAACCGCCAGAAAAAATTTTAAAAAATCCCGGTTGACTCCCGCTCGATCTTCGCCTTTACTCTCCGCCTTACTTTCCTTGCAGCCATAGCTCAATTGGATAGAGCATCTGACTACGGATCAGAAGGTTTGAGGTTCGACTCCTCATGGCTGCACCACTCTCAAGCACAATTTTTTACGAGAGTTTTACCAACGAACTAAACCGCTGCCATAGAAGCTTGCGACACGAAACAGACTTTTCCTGACAACAGCACCCTGCTCACTTGATGTCGCCGAACTTCTATTCAGATTGGGTCTGTTGAACACCGAATTTTTGCCCGGTGCGCTGCCACAAAGCGGTATGTGGCTTCCAATGCGCTGCGGATGCTTGTGTGTCTTTGGTAGGCGAGCCATAGCAGATAGGCGGCTCGGTTGTGCGGCGCGGTGATCTCCAACACGGCTTGCGCGCCCGAGCATCGTGAGCCATCGGGGCGGATCAATTGCACGGCGCGGTCAAACTCACTTGCGGGAATCTCAGGAAACAAGGCTCCAATCCCGGCCGAGGGACGGTATTCCACCGAGTCGCCCGTGATTCTGCGCCAACGCGCAATCCATTTTTCACAGAAGCCGCAACTGCCGTCGTAGATGAGGAGTGCTTTCTTCAATAGAATCGGGGACTGATCTTCTTGCTTCATGTTTTGGCCACTTTCGGTGACACCATATGCTTGATGTCGCATCCCCGTGTAAAAATTATTTTTTTGCTTCTGATTCTTTGCGCCAACTCGCTCCAAGCGGATCAGGTGGTCCGTGCAGCGCAGACGAAACTTGCCGCTCTCGGATACTACAAAGCCCGCGTGGATGGGTCTCTGGGAAGCATGACCAGCGCGGCGATTCGAAGATATCAACTTGCCGGGAAGCTCAAGGTCACGGGCTCGCTGAACCAACAGACGCTGGATGCACTCGGAATCAACGCTCCTCCGCCCGCTCCAGATTACTCAAAAATCAACGCACTGTTCGACGACGGCCCGCTCTCGGGCAAGGACTCCGCCGCCCAGGTTGAAGCGATTCGCCATGCGCAGCGGGTGCTCGCGGAGTCTGGCTTCTACGCTGGACCTCACAACGGGCTGCCCAGCACAACGCTCACGGCCTCGATCAAAGAATGGCAACTCGCCCAAAGCCTGCCCCAAACCGGGAAACTCGACGTCCGCACACTCGCCGGACTCGGAATCGTTGGGAATTGATTTCATGAAAAAGCACGACCGCATATCGGCCTTTGTCGAAACACTCGCGGCCTCGGAGACCACAGGCTTCCATCCTTGCTATGCCAGGTATTTCGAGTGTTTCAACCAAGGCGATTACTACGAGGCGCATGATGTATTGGAGCACCTCTGGCTGGAATGCCGGGACGAAAACCACCTCTACTTCAAAGGCCTCATCCAGATCGCCGGCGCCTTTGTGCATTTGAAAAAACAATACGCCCGACCAGACCACCCGACTGATGGTCGAAGACTCCATCCGGCTGCGAGGCTCTTCGCGCTGGGAGTCAAAAATGTTTCGCCATTCGGCCCGACGCACATGGGCCTTGACATCGAGGCCGTCTGCGAACTCTGCACGGATTGGAGAGACAAAATCGTGGCTTCGGAATTCCGCATCAACCCTTGGCATCCGGGCGCAGGCCCCCGCTATAGACCTTCAAAAAAGGCAGGCATGAGCTTGACGGCGGCACGCTTTGCCGTTTCATAAAGCGGAAATTCCATGAAAAAACCAACTCTCCACTTTTTACTGACCGCCGTCGCAGCGACGGCAATCCTCAGCCTCACCGGATGCGAAACAATCAAAAACGCCTCCCACTCCCACTCGTTCAGGTTCGACCCGCCTGACAAGACCCCGAAGAATCCGTCTGCTGTGAAGGTAAAAATCAGCACCGGCGCGCAGCGTTTGTATGTGGTGGAAGGAAACGAGGTCCTCATCGCCACGCCGGTGACCGTCGGCACAGCCGCATCCCCCACCCCGCAAGGTGACTTCACCATTTATTCCAAGGAGGCCAAGCGCCGCCGGGCCAGCCAGCCCGATGCCGGATATCCGATGTGCTACTGGATGGAATTCAAGCCGGCCTATGGCATCCACTGGGGCTTCGTGAAGCCTTCACCTGCGACCCACGGCTGCGTGCGCATGCCACTGATCGCCGCCAAGGAAGTCTTCGCGATCGTTCCAAAAGGCGCTCCATTGAATATCGCCAAGAGCCAACCTTGGGATGAGACCATCGGCAAAAATCTTCCTGTACTGGATGACGGTCCGCTTCCGAATCCGCCGAAATCCTATCTCCTGAGCCCGCAGGTCTTCAGCGACGCAGCCAAGGGCAAGATGTGGAATTTCTAAAGCGCGAGTTCCTGTAGCAGCGCCTTGTTCAGTCGAATTCCGGTGAAGAAATTTTCCACCGGGAAATTCTCATTCGGCGAGTGGGCGCGGCAATCGGGCGAGGCCAGCGCCAGCAACAGCGCGGGATGGCCAAGAATTTTTTGAAAATCCGCGAGAATGGGAATCGATCCGCCTTCGCGCGTAAGGGCTGGTTTTTTGCCGAAGACGGCTTCCAAAGCGCGACATGCGGCGACGCCCTGCGCGCCTTTGGGATTGAGAAAAAACGGTTCGCCACCGTGTCCATCGATGATCTCAAGCCTCACGCCAGGCGGCTTGTGCTTTTCAAAATAACACCGCGCCTGTTCCAGCACGGTCTCGGGAGTTTGATTCGCCACGAGGCGGAATGTGACCTTGAAGAACGCCTCGGCGGGAAGCACGGTTTTGCTCCCCTCGCCTTGATAGCCACTTCCGATGCCGTTGATTTCCGCCGTGGGGCGCGCCCCGATGCGTTCGACCGAGGAATAGCCCGCCTCGCCCCAGAGTTCGCTGACGCCCGCCTGCTCGGCGATGGCTTGGTCACTCACAGGCGACTCAGCTGCGGCCTTGCGCTCCCAAGGCTGCATGGGCTGGACGTCATCATAAAACCCCTCGATCGCCACGCGGCCCTGCGAGTCATGCAGGCTGGCAATGAGGCGCGCCGCCGCCGTCGCGGGATTCGCCACCGCACCGCCGTAGATGCCGGAGTGTAGGTCATGCGAGGGACCGAACACCCTGACCTCCATTGCCGCAATGCCCCGCAAGGCGTAGCTCAGCGTTGGATACCCATCGGCCGCCATGCCGGTATCCGAGATGGCGATGGCGTCACACGCCAATTCGGCCCGGTGTTTTTCCAAAAAGTCCGCCAGATGCCCGCTCCCAACCTCCTCCTCGCCTTCGATCAAAAAAATCACATTCACTGGCAGCGGCCCCTCCGCCAGCGCCTCGCCGACTCCGAGAATGTGCGCGAGGATTTGCCCTTTGTTATCTGAGGCGCCGCGTCCATAGATTTTGCCATCGCGAATTTCGGGATCAAAAGGCGGCGAGGTCCAGAGTTCGAGTGGCTCGGGCGGTTGAACATCGTAGTGTCCATAAATGAGGACTGTTTTCTTCGAAGGATCGCGCGGCGTTTTTCCCAGCACGATGGGATTTCCCGGCGTGGGTTCCTTGCCAGCCTCCAAACCGATCTGGCAAAGCTTCGCGACGAGCCAGTCCGCACACCGCTCCATATCGGCAGCATGGACGGATTGGGCTGAAACACTGGGAATTCGGACAAATTCCAGCAACTCGGCAACGCGGGGATCATTCATAAAAAAACTATATATTGTGGTTTATCGGAGCCGACCGCACAGGATGTGGTATTTTTTCCTTGCGCGGCCAAGCAGCATTTTTAGGCTGAACGTACTTCTAAACGGTATCCCATGTATCTGCAATCTCTGGAAATCATCGGCTTCAAATCCTTCGCCGCAAAAACCGTCCTCAACTTCCACCGGGGCGTCACAGCCGTCGTGGGCCCGAATGGTTGCGGCAAGTCAAATGTCCTCGACGCCATTCGCTGGGTGCTCGGTGAGCAGTCGGCAAAAGCCCTGCGCGGCGGCGAGATGTCGGATGTCATTTTCAGCGGCACGGACAGCCGCCCGGCACTCGGCATGGCGGAGGTTTCCATGACCTTCGCGGAGTGCGAAAAGGAACTCGGCACCGAATGGAACGAAGTCCGCATAACCCGCCGCGTTTATCGGGACGGCAAGAGCGAGTATTTCATCAATAGAACCGCATGCCGTCTGCGCGACATCCACCAACTCTTCATGGACACCGGCGTGGGCCGCAGCGCCTACTCGATCATGGAGCAAGGCAAGATCGACCAGATCTTGAGCAACCGCCCGGAGGACCGCCGCGCGATCTTCGAGGAGGCCGCCGGCATCACGAAGTTCAAGGCCCAGAAAAAAGAAGCCCTCCGCAAGCTGGAATACACCGAGTCGAACCTCGTGCGCGTCCAGGACATCATCAAGGAGGTCAAGCGCCAGATCGGCTCCCTGCAACGCCAGGCCGCCAAGGCCCGCCGCTACCAGTCGATCATCTCCGACCTCCGGATTTTTGACACCCACATCTCGCATAAAAACTACCGCCAGCTTTCGGACGAGTTGGAGACTCTGAAAAACCAATTGAACCAAGGCGAGGAGGCCCGCCAAATCCATGAGGTGGAAATCGCCCAGCAAGAGTCCGAACTCTCGGACTTCCGCCAGCGCCTGCAGGAACTCGAGGCCGAGGCCGGAACGATCCGCGACGGCATGCAGACCCTGAGGAACCGCATTTTTTCAGCCGAGAACCGCATCGGCACAAACCACGAGCGCAGCTCGGAGGCCACCGCCCTCATCGACCGCCACCGCCTCGACATCAGCCAGGCGGAGGAAAAAATCCGCACGCAGCAGGAGCAAATCGAGCAGACAGACAGCCTGCTGGAGCAAATGATCGAGAGCCTCCGCACCCACCAGGAGACGCTTGATGAGCACACGGCCCGCCTCAGTTCCGTGCGCGAGGAGCGCATCGCTGCCGAGCGCGAACTCACCACCCAGGGCGCAGAACTCTCAAACGCCGAGGCGCGTCTGAACTCACTCCGCGGCGAAATTTCCGCAGCCACAGGACGCCGGGAATCGGGCGAGACGCGTCTTCATTTGCTGCAAAACGAAATCGAAACCGCCTCGCGCTCCGCCGCCGAGATTTCCTCGAATCTCGAAGATCTGAAACGCCGCTCGGATGCCGCCCATTTGGCATTGGAGCACGCCCAGGCTGAAACCGCCTCCGCCATGGCAGACCACGAAAACGCCCAGCACGAACGCCAGAACACCGAGGCCATCCTCAATACTGCCGGCAAGGAAGCCGCCGGTCTCGAGTCCCGCCTTGAGGTTTTGCGCCAACTTCAGGAGCAAGGCGAGGGCTTGGATGAAGGAACGCAGGCCGTCCTCAAAGGCCTCGACAATCCCGGTTTCTTCCAAAGCGCCATCAAGGGAACGCTCGCCCAGCATATCCAAGTCGAGGAACGCCTCATTCCCGCCATCGAGGCCGCGCTGGGCTCCGCGTTGCAGGCCGTCATTTTCAAGGACCCCGGCGTTGCCGAAGCCGCCTTGGCCACTCTCAGCGGCAAGAAACTCGGCCGAGCAGCCGTGATCCCCGCCTCGTGGATCTCCGGGAGGGGAGAACAGGCGTCCCGCCTGTTCAGCCAGACTCCCGAAACCTCACCGGCTCCCGAACCTCCCCTCCCCTTCGGTGTGTTTGGCCGGGCGAGTGATTGCGTGAAGGGTGATGACGAGAGCTCTCATCTGGCCCGCCACCTCCTCCGCGATGTGCTGATCGTCGAGAACATGGAAGCCGCATTCCGCCTGCGTTCAGAGAATCCATCGTTCGCATTTGCCTCGCTCGATGGAGGCTTCATCAGCCACAGTGGCATCATCCACGGGGGACAATCCGGCGAGAACAACGGTCAATCCACCCTCCAGCGAAAAATCCGCATCGCAGAGCTTGAGACCTCGTTGACCGACGCCACCACGCGCATCGAATCCCTCGCTGCCGCCCGCGCTGCCGCAGCCTCGGAGATGGATCAGGCAACAGACCGCCTCAAGCAAGCCCGCGAGGCCATGCAGGCCGCGCAGATCGAAACGGCCTCGACCGACAACGAACGCCGCCACGCCGAGCGCCAGTTTGCGGATGTCGAAGCCAAGCGGGCCTCCTTCCAGCGCGAAGCCGCCAGCATCGAGGAGGGACTGCGCGGCAGCCTCGCCCAACTCAGCGAACTCGAAGGCCGCATCGCCCAGGCGACTTGCGCCATCGACTCCCTCCGCACCGCCCGCAGCGAATCCGAGACCCGTATTCAAGTTGTGCGCGAGAAGGAAAGTTCCGCCTCCGATGCCTTGAACGAAATCCGCGTCCGCGTGGCCACCGAGCGCCAGCAGCAGGAAGGCCTCCACCGCCAGCGCGGCCCGATGGCCGCCCGCATCATGGAGCTGAACGAACTCCTCGACGCCCGCCGTCTCGATATTTCGAACTACGAAGGCCGCATCGACTCCCTCGCCGCCGAGAATGCCTCCCTCGAAATTTCCATCGGGGAATGGCGCAGCGAATTGGAATCCGAAGAAGCCCGCTTGAGCGCCGTTTTGGCCCAGCGCTCCGAAGTCAGCGAAAGCGCCGAGGCCATCGAATCCGCCCTCCGCGCCGCCCGCCAGCAACTCGCCAACCTTCAGGACCAGCGCAGCCGCATCGAGGTGAAGGCGGCACAGACCGAAATGCGGAAGGAAAACATCCGCACCCATGTCTCACAACGCTACCAGCTCGATCTGGAAGCCTTCGAGCCGGACACCTACGCCCTCATTGTTTCCCTCCGCGAACGCAGCCAGCGCAAACCCGAGACTCCTGAGGGCGAACAGCCCGCTGCCGAGGAGACCGAGCGCCCCGCCATAGCCGTTCCCGCCGAGGGCGAAGGCATCCCGTGGGACCGCATCGAGGAACTCGTCGCCGAGCTCACCGAGCGCATCGACTCCATGGGCCCGGTGAACATGGACGCGATCCAGGAATACGACGAACTCGAGCAGCGCTACATTTTCCTCGAAAAACAAAACGCCGACCTCGTGACCTCGAAAGCCGAGCTGCTCGAAGTCATCTCCAAGATCAACCACACCACCAAGACCCTCTTCGCCGAGACCTTCGAAAAAATCCGCGAGAACTTCCAATTCATGTTCACCGAGTTGTTCGGCGGTGGACGCGCCAACCTCTTGCTCACCGACGACTCCGACCCTCTCGAGAGCGGCATCGAGATCATCGCCAAGCCACCCGGTAAGCAGCTCCAAAGCGTCACGCTCCTCTCCGGCGGCGAACGCACCATGACCGCCGTCTCACTCCTCTTCGCCATCTACATGGTCAAGCCCAGCCCGTTCTGCGTGCTCGATGAAATGGACGCCCCGCTCGACGAATCCAACATCACACGCTTCATCAAAATCCTCGACCGCTTCGTCGGCCAGAGCCAGTTTGTGACCATCACGCACAATAAGCGCACCATCTCCCGCGCGGACCTCCTCTACGGTGTGACCATGGAAGAACACGGCGTCAGCAAACTCGTGAGCGTGAAATTCAGCGGCAAAACCGACGACAACTCAAAGTCCTCCGAAAGCGTCGCCAAGGCCCTCGGAAAGTCCGAAAATCTCGCGAGCGAAGACGCCGCCGCCATTGCACAGGCCGCGGAAAGCATCCAGCCAGAGATGCTCCTTCAGGAACCTGCTGCCACTTGATGCACGACACCCCCGAAAAGCGGGCCTCGACGCATCGGGGATCATCTTTTGCCGAAATTTATAAGGTCGATTGATTTATCTAAAATTCTAACAATAGCAGGTTGGTGCGTAGAAGTCGAACGCTAGATAAACAACGGTCGAAAATAACGCGGGGGGTCATTTCGCGGTGCGAATACCAAGTGATGCCGTGTTCCGCCTTGAGGATTTCTTTTTGTCGCTGCCAGATGAGATGGCAGGTGCCGAGGTGCTCGTATTTGCCTCCCGAGACTTCTTGATGGGCGCGTTCTGCAGACGCTTTGATGATCGGGGCGATGTCCGGATCATCTCTGATCGGGTCGTAGAGAAGGCTGATTTGAGGGGGGGTGTTTATTGGTCTGCCTGGCAAGCTCGCGACGGCGCCTGAATGGCAGCAACAGAATCCAAAGGGGAAACCAAATCGGGCTTGTGAGCATGATAAACGCACCAGCGGCGATTTTGACAAATAAGTCCTCGTGCGGTGAGGAATTCCTCCGCTTGCCTTGAATGGAAAGAGCAGGGGGCGGGAATGTCATCGCTGAGCGGGTGGTTGATTTTTCGGCACGAAACAAAACTCTCCTTGCTTTGCAGATTGGCTCTGGAAAAGGCGCTGCGGACGAAGGCGGAGCAGTGCCGATTGGATGAGGTGTAGGATTTTGCAGATCATTTCGCCGGGAGCCTAACAAATCCGGTTAGACATCCGCTGGGGGAGGAGAATTTTTTTCACGAACTCAAATTTACGCATCAGCGGATTCGAGCGGTTGCTTTTTCCCTGGGGGGGGCGGACGAGGCCTTTTATATTTGATAATCGGCATCCGAGCCGGCCCGCTTGATAGGAGCGGCGAACGGAATCGGGAGGCCATCCTGGCGGAGTTTTTTGAGGGAGACTTCGGAGACTTGAGCGAGGCTGTAACGATCGAGAATGTTGGCGATGGCATTGCGCACCTCGAGCATGAGAAGACGGAGGCCGCAGTGCTCCTCGTCGGGGCATGAGCATTTCGTGTAGGCCGTGTGGCTCACGCATCCGATTGGTGCGAGGGGTCCGTCGATGAGACGCACGACCTCGCCCATCGAGATGTTTTCAGGGGGCTTCGCGAGGAAGAAACCACCATGCTTGCCGCGCTTGCCATCAACGATGCCGGCCTCGCGCAGCTGAACGAAAATCTGCTCCAGAAAAGGGAGGGGGATTTTTTCCCGCGCGGAAATCTCCTTGAGGGGAATCAGCTCCCTACCGGCCTCGCGGGCAAGGACCATATCGATCAAGGCGCGCAGGGCGTATTCGCCGCGTTTGGTCAGTTTCATGGGCGCTTGGAAACAGGATGAGTTGAGGAAGAACTCGGCATGGGGACATGCTACAGGCGGGAAGTTGGTGTTGGAAAGAAGCGATTCTGTGACAAGCGATGGTTAGTTTAAAACTAATGATTACTTTATTTCTTCATCATTCCCGAATGCACCAGAAAAAGGCACGGTCGTCGCCATGATGTTATTTCCATTTGCCGAGTATTGGTGGTTCTACGCTTCGTTTATTGTTTTTGTGCTAATCGTGCTTGCGCTCGACCTCGGGGTTTTTCACAAGACCGCGCATGAGGTGAAATTCCGCGAGGCGCTGACCTGGAGCGTCATCTGGGTGGCGATGGCAGTGGTCTTCGGCCTCGCGTTCCATGAATTCGCAATCTACCGCCTTCAACACTGCGAGAGGTTGCTCGCGATCCCGGGATTCAACCCGCTTGAGGAGGCCCAGCGGAGCACGCTGCAATTTTTTACCGGCTATATTGTCGAGAAGGCGCTCTCGGTGGATAACATTTTCGTGTTCGTGGTGATCTTCACCTACTTCAATATCCCGAGCAAATACCAGCACCGCGTCCTCTTTTACGGCATTATCGGGGCTTTGATCTTCCGCTGCATCTTCATCGCCATGGGCTCGATTCTGATCCAATACCACTGGGTCGTCATCCTCTTCGGCGTGTTCCTTATTCTGACCGGCATCAAAGTGCTTCTCGCCCCCGAGAAACCAGTTGAGCCAGATAAGAACCCAGTCTTGAAACTTCTTAAAAAGTTTCTGCCTATCAGCCCGCACTTGGACGGCCAGAAATTCTTCACCCACCACAACGGCGTTCGTATGGCGACCCCGCTTTTGGTCGCACTGATCCTAGTGGAAATCTCGGACATCGTCTTCGCGGTGGACAGCGTTCCGGCCATTTTCGCTATCACCAAGGAACCTCTTATCGTATTCACCTCAAATATCTTCGCTATCCTTGGACTTCGCGCCATGTTCTTCCTCTTGGCGGGCATCGTGCACAAGTTCCGCTTCCTGAAATACGGACTCGGACTCGTCCTGGTCTTCGTCGGCCTGAAGATGGTCTGGCTGAACCATGTCTTCGGCGGCCACTTCCCGATTGGATGGTCTCTCGCCATCATCTCCACGCTCATCGGCGGCTCGATTCTGGTCTCCTTCCTGGTGCCAGAGAAGAAGCACTGAAGCGAAAATCAGAATCGTTTTTAGATCAAACACCGCTCGTTGCGCCCTTCCCGAATTTGCGAGAAGAAAGCGCGCGACCGGAAGCTCGTTTTCGTGGATGGACTCGACAGCCCGTCGCATTCACCAAAGCTGGGTGCTAGACTACGGTGCAAACCGGAATGCTCAATTGCAGTTTTTCTGCATTTCTGCAATATTGGCTCCATGAAAGCCACAGTCACCATATCCGGTCGCGGACTCATCGCCTTGCCTGCGAAAATGCGGGAGGCGGCAGGTATCCGGCCTCAGGACAAGCTCATCGCCGAGACCACGCCAGAGGGCATTCTCCTCCGTCCGGCAGTCACCGTGCCTATCGAGATTTACACAGACGAGCGCATCGCCGAGTTCGATCAAGCCGAGGCCGAGCTGGCCGCTTGGTTCCAGAAACACCCACCCCTCGTGACCCCATAACCGATGCGTATTTTCCTCGACGCCAATATCCTTTTCTCTTCGGCCAAATCCGCCGGAGCCATCCGCAGACTCGTCGAGGAAATCCAAGCGTGCGGCCATGAATGCGTCGCTGATGAATATGTGATCGCTGAGGCCCGCAGAAATCTGGAGCAAAAATTCTCCGCCGCACTGCCCGATTTCGAGCGCGTCCTGCTCCGCGTCTCACGCCTCGCGAGCCCGCCCGCATTGCCATCCCCCAGCCTCGCCCTGCTCCTGCCGGAAAAAGACCGCCCCGTGCTCGCCTCCGCCATCCAACACCGGTGCCAAGCCCTCCTCACCGGCGACAACACCCATTTCAGCCGACTCTATGGCCAAACCATCGCCGGCGTATCGATTCACTCCCCACAGGGCCTTGCGGAGGTGCTCGCAGAATGAATCGAAGAAAATGAAAAGTAGAATGGCGAAAAGAGAAAGGTAACTGCTCGAAGAGGTGGCAGTCGCACTGTGAAAGTCGGTCCGCATGTCATCAAATCTCGCCATGTGGCGCCGCGCACCATCGCGCCGGAAAACACCACAGCGGGGATGGTCCCTCACCATGTCTCGACGCTTTTCAGCAGCTCGTTTCTGGACTCCTTCCTGTTGCCAGAGAAGAAGCACTGAAGCGGCAACTCGGCAGATTTCGGCTTGAGGAAACCAGAGGCTGGTGCGATGGAATAAGGCACTAAGGGCCTTGGCTCAGCTTGGCAGATCACCTCCTTCGGGAGGAGAAGACCGCAGGCCCGAATTCCGCTGGCCCGATTTTTAAAACTATGAACACAACATTACTTGTTTTGGCTGCCGGTATGGGCAGCAGGTATGGGGGATTGAAGCAGATGGACGGCGTGGGGCCGGGCGGGGAGACACTTCTCGACTACTCGGTGTATGATGCGGCGCTCTCGGGTTTTGACCGAGTTGTGTTCGTGATTCGCCGGGATTTTGAGGAGGAATTCAAGGACCGCGTGGGCCGTCGCTACGAAGATCGCATGGATGTGGGCTATGCGTTTCAGCAGCTCAATGATCTGCCGGAGGGATTCAGCGTGCCGGAAGGCCGCACGAAACCTTGGGGCACGGGGCATGCGATTCTGGCTGCCCGCGATGTGGTCGATTCCCCGTTCGTGGCGATCAATGCGGATGATTTTTACGGTCGAGATGCGTTTGCGGCTGTGGGCGGATTTTTGAAAGCCCATGAGGAAAACGGAACGCGCTTTTGCATGGGCGGCTACCGACTTGATGCGACTCTCTCCGAGCATGGGAGCGTGTCTCGCGGGGTCTGCCAGGCGGATGTGGATGGATTACTCCAGACGGTGCGCGAGCACACGCAAATCCAACGCACGGCGCAGGGCATTACGGATTTGGCGGAGGGTGTGGGATTCAGCGGTGCGGAGCGTGTTTCCATGAACTGCTGGGGCTTCACTCCGGAGGTGTTTCCATTACTGGAAGCAGGCTTCAAAGATTTTCTGATAGCCTGCGGTGGTGAGGAAAAATCGGAGTTCTACATTCCGAACGCTGTGGCGGAAATGATCTCAAGTCGAAATGCAACCGTGCAACTCGTGCCTGTGGAGAGCCAGTGGTTCGGCGTCACCTACCGCGAGGACCGCCCACTTGTGGCAGCTGCCTTGGCGGAACTCACAGCGAAGGGGGAGTATCCCACGCCGTTGGGCTGACACAGGCGGGGGCCTTCCAGATCCTCAGATCGCATCGCCAAGCTGGGTAGAAAGCTTTCTTGCGGGAAATACCGCCGTTCTTGCACCTGCATTCATCTTATACATGGAGAGCATTTTTGTATATGCTTTGAACCAAAAATTTGGACGATCGTCCAAATTTTTGGTCGGGCATGTTGGCTGTGGTGGGGCAATGAGGGAACTGGGGATAGGAAACCGTGCCTGAGAAACGGGCCATGCCGGAGGATGGTCTTCCAAGGGGAACGCTGCGCGCGGCCGCGCGGCTGAAAACTACAGGCTACTCGGATTCGATGACGCTATCGTCCGAGGGCTTTACTCAGGGCGCGGCTGAGGACTTTGAGGGACTTCACTCGGGCATACCACTTGAAGTTGGCGGGAATGACGTTCCAAGGCGCAATTTCGGTGGTCGTTTTTTCAAACATGTCCTCGGCGGCTTCGATGTGCTCGTTCCAGCGTTTCCGGTTGCGCCAGTCCTCGTCGCCGATTTTCCAGTGTTTGTAAGGATCGGCCGTGCGGGATTTGAAGCGGATGAGTTGTTCGTCCTTGGTGACATGTAGCCAGAGTTTCACGAGCACAGTGCCGTCATCGACGAGCATTTTTTCGAAATCGTTGATCTCCCCATAGGCGCGCTGCCAGGCAGCTTGGGAGCAAAAGCCCTCGACTCGCTCGACGAGCACACGGCCATACCAAGAGCGGTCGTAGATGGCCATGTGGCCGCGAGGTGGGAGCTTTGACCAGAAACGCCACATGTAGTGACGGGCAAATTCCTCAGTGGTGGGTTTGTTGATGGAGTAAACGCGAAGAAGTCGGGGATCGAGGCGCTCGGTGAGGCGCTTGATGGCTCCGCCCTTGCCAGCGGCATCGGGTCCCTCGATGACGATGACAATGGGAATTTTCTTCTCATGGAGCTCGAGCTGCATGTTGAGAAGCTCAAGCTGATATTGCTTCACCTGACTTTTGTATTCCTCCTGGGTGAGGGATTTCGACTGGTCGAGGTCGTTGAGACGGATGCGTTCTTTTGGCATGGGTGTCGAGAGTCGGTTTTTAAACAGGATTTGCAGGATGAACAGGAAAAAGGTGGCGACAATGAAAGTGGGCCAATCCGGAACTCAGTATTTCAAGATTCGCTCGAGAAATTGCTTCACGGCGGGTTGGCGGGGGTTTTCAAAAAACTCTCCTGCAGCAGCGCACTCGAGCACGCCGCCATCGGCGATGAATGCGACGCGGTCGGCCGAGCGGCGTGCGAAGCCCATCTCGTGGGTGACGAGAATGATGGGTTTCCCGGATTCACGGAGCTCCACAATCACATCGAGAACTTCGGCGGTCATCTCGGGATCGAGGGCGGATGTGGGTTCGTCGAGGAGGAGAAAAGCAGGATCCACGGCGAGCGCGCGGGCTATGGCAACACGCTGGCGCTGGCCACCGCTGAGTTGCGCAGGTTGCTTGGCCGCATGCTCGGCGAGGTGGAAGCGTTTTAGAACATCCATGGCCCGGTCACGGGCGGTTGCGGTATCAATCCCATGTACCTCGGTGAGCGGGAGCATGACATTTCCCAAGGCGCTGAGGTGGGGAAAGAGATTGTAGGCCTGAAAAACAATGCCCGTGTGGCTGCGGTGGATCCTCAAGCGCTCCTCGTCCTGCGGTAGAGGTTCGCCGTTGACGAGGATTTCGCCCGAATCGGGGGCATCAAGGCCTGCAAGGAGACGGAGGAGGGTGGATTTGCCTCCGCCGGATGGTCCGATGAGGGCGAGGGTGTGAGCAAACTCCGCCTCGAAATTCACGGCATCAAGGACAGTCTGGAGTCCGAATCTTTTTGTGAGGCCGCGCAGGAGGATCTTCATCTTTTACGGAGCTTCTCAGGAATTTCGTCGGGAATGACTCCGAAGTCCGGGAGGGGAACTTCGACGATTTCTTCTACGATGACTGGATCGAATGGCACCCCCGGAGCCACAGGCGGCGCGGCGCGGAGGTCGCTGAACGCGACATAGCCAGTGCGGTTGTCGAGCAGGCGCACAAAGGCGTAGCCTGAGTCTTTTTTCAGCAGATTGAGAGCCATCTCCTTTTCGAGTTTCTCTGGTGGGAATGCCTGGGCTGGCCCGCTTCGAAAGAACTCCGCGCGCCGGACTGTGAGATACTCCGGCGGCGAATCCTTGTCGAAGTGCTCCACGGCCGAGCATCCGGTCAGGAGCAGGCAGGCGATGAGACAGAGAGGTTCACGTTTCATAGCGCACTTTGGATTCCAAGTATTTCGTCCAGAGCGAAACTGGCAGAGTGAGGACAAGATAGCAGATGCCGAGTGGAACAAAACTCTCAAAGGTGCTGTAGGTCGCCGAATTGATCTGGTTTGCAGCAAAGGTCAGTTCGGGGATTCCAATGATATAGAGCAGTGACGAGTCCTTGATGAGCGAGGAGAACTGACCCGCCACGGGAGGCAGAATCTGACGCAACACCTGGGGAAAAATGACAAAGCGGTAGGTCTGGACAGGTGTGAGTCCAATGGCGCGGGCGCTGTCCCATTGCGAGCGACCGACACTCTCGATGCCAGCACGTATGATTTCAGCAATGTAGGCGCCGCTGAAGAGCGAGAGAATCACGATTCCCACCGATACCCGGTCATTCCAACCCACGGCGTTTGCAATCCCGTAGAACCCAAAAAGCACGAGCACGAGAAGCGGGAGTCCCCTCACCGTCTCGACATAGGCGGCAGCGGTGTAACGCAGAGGCAGAAAAGCCGAGCGACGCGCCAACGCGGTGAGAGCGCCGATGGCTGTGCTGAGCAAGAGGGCCGCAGCCGAGATGCCGATCGTGGCAGCCCAGCCATTCAGAAATGTGACGCGATAGCCCCACACCTGCTCCCAGTTTTTGAGGGAATGCGAAAAGGCCAACCAGCACAGACCGGAGTAGACCAGAAGCAGGATAATGATAGTCACGGCCTTCGCTGCGGGCCGGGCCGGACTCGTCGGGCGATCGATGAAAAAACCAGCCTGCATATCAGATCAGGATGCGGAGGCCTCCACCGAAACCAATTCACCCCCTGAGAAACGGAGGCTCAACTGGATGGGATGGCAACACACGGAACAATCTTCGATCATCTCGACAGACGAGTGTGATGTGTCGGCTAAAATGCCGAACAACTCGCCGCAGTAGGGGCACTCGATCTCGACATCCTCGACGCCGTCCATCGCTGATTAGTCCTCCAGCCGGATTATCTTGGCATCGCTCCAGAGGCCTTCGAGATCGTAAAAGGCGCGTTTGGAATCCAAGAAGAGATGGCAAATGAGTCCGCCAAAATCTGTGACGATCCATTGGCTCACGGGAAAGCCATCGGCCGAAATGGGTCGCTCTTCACGTTCCTCGCGGGCCTTTTCGCGGATCGATGAGGCGATGGCTTTGAGCTGGGGTTCAGAGTTTGCAGAGCAAATGAGGAAGAAATCGGTGAAGTCGGAGACGCCCCGCATATCGAGCAGGACGATGTCTTCGGCCTTTTTATCAGCGGCGGCTGACGCGCAGACGCGGGCGAGTTTTTCAGTGTCAGTCATTCAGGTAAAGTTGATGCCGTGTGAGAATCGCCCAAACGGCGTCCGGCAGCAAGTAGCGAACCGAGAGGCCCCGGGCAATGCGATTCCGGATGTCTGTGGAGGAAATATCGATACTGCGTCTGATGACCGGAAAGCCCTCGGCAGATTCCAAGTTGCCCCGAGCCAGCACGACAAAGGATGCCAATTTCTTGAACTCGTCAATTTCCCACCATGTGTGAAGTGAGGAGACGTTGTCCTCACCGATGAAATAAAAAAACTCAGCCTGTGGAAAACGCCGCTGCATGAGCTTCACAGTATCAACGGCGAAGGACGGCCGCTCACGCTCGGCCTCGCAGGCATCCATCGAAAACCGGGGCTCACCGGCAATAGCGGCTGCGACCATTTCGCAGCGAAGACGGGCCGCCACAGGCGGGCGCGCAAGTTTGTGGGGAGACACGTTCGCCGGAATGAAAATGACACGATCCAAGCCGAGGGACTCCATGGCATCACGCGCCAGAATGAGGTGTCCGTGGTGGATGGGATCGAAGCTCCCGCCGAACAAACCGATTTTTTCTGAAGAAATCATTTCGACAGCCCGCATCAAATCTGGTTTTCCCCTCCTCATGCCATCCCAAAATCCCGGTCAGCTTCTTCTCGTTGGTGTTCCCGGCGCGGAACTCGATTCCGAATCCGCCCGCCTCTTCCGTCAAATCCAGCCCGGAGGATTCATTCTCTTTGGCCGAAACATCAAGACGCCCCAGCAACTCCGCAAACTCATCGACGACCTTCGGGATCTGAGCAGCGTTGAGCCAATCATCACGATCGACCAAGAGGGTGGACGCGTGTCCCGGCTCAAACTCATCGGCAACGAACCTCCCAACGCCCAGCAGCTCCGCGACTGCGGGGATCTGGATTTGATCCGCCGCCATGGAGACATCACCGGCCGCATCCTGCGCATTTTCGGCTTCAACCTGGACCTCTGCCCCGTGCTGGACATTTCCTTCGACGACGAAGCCGACAACTCGCTTCGCGGGCGCTGCTACGGACGCGATGTCGCCGAGGTCATTAAAAAATCCAGCGCCTTCAACGAGGCACTACGAGCTACTGGAGTGATGAGCTGCGGCAAGCATTTCCCCGGCTATGCCTCGGCCGGCCTCGACCCGCACCACGAACTTCCCCGCATCGAACGCTCGAAGGAACTCATGGAAGAGCACGAACTCGCCGTCTTCCGGCACTTCGCAAAATCGGTGGATAGCATGATGATCGGACATATTGCCGTTTCAGGACTCGACGCGGTGAACCGTCCCGCCTCGCTCTCGCCCGTCATCATCCGCGACCTGCTGCGGAAGGATATGGGATTTGAGGGCCTGGTGATGACAGACGATCTCGATATGGGAGCCATTCTGAACCACTACGGATTCGATGAAACGATGCGCCTCGGCATCGAAGCGGGCAACGACATGCTCATGATCTGCCACCGCATCGAAATGGCCGCCGCCGCGAAGAAGGCCATCGACACCATGGGCAAAAAACTCGACGAGGCTCTTGAAGCCATGGCCCGCTGCAAGTCGCGCCTCGCTCCGCCCACGCCGTTTTCGCTGGAGGCATTCCAGGCGGTGGATGCTGAAATTTACGACCTCCGCGTGTCTGTTCTCGGCCCCGAATTGGCCGCGCAGCGCAGTCCAGAAGACGGGAAACGCTCGCCGGTGGAGCTTTACTGAAGGAGAATTTTCACCACGGAGGACACGGAGAGCACGGAGGTGATTTTTTCTGGTGACCAAATACCAAGAAATGCCGTTTGAATCTGGGTCATCCTGTTTTTGTGTTAAAAAGATCGTTTTTGGATTTAAGCTGAACCCACTTTGAGCACGCCAAATCGAGTCAATATCCGCACGCCTGATGTCATGGCCCATGTCCACGCACAGGTTGAAAAACATTATCGCAGCGAGTTGGTGGAGAAGATTCGGGCGCAAGGCGGCGTCCTTCAGGTCGGTAACACGACTATCCGATTGGCGAAGGAATTCGGTTTTTGCTACGGCGTCGAGAGGGCCATCGATCTGGCCTATGCGGCAGGCAAGGTTTTCACAGACCGGCGGATTTTTCTTCTGGGTGAAATCATCCACAACCCGGATGTGAATGCCCAGATGGATGCGCTCGGCATACAGCATCTCGCCGCCCACCCTTCTGACGCCGATCTGAAAAATTTGAAAGGAGATGATGTCGTGATCGTGCCCGCCTTCGGAGCCGAGGTATCGGTGATCGACGCGGTGAAGGCGCATGGCTGCCAGATCGTGGACACCACCTGCGGGGATGTGATGAGCGTCTGGAAGCGCGTGCGGCAAAATGCCACTGAGCGGGTCACCTCGATCATTCACGGCAAGGCCTCGCATGAGGAAACGCGCGCAACGGCCTCGAGGGCCCTTGGTGGTGACGGACTGGGACATTTTGTGATCGTGCTGGACTTGAAGGAGTCTCAAAAGGTGGCCGACTTCATGGTGAATGGCGGTGACCCTGCGGAGTTTCTTGCCGCCTTCCGTGGAGCTGTGAGCCCAGGGTTCGACCCGTCGCACCACCTGCAGCGCATCGGCGTGGCAAACCAAACCACCATGCTGCGCAGCGAAACCGAGGCCATCCAGAACCTGCTGCGGGAGGCCGTGGCAAAGCGCGACGGTGGCAGCACGGCAAACTTTCGGTATTTCGATACGATCTGCGGAGCCACACAGGATCGTCAAGATGCCCTCTTCCAACTCCTGAACGAATCCCTCGACATGCTCATGGTTGTCGGAGGTTACAATAGCTCGAATACAACGCATCTGGCTGAAATCGGATCAGAAAAGCTACCCACCTGGTTCATCCGCAATGCGGACTGCCTGACCTCGTCGAATGAAATCCGCCACTTCGACCTGCACGCTAAAAAAGAAATTGTCTCGAAGGATTGGCTGCCGGACAGGAAATTTTTGACTATAGGCATCACGGCGGGGGCCAGTTGCCCGAACAGCCTCATCGAAGACACCCTCCGCCGCTTGCTGGAACTGCGTGGAGAGTCTGTGGCCTGAGATTTCTTGCCTACGGGATTTGGGGCGATTTTTGTGGCACGGGCGTCTCGAAACCCTTGGAGGGCGATGCTCCGTCAGCGCCCATTATTCCCGCGGGCGAGCCCGACCTTGTCCCTTGGAATGGGGCGGGGCTTCGCCCCGCGAGAGTCGGACGACACGGAGGTCGTCCCTCCAATATCCCAACGAACGCGGCGCGGGAGCGCCTATCGAAACCCTTGGAGGGCGATGCTCCGTCGGCGCCCATTTTTTCCGCGCGCCAGCGCGGCCTTGTCCCTTGGAATGGGGCGGGGCTTCGCCCCGCGAGAGTCGGACGACACGGAGGTCGTCCCTCCAATATCCCAACGAACGGGGCGCGGGAGCGCCTATCGAAAACCTTGGAGGGCGATGCTCCGTCGGCACCCATTTTTCCCGCGCGCCAGCGCGGCCTTGTCGGCCGGAATGAGGCGGGGCTGCGCCCCGCGAGAGTCGGACGACACGGAGGTCGTCCCTCCAAGGCCACTGCAGCCTCAGGTCTGCCAGCTCTCCGGCTCCGCCTCCAAGCACGGCATCCCTTCGGCTTCTTCTTCCTTCTCACTTTCCCTTGAGCTGCGGAAGGCTAGTTTCCAGAGCTGCGGGCCAGACGGAAGCCGGTGTAGTCATCGCGGTAGTCCGGATTGTGGAAGCTGTTGCGGGAGGCGACAGTGCAGACGTCCGCGTAGAGGCTCCAGCTGCCGCCGCGGATGCCACGGAGGGGGTATACAACATCCTCGCACCACTCCCACAAATTCCCACTCATGTCGTGAATACCTAATTCATTCGCCGCTTTTGTGCCTCCGGCAGCGTTACTCGCATACCACGCAACCGCATTCACATCACTGCTGCCGCTATAGATTAAGCCTATACCGCTCAGTCCTCCCCTTGCCGCCCACTCCCACTCCGCTTCAGTCGGAAGCCTGTATCCATTCGCGCTGCTATTCACCGTTGGCTCGCTCTGCCCAGTCCTATAGGTCGCTCCACTCATCTGATACACCGGCGTCAACCCCTCCTTCTCGCTCCTCGCATTCATCCACTTCACCACATCATACCAATTCACATTGGTGACTGGAAAATTGTCGGCACTACCAGACTTATAAGTAGCGCCCACCCCAGCCAAATCGCTGTAACCGTTCACCACGGCCCAAGCGCGCACTTCTTTCCATTCGCCCCATGTCACTTCATATTTCCCAATCTGGAAGGTGGCAACAGTTTGGCCTGCAAGCCCTGACCCCTGCGGAAGCGTCCCGCCTTGCACGTTCACAAACACATCGCCAAGAACTCCTGCGGCCGCATCCTGGAGACGCACGGCCATCGTGCGATTGCCGGACACGGCATTTCCTGCGCCGTCGGTCAGCCGGCCCTGGTAGTTGATGAGGCTGGGCACCTGCGCTGAAAGCGGCAAGGTAGTGAAGAGGGCGGCGAGCGGGAGAAGTCGGACCTGACGGAGCAGGTCCCTCCAAAGGGTGTTGGTTATTTTCATGGCTGTGGTTTTAGTTGGTTGGGATCAGGATTTCGATTTTGAGAAAATATTTCGGCGACTGGCTCAGCGCATACTGCCACTCCACGGTCGAGCCATCGCCCGTGATCGTGTCGTGCTGCGTCCATGTGCCTTGCAAATTCGCGGTTCCCCACACGCGGTAGCTGCGCCCTGCGACCGTAGGCACTGTGAGAACCAGATTTCCGCCCGAGGCGTGCGATGTCGGCCGGAAGACCGACGCCGCCGAGCCAGGATCTGTGCCAGCGAGATATTCCATCAAGTGGGATGTGCCGTCGCCGTCTAGATCCGCACTGGCGCTGGCTCCTGTGGCTCCGAAGTGTTGCGTCTCCCACGCGTCGGGCAGGCCGTTGCCATCTGCATCGGAGCCGGCAGGAATCTCAGGATAAAGAATTTCGATGAGGCCCGTTGCGCTTGCGCTCGTATCGAAACCGCCGCCGATCGAGGAGTGGTTGGTCCCGCTGCCGAGCAATGCCACGCCACCGCCGGAGTCGATGGCCGCCGAAAGTAAGCCGCCAAAAGCAGCAAAGAAGATCAGAAAAAACCGAATGGCGCGGCGCATCGCGAGGGATACCGCATGAGCTGGGGCGTCGAGTCAAGCATGGGCTTGAAATGGCGGGGCTTCACCCCGCGAAAGTCGGACGACACGGAGGTCGTCCCTCCAGTTTCCCAACGGACGTGGCGCGGGAGCGCCTATCGAAAACCTTGGAGGGCGAGGTGATGAAATATCCCAAAGGGATTTGACTGACTTTTTCTTCCCTGCGGCCTAGGATTTGCGCACGCATGAAAACAGAAATCATCCCTCACGCCGGTTGGGAGCGCAATCTGCGGCTCGCCAATGATCAGATCGAACTCGTGGTCACACTCGATGTGGGGCCGCGCATCATCAGCTTCCGCACTAAGAACGGAGCGAATGTTTTCAAGACCTTCGATGGTCAGCTTGGCGGCACCGGCGAGACGGAGTGGATGATTCGCGGAGGCCACCGCTTCTGGATCGCTCCCGAGGATCTGGAGCGAACCTACCATATCGACAACCACCCTACACGGCATTGGGTGGATTCCACCACGGGGGAGGTCATTTTTGAAGCCGAGCAACAGGCCGGCGGGCGGATTTTGAAGACGCTCGGGATCACGATTGCGCCGGATTCCCCAAGAGTGAGAGTCCGGCACACGGCTAAAAACACAGACTCCAAACCACTCGAATTTTCCGCATGGGCGCTGAGTGTGATGAAGGCCGGAGGCACCGCTGTGATACCCCAACCGCCGCTTGGAGAACATCCGAGGGATTTGCTGCCGAACCGCGCGATGGTTCTTTGGCCTTACACAGACCTGAGTGATGCGCGTTGGCGGATCGGGCGGGACTATTTCATCCTGCGCCAAGCAGCAGATCGCCCGCCCACGAAGATCGGTCTCTCGCATAAGGAAAAACAGGTCGCCTACATCGTCGACGATTCCATTTTCATCAAATCCTTCGATTTTATCGAGGGCGAGACCTACCCCGACGGCGGCTGCAATTTCGAGGCCTTCACCAACGGCGACATGCTCGAGGTCGAGAGCCTGAGTCCGCTGAAAACCGTCCCGCCCGGCGGAGAGATCACCCACATCGAGGAGTGGACGCTGCTTCCCCTGAGCGGCAGCGTTTCCACGGAGTCGGATGAGGTCCTCAGCCAAACCCTCGCGCCCTACCTTACGCAGGCCGTTTGATTTTTATGAGATCCCTCATCCAACGAGCCTGTCTTGTGACGCTGGTGGCAACCGCCATTTTTCAGAATGCCTGCCAGACCGTCGATAGTGCAGCCCCCGCCCGGGCGAGCATGAATGCCGCTATCCGCGCTGAAGCCCCTGGCAACTACTTCATCGGGCGCCGCATGTATAAGAGTGATTACAAAATGTGGGGATGGGTGCGCGAACCCTGCAAGCCTTGGACGACTGCTCAACTCGTCATGTTTAACGAACAGGCCAAGCTCGCGCCCGACCGCGAGGCGGGAAAACTCGGCGCGGACAACAATTACGAATACCGTCTCAGCGGCCGGTTCAGCGGTGACACGGTGTATGAGCCGGCCAGCGATAAGTTCTATCCCGAATTCGTCCTCAACGGCTACGAGTTGATCAATACCAAGCCAACCGGCATTTATATAACCAACCGTCAGGAAGATCCGGATATCCGAATCATCATGGCACCGGTTCATTGAGCGACCCCCGTCCAGTCGAACCCGAACTCCTCTCACCGGCAGGCGACTGGGAGTGCTTGCGCGCGGCTGTCGCAAATGGCGCTGATGCCGTTTTCTTTGGCCTGAGCCGCTTCAACGCCCGGATGCGGGCTGACAACTTCCGCGAGGATGAGCTCCCAGCTATCACCTCCTTCCTGCATGCACACGGCGTGAAAGCCTATGTCACACTGAATGTGCTCATCTTCACGGATGAACTGGATGACGCCATCGCCGAGCTCCAGGCCCTGCATAATGCAGCGGTGGATGCCGTGATTATCCAGGATGTCGGTCTGGCAGAGATCTCACGCCGCATGTTTCCCGACCTGCGCGTCCACGCCTCGACGCAAATGACTATTACATCCCCCGAAGGCGTGCGTTTCGCCGAGGGGATTGGAGTGAAGCAGGTCGTTCTTGCGAGGGAGCTGTCGCTGCGGGAATTGGAAAAGTTCCCGCCCTCGGTGCCGCTGGAGACATTTGTTCATGGAGCGCTGTGCGTGGCCTACTCGGGCCAATGCCTCACCAGCGAGGCGCTCGGTCGCCGGAGTGCGAATCGCGGGGAATGCGCGCAAGCGTGCCGCATGCCCTACGAACTCGTGGTGGACGGCGCCCTGCGCGACCTCGGCGACAAGCGTTACCTCCTCTCACCTCAAGATCTCGCAGCAGTGAATGAAATCCCGGCCCTCATCGAGCGAGGCGTGGCCTCTTTTAAAATCGAGGGACGCCTGAAATCCCCCGAATATGTCGCAGCGGTCACCTCGGTTTACCGAAAAGCGATCGACGCGGCGCTCGAGGGGCTTTTTGAGGGGGCATCACCCGAGGACTGGTATCGACTGGAAATGACCTTCTCCCGGGGCCTTTTCAGCGGGTGGATGCATGGGGTCAATCACCAGGAACTCGTCGGCGCACGCTTTGGCAAAAAGCGTGGGGCTTTTCTCGGTCGCGTTGCAGCAACCTCCCGGGACCATGTCGAGTTGGAATCCACCGCAATCGCCATCAAACCCGGCGATGGTGTGGTGTTCGACACCGGCGGAAATACCGAGCGCGAGCAAGGCGGGCGAGTTTTTCAGGTGCAGGGGAACCGGCTTTTCTTCGAGAAGGGCAAGATACGGTTCCATGAAATTCCAGTTGGCAGCCGCGTCTGGAAAACCTCGGACCCGGCTCTGGATCGCGAATTGCGCGGCAGCTTCAGTGGCCGACTGGAGACGGATGCCGATCGACTCACGCCACTCGATCTCGTCGTCAGCGGAAAAGCCGAGGAACCTCTCCTGCTCAAGTGCGGCGATGTTTTGATTTCATCGCGAATTCCCCTGCAGAGCGCGCGCACAAGACCGCTGACGACTGATGCTCTGCGGGCCCAACTCGGAAAGCTCGGCGAAACCGGATTCACCCTCCGCTCGCTCGAGTCGCGGATCGCAGGCGATGTCATCCTGCCCATTTCGGAAATCAACCGCATGCGCCGCGAGTTGGTCGAGAAGGCAAGCCGCACAGTGCGCGACACGGCGCCGAGGGTGACTTTGAAGGAAATCCTCCCGAGTTTTGCAGCGCCAACATCCTTCGACTCGCATCTCTCTGTCCTGGTCCGCTCCGAGGAGCAGCTTGAGGCAGCGCTCGGCGCGGGCGTCTGGGAAATCCTCGTCGATTACGAGGACATCCGCCGCTACAAGGATGCCGTTGCAGTGGCGCGGGCTCACGGCGGCGCACAGATTCTTCTTGCGACGCCGCGCATCCAGAAAGCTGGCGAGGAGGGATTTTTCAAACTCATCGCGAATGCGAAACCAGATGGTGTTCTCATTCGCAACATTGGAGCGATTTCACATTTCTCGGGAAGTCCGCTGCGATTAACCGGAGATTTCTCGCTGAATGTGGCCAATCCTGTAACTGCGCTTGTTTTTAAAAATCATGGCCTGGAGCGGCTCACCATTTCGCACGACCTGAACTCGGCCCAGATTCTCTCGATGCTGCGTCACGCGCCGCCGGACTGGTTTGAACTCACGCTGCACCATCACATGCCAATGTTTCACATGGAGCACTGCGTCTTTGCGGCATTTCTTTCGAAGGGCAAGGACTACACGGACTGCGGGAGACCCTGTGAAATGCACCGAGTCCACCTGCGCGATCGCGTGGGCATGGAACATCCACTCCGCGCCGATGTAGGGTGCCGGAATACGCTTTTCCACGCCACGGCCCAAACGGGCGCTGCTTTCTTTGAATCCTTCCATGCTGTCGGCCTGCGGCGCTTCCGCGTCGAACTGCTGGAGGAATCGGCCGAAGAAACCACGCGCATTGTGACCGCCTACCAGGAACTTCTAGCTGCCCGCCGAAGCGGTGCGGCATTGCACCGTGAACTGCACGCCACCAGCCAGATCGGCGTCACCACCGGCACCTACAGCGGTTAAGGAGTCGCACTCAGACGGAACCAGGGAAACGCTCGGTGAGTTCCTTCATCGCCTTGTCAGCCTCGGCATCCTTGAAAGCGCGGCGGTACGAATCGGCGGCCCTTCTCAGGGCCTTGGGAGTCACCTTGGGATCATCGACAAGAATGCTAACGGCCATGAACGCGCGTGCGGCGCTTTCGTAGTCTTGCTCGAGAAAGAAGACCTCGCCGGATGCGAGACGTGCCTCTGCGTTGAGCTTGCCTTCGGGCTGAAGAAACAACGCCTGGTCGACTGCTTGACGGGCGGTGGCGGGACGCTTGAGGCCGATTTCGGCTAATGCCTTGGCAAGATGGGCCCTCGCCTGGGCTTGGGGATTCTGGGTTGAGGCAAGCGCTTTGTCAGCGGCTTGAGATGCCTCGTCATGCTTGGCCAGGGCGAGCTTCGTCTCGGAAATCAAAATCCAGGCATCCGGGGGAACCGATGACGGATTTTGAACCAGAGGCAGAAGCAACTTCTCCGCCTTGGCGAATTTTTTGTCCTCCAGATTCCCTTGTGCGAGCCAGATGGCTAACTCGGCGGGAATAGCTCCGCCCTTGTAATCATCGGCTTCACGGGCGGCCGCTGCGCGATCCTGGAGCTGGTATTGGGCGAGCAGAATGCGGAGCGTGGCACGGTCCGCGTAGTTTTTGGAATCCAGAAGCCGGGCTTTGTCGAGGAGGGTGATGGCTTGCGGGTAGTCCTTGTTTTCAAAGGCCGCCCAACCGAGCCAGAAGTGGGCCTGCGCGGCGGCGGCGGAGTTCGGGTAACGCCTGAGCAACTCTTGAAAAGCAGCTGCCATCTCGGGGTATTTCTTAAGTTGACCAAGTGTAAGGGCTTTTTGAAGGAGGGCTATTTCGACCTCCTTGCTGAATTGAAAACGGGTGATGACCTCCTCGAAGTCGGCGAGCGCCTCGGTGTGGCTCTGAGCTTTTTGCCGAGCTAGGCCTCGCTGGAGGACGGCTGTGGCGGCGAGTTTGTCGCCAAGGTATTTCTCAGCGAATGCCGTGTAAGCCCGAATGGCGCCTGCGCTGTCACCGGAGGCATCGAGCGCCCACGCGAGCTTGTAGAGAGCGGCGGAGCGCTGTTCGGGCTTGAGCGAGGGATTTTCCACAAGAGGCGCGTACGATTTTGCCGCAGCGGCGTAGTCGGGTTTCTGGAAGAGCGCCTCGGCTTTGAGAAGGGATGCGGAGGCGCGTTGCTTCGGATCGGTCGATACCGCCAGAAAGCGGTCCACTTCGGCGACGAGAGCGGGGTCTTTTGTCGCGTAAAGGCTAAGAAGGCGCTGGTAGCGGACCTCGGCGGATACATCGGTTGGATTTTCCGAAACGATGCGGTCATAGACGCGCTTGGCTTGGTCTTCATTGCCGACGCGTCTCCAAGCGGCAGCAAGGATACCCAAGGCGTCAGGGCGCGCGGATGCTGGCAAACCCCTCTCAATCCCCTCGCCCATCTGGGTGATTCCACGAAAGTCTCCGGAGTCATAGCGGAGGCGAAGAGCGGCAAGGATCGCCTCGGCCTTCATCGCGGAATCCTGCGTGCTAGAGGCCGCCTTATCAAAAAGCTGGAGGGCCTTGAGGGTCGAACCAAGTTCGGCAGCAAGTCGAGCGGCCTGCAAGGCGGAGCGGGAGGCGACATCGGGCGATGCCGTAGTGCTTGCAAGAAACTCACAGGTCTCAAGGGCTGCTTGCTTTTTTCCTTGTTTCAACTGAATAGCAGCCAGTGCAAGCGCTGCATTTTCGCGATAGGGATTCTCCCCCTCGGTTGCCACAACCACCCTGTAGCGGTCTTCGGCTGATTGATTTTTCTGAAGGGCATCGAAACTTCGTGCAGCGAAGTAGGCTGCTGCCAGACGAATACCCGGTTGCGTGGCTTCGCGGGCGGCGAGATCGAATTGGATGGTGGCGGGCTGATGAAGGTTGTCGGCTGCTAACATTTCGCCGAGGCGGTAGGCCCCTGCTGCGGCAAACTCACCGGTCTGAAATTGCATGAGCAGCTTTTCGTAAGCGGCACGGGACGCGCCTGCATTTCCAGCCATCCGGTGGCACTCAGCCAGACGAAAGAGGGCCGCATCGCGAGCGGGCGAGGTGGAGTCCGCAATCAGAAAAGCCTCAAACTCCGGAATGGCCAGATCGTAAAGCTTGCGCGAGTAGAGGTTGTTCGCGCGATCCAACACCGAGTCCGCATGAGAACCCGCACCGGCTGCGGGCGCGATGCGAATGTCTTGTGGGTCATCCAAAACGGTGGGTGCGACAGCGGGATGCGCGGCGGCAGGAACCGGAGAAGGTTCCACGGCGGGCTGCGGGACAACCTGTGCGGGAGCGAGAGGCTTCACCAACTCCGCACGGCGAACTTCCACAGGTTGACCATCAGGCAAGCGATCCATCCAGGAGGGGTTCTGATAGCTCTCCAGTGCAGGGGCATTCGCAGGCAACGCACGGCGAACTTCCTGAGCATTGCAAATGACACCAAGGCTTAGAAGGGTAAGAATCGTCGCCCGCTTCATTGCTGTCGGCTTGTCGCAAAAGCAACGTTCCAGATATTCGCCCGGCGGCAGGCATCCAGCACATCCACGACATACCGGTAGTCCGTGCTCTCATCCGCACGGAGGATCACAGCCTGGTCAGGATAAAGGGAGACGATTTTCGTGAGAGTCTCCAAAAGCGCCTTCGAATCCATGCTCCGGCGGTTCATCACGACCGTGCCGTCGGATTTGATATTGAGAATAACCTCGCTCACCGCGCGCCGGGTTTCCTTGCCTTCGCGGGCTTTGGGCACCTTCACTTCCAACTCGGTTTCGTTCCTAGAGAAATTCCAAGTAACCAGGAAAAAGATGAGGAGGAGAAACACAATATCCACCATCGGAGCGATCTGAAAACCCGGAGAGGCCGGTTGAATGGAACCACGAAAATTCATTTCAATCGTTCGATCTGGACACGCTGATATGGGCAAGCAGGACTGTGGAGGCCGCTTCGAGATCGGAAATCATTCCCTGCACTCGGCCGCGAAAAAACGCGTAGAAGGCCATAAGAGGAATGCCGATCAACAATCCCGCCGCCGTGGTAATGAGAGCCTCGGCCACGCCGCCCGCAAGTAGCATGGGGCGTGAGGAAACGACATCGTTTGCAACAACAGTGAAGGAGGTGATCATTCCCAGAACCGTGCCAAGGAGACCGAGCATCGGAGCGATGGATCCGATGTCTGCGAGATAGCTGATGCGTTGATTCCAGAGACTGGCTAGTCGCATACCCTCGGCTTGAGCGATCTCCCGTACTTCCGCCATGGATGATGTTGGATTTTTTGTGAGAAAATTCAGCGCCCGTTCCATGACGCTCGCGATGGCCTCGTTGTGGCGGTTTGAAAGAGCCAAGAGGCCAAGATAGTCACCTTTGCGAATGAGCGCATCCGCCCCTTGCATGTAGCGGTTACTCACCACCGCACCCCGATGCAAGGTCATGAGATAAACCAAGATTAACATGAGGCCCAGAACGGAAATGGCACCAAGCGGATACATGACCGGGCCGCCAGATTGAATGATCTGCCAAAGGTCAGTCGAGCGGGAGGTCTGTTCCTGAGAAAAAGCCGGAGACGCGAACGCCAGCGACGATGCGGCGCAGAGGATCAGTTTCATAAGCGCAGAGATTACCACCGCGCGCCTTGCTTGCAAGCCCTGCTCCGCAAGTGGGGGACTTGCTAAGCTGTGTATTTCTACTGCTGCATTCCGGAAATGATGCTGATCAGAGGCATGAAGAGCGCAATGACGATGGTTCCAACCACGACCGCGAGAAAAACAATCATCACGGGCTCAAGCATAGAAGTGAGTCCTGCGACGGCGTTATCGACTTCGTCGTCGTAAACATCGGCGATCTTGAGAAGCATGTCGGGCAACTGACCGGTTTCCTCACCGACATCGATCATACTGACAACCATAGGGGGAAAAATCCCGCTGGCTTCGAGTGGTTGCACGATCGACTCGCCTTCACGCACGCTGTCATGAACGCGGTTGATAGCGCCGGCGATCACTGCGTTGCCTGCCGTTTCGCGTGTGATGTTGAGGGCTTGGAGGATCGGGACGCCGCTCGTGACCAGTGTGCCGAGCGTTCTTGAAAAACGAGAGATCGCACTTTTCTTGGTGAGATCACCGAAAAGCGGGGCACGCAGGAGGAATGCATCAATGGCGGCAGAACCTTTCGGGGTTTGGGAAGCGAATTTATATGCCACGGCGAGTCCTGCGATAGCTCCGACAATAAGCAGCAGGTTGTTTTTAACGAAATTACTGGTTCCGATGACAAACTGCGTAAGGCCGGGAAGGGGCTTTCCACCGAGCATGTCGGCAAAAATGGCTTCGAATTTGGGAACGATGAAAACCAGCAAGAAAGCCATGATGACAATCGCGATGACCAGAACGATCAGCGGATAGAACATAGCCGAAACGACTTTATTTTTGGTCTTCTGCGCTTTCTCCTGAAACTCGGCGAGACGCAGCAGGACGATCTCAAGCACACCACCGAGTTCGCCGGCTTTGACCATGTTGATGTAGAGCTTATTGAAAATGCGAGGGTGGCCAGCCAAGGCTTCGGAAAATGTCCCACCACCTTGGACGGAATCAGCGATACCAACGATGGTTTTTTTGAGAACGGGGTCGGGCTCCTGCTTGGAAAGGACCGTCAATCCGCGCAGGAGTGGCAGGCCCGCGTCGATGAGCGTGGCCAACTGCCGCGTGAAAATCATCAGGGTCCGTCCCTTGATCGTCTTCTTTTCAAGGAAGGGAATGTTCAGATTGATTTTGATGTCCTTTTTGGCAACGGATGCCGAAGGGGCTGCAGCCTTTCGCTTCGGGGCCTTGCCGCCTTCTGTAATCGACTTCGGAAAGTAGCCCGCCTGCCTGATCTGGGCAACGGCCTCGGCTTGAGATGCGGCATCAATGACGCCAGTTGTTTCCTGGCCTCGGGCATCAAGTGCAACGTAGTTGTAGCTGGGCATAGAATAAGATGGGGTTGGCGGAACTGATTACGGTATGAAAGCGAAAACAGTCTTGGGGTGTCCAGCTTGGAGTTTATAAACGTTGAACATAAGGATTCCACTCTATTTCATGACCAACGGTCGTTGCCGGTCCATGCCCAGGCAAGACGAGCGTAGTCGGATCAAGGGGAAAGATTTTTTTTCGAATGCCTTCGAACAGAAGTGGTCCATCGCCGCCTGGCAGATCCCAGCGCCCGACACCCTCGCGGAAGAGCACATCGCCCGCCACAAGCAGCCCCTGCTCTGGAAAATAAAAACATAGGCTACCTGGGCAATGACCGGGCACATGGAGGCAGAGGATTTTTAATCCGCAGATCGCACGGGTTTCCCCTTCATCTAGGAGATGATCCGCAGAGCAGGGTTCATACTGGATATCGAATCCGTGTTTTTTGAAAAACGCTCCATCTGCCAGCATAGGCACTGTGTCTGGATGAAAGGCCACGCGACAGTTATGACGGCGCTGGATTTTTGTGGCATCCATCACATGGTCGAAATGCCCATGGGTGAGAATAAGCCAATCGATCTTCTCACCGGAAAAGTGCTCATCCGCTCCCTGAGGAGCGTCGAAAAGAAGGTTCCCAGAGGGGGTTTGAAAAAAGTAGGCGTTGGTGTCCAGCGCACCACCAGTAAAAATTTTGAACGGATTCATGAGGAGTCGAGTCGTACAAGAAGAAGCGGAGATTTGATTTTTGTCCACTTCTCTGCAAGGTTTTCACTCCATCCATCATGAATTTTTCCAAACACGCCATCGCCACCATTTTCACGGCGCTGGCCCTCCTCCTACCGGCTCGCGCCGAAAAATCCAACGCGGCCGATCAGGGACAAGTTGCTCTGGCCGTCGCAAACTGGCTCCAGCAGGCCCACTACAGCCGCAAGGAAATGGATGCGGAAATGTCGACCAAGCTGCTCGCGACCTATCTGGAGCTGCTTGACTATAACAAACTCTACTTCACGCAACAGGATGTCGATGAGTTCACCTTGAAATACGGCGAGTCGCTGCACAAATTCATCCGTTCCGGCGACCTCTCGCCAGCAAGAGAAATCTTTCAACGTTTCAAAGAACGCGTCGAAAACCGTGTCGCTGCCAACAAGAAACTCACTGCCAAGAAATACGATTTCCAAGGTAAGCGGGAGGTCGAGCTGAACCGTCAAAAATCCCCCTGGCCGACGAATCTGGATGAAGCTGATCAAATCTGGCGCGACCGTGTGGAGGCCGAACTTCTTCAAGAACACCTCAGCGAATTCAAGCTCCGCTCTCCAGTGGAAACCGTGACACGCCGCTACGACCAAGCTTTGCGCAATGTGCGTGAGATGAGTCCGGATGATGTCACCAGCACCTTTCTCAAGGCCCTGACCCAAAGCTACGACCCCCACTCGGAATACATGAGCCCGACAGAGATGGAGAATTTTCAGATCAACATGAAGCTTTCGCTCGTTGGCATTGGAGCTGTTCTGCGTTCGGAGGATGGCTACACAAAAATCATGGAAATCGTTCCCGGGGGCCCTGCCGACCGCGATGGACGCCTGAAAGTTGGAGACCGCATCCTTGCCGTCGGACAGGGGGAGAAGGAGTTTGAGGATGTCGTGGACATGAAACTCGACAAGGTCGTGGAGAAAATCCGGGGAGCCAAAAATTCCGCCGTTCGCCTGCAGGTCATACCAAACGATGCGGATGATCCCTCAAAACGCTCAATCATTGAGATAACCCGCGATGAGGTGAAGCTGAAGGATCAGGAGGCCAAGGCCGAACTCCTTGATGTCACCGACGCCGAGGGCAAGGTGGCCCGCATCGGGTGGATCACCCTGCCATCCTTCTACGCCAACATGAGCGGCGACGGGGAACCCAAGAGCACGACGGTGGATGTCGAAGCGCTTCTGACGCGACTCAAAAAAGAAAACATCGAAGGACTTGTCATAGACCTCCGCCGCGATGGTGGAGGCTCGCTCGAAGAAGCCATCAACCTCACCGGCCTCTTCATCCCGCAAGGACCGGTTGTTCAAGCCAAAGATCCGAGTGGAAAAATCACGGTGAACAACGACAGAAACCCGGAGGTTTCCTACTCCGGCCCAATGATTGTTCTAATGAACCGCCTGAGCGCCTCGGCGAGCGAGATTTTTGCCGCCGCACTTCAAGACTACGGGCGTGCGCTTGTGGTGGGAGACGAACGCAGTTTCGGCAAGGGCACCGTGCAGACGATAGTGGACCTTGACAAATCCATGTCATTGCCGTTTTTCAATGTCCAGAAGCCAGAAGCTGGAGCGCTTAAGCTCACGATCCAGAAATTTTACCGCATTCTCGGCGGTTCGACTCAAATCAAAGGCGTGGAATCGGACATCGTCCTGCCCTCCCGCACCGACAACGCCGAGATCGGCGAGGCCTCACTCAAGAACCCGCTCGACTACGACGAGGTGGCACCCGTTGTTTTGATATCCAAGGAAAAGACTCAGGCCGCCCGCCTCTTCGTTGACGAACTTCGTGAGCGCTCGAAAAAACGCATCCAGAGCGATCAGGAGTTTATTTATGTGAATGAAGATATGCAGCGCTTCCGCGAGCGCATTGCCAAAAATACCATCAGCACGAACGAGGACATCCGCCGCAAGGAGCTCGCTGATGAAAAAACACGCAAGGAAGCCCGCAAGCAGGAACGGGCAGCCCGTGGTTCCATGGTTAATGCCAAAGTCTGGCAACTCACACTCGATGATGTGAAGAACAACCGCGAAGACCTGGAAGTCGTAGCCTACGAGCGCGAGCGAGATAAAAAATACAACATCGAAGAGGACTCAGACGAGTCGGAAGAAGAGAAAAAGGAAGCCAAAAAAACTCCCGAGCCCGATCCCATCCGCAATGAAGCCGTCCGCATCATCAGCGACCTGATCGAACTCAGCAACCCGGCCAGAACGGCGAAGAATTCAAGCGCCCAAGCTGCAGCGGAGTAATCGGCAACAGGTTTTAGGCTTCGGCCCTCGGGTGGGCCGCCATGTAGGCAGCCTTGAGGCGCTCGATCGTGACATGGGTGTAGATCTGCGTCGTTGAGAGGCTGGCATGCCCAAGCAGGGTCTGCACGCTGCGAAGGTCGGCACCATTGTCGAGAAGGTGCGTCGCAAAGCTGTGCCGGAGCTTGTGAGGCGAGAGGTCGGCTGGCAGTCCAGCTTGGGCCAGACGGAGCTTGAGGAGGGAATGCACTGCTCGCGTCGATAGCCGACGGCGGGATTTATTGATGAAAAGTGGCCCCGTTTGGACACGGGCAGTATGACGGTAGCACTGGATCGCCTCGAGAGCAGGCCCCCCGACCGGACACACGCGTTCGCGGGAACCTTTGCCAGTGACACGCACCGTCTCGCTGATGGGATCGACATCCCGCACATCCAGGCCGACGAGCTCAGAAAGTCGCATTCCTGTTGAATAAAAAAGCTCAATCACCGCCGTATCGCGAGCAGCCATCCAAGACGGCGCCTGCTTGTTTTTATGAGCCGCAGCGGGAGCCGCAACCAGATTGTCCACCTGCGCGGTCGTGAGAAAACGGGGCAGTTGTTTCTCGGCTTTGGGAAGCGAGACTTCCAGGAGCACATTTTTTGAAATCGTACGGCGCATGTGGAGAAAGGCATAAAAAGCCCGCATCGCAGCGAAGCGCAAACGCACGCTGGATCTGGCCATTTCGGCTTTCATCATGTCGAGCATCCAGGCCCGGAAGTCGTCGGCGTGCAACTCCGTCCAAGAGCCGGAGGGACGGAATTTGCGGAATGCCGCCAACGAAGTGCGGTAGGTGCGAATCGTCTGTGGCGAGGCGTTTTTCTCGGCTTCGAGATGCCGCAGAAACTCCTCGGCCTGGCGATCCAGAGGCTGAGGCTTGGCCGGCGCGTTTTTTGCTGCGCGACGTTTCAATTCTGCGATGCACTCCAACTGCTGGCGGCGAATCCCTGTGCGGCCATGATCTCGCTGCTCCAACTCGAAATGGCGGCGAGGGCCTGCATGGAAACTTCGGCTCCTTGCCACGATGAAGCCGACTCAGTGAGCCAGGAACTCAATGCTGCGCGCGCAGCGAACTCGCTGGCCGATGACAACTCAACTCCGCTCCACGAGGTGGGTGCCGACATTTGAACCAACGTCTCCGAAGCCCCTCCCACGCCCCAGCTAGTGATGAGGCCGGTGAGCCAACTTGAGAGGTTAAAAGCCAGAATTTCTGTGAATGCCGCAGATCCAAGCTGCGAGGAGGAACTGGATAACTCGGTGGAGAGCTTTTGGAATTGGCTGAAGAGACTACTCTCCGCCTGCAGGTGCTGGAGACGCGTGAGCAGTCCGGCAAAAGCTGCAGAGCCCATGAGAGAGGAGGAAGCCGCGAGTTCGGCAGAGAGTTTTTGAAATCCGCTGAAGAGACTACCCTGCGCCTGCAAGCTCTCAAGGCGCGACAGAAGTTCGACAAAAGCGGCGGAGCCCATAAACGAGGAGGAACCCGACAACTCAGCCGCCAATTTCTGGAACCCGCTAAAGAGGACACTCTCGGAATTCCAATGTGGAAGCCGTGAGAAGAACTCCTCCACCTCGGCAGATGAAAGGCTCTCCCGGAGACGTTGAGATATCGCTGAATGAAGCTCCTCGGAGTTCCACTGCCCGCTTGAAATGCCAGCCAGAATCTCGCTTCCCAGCAAGGCCTGCAAAATATCCCGGTCGCGGGCCTCCAGCGGAAACCCACTCGAAAGGCCAAGCGGGAGCGTTTGCTGTAGCTTGATAAGAGCCGGCAGGAGTTCCTCCGAAGAGGCAAAGGAGTGCGACACATTTTCCACAAGCCGCTGAAAGCTGATGTGCATGGGCAGCGTGGCAAAATCAAAAGCCGCCGACTCGGAAAACCTGTCACGCGGCGTCGTAGCAATGGGTGAACGGGCGATCGAGATCCATTTCCCGTAACGGTGGAAACCCAATTCGACGGCATACGATCCACCCGCTTTCTTAACAGGAATATACCAGTTGCGGGTTTCAAACGACACCTCGATCTCCTGCTCCAAGGCGCCCGAAGCCTCTTCCACCCTCAAAATGCAAGGACCGCCGGGATGGCGTGAAATATCGATGTCCCAATAGGTAAAAAGCCAGTGCGGATCCTGAGCAACAAGAAACAATACCTCCTCGCCATAACTGCGCGGCAGGCTACCCAAATCATTCAAAAGGTCACATGCAGCAACCGACTCCTGCGCCGTTGGTGTTTTGCTCCTGCGAAGCGCGGTTTTTTTTGGAATCGGAGTTGATTCATTATCACGAGATTTCACCTTTCTGACCAAAGTCACAGACTTGTCCTTCTCCTTCGGGACTCGCATTTTTGCCTGAACTGTAACCTCGTCAATATCCGTGTTTTTCTTTGTGCTCATGATTTGAATTCCAAAGACTATGAGTCTTACTAAACCCAAGTAAAATGGGTTGCAAGCCCCATATCGCATAGAGAGTGCTTCGTGTTGCGTTGCAAGACCAGTGAGGACGACTCCAACAGGAGGAAGCTCTCAAACGTAAAAAAAGAGGCTCTCCTTGCGGAGAGCCTCGATTGGTTTGAATCAACTTGTTTCTGGCGATTAGCCTTGGAGCAAGCGGACGAGCGACTGCTGGCTGGTGTTCGCCTGAGCGAGCATCGCCGTTCCAGCCTGCTGCAGGATCTGGAAGCGAGCCAACTGACTGCTCTCCGATGCGACATCGACATCAATGATACGGCTATTCGCGGCTTCGAGATTGATGGCGTTGATGTTCAAGAGGTCTTGGGCAAAGTTGACACGGCTCATTTCTGCGCCGTTTTGGGCACGCATGTCAGCCACCTGCTGGAGCGCCATCTGAACAACTTGAACAAAGTCGTCGGAGTTGTCGTAAGTTAATGTTCCTGAAGAGGAAACCGAAGTTGTACTACCGCTACCTACGGAAATAGGCGTTAGAGGATCATTCAAATCGTAACCGTCGGTAGAACCAACCGGAATGTAAATAGTAGTGCCACCGCTGGTAACAGTAGTATTAAACCCATTAACCATCATGCTCACCCAAGGATCACTATCCATAGAAGCTTGAGTCACAGTGGTGTTTTGAGACCCATCTTCGGAAGTTGGAACTGTGAACTTGGACCCGGTTGAAGATGCGGAACTAAAAAGAGCGACACCGTTGAACTTCTCTGTACCCAAGCTAGTGAGCTGGAGCTGAAGATTTTGAAACTCTTTGTCGTAGTTTTCCACATCCCCAGAGTTTTTAGTGACATCGCGGGCGAGTGTGGTGAGTTCCGACATGCGGCTCAGGACTTTGTCAGCGACTTTGAAGGCGCCGTCTTGAGTGTCCAAATAGGACTGGATGTTCCTGAGGTTGATTGCAGTAGCTTCCGTGCGTTTTTGGGCTGCTGCCATTTTCATTGAAACTGCGAGACCGCCGGCGTCGTCGCTGGAGTTTACAATGCGTCGGCCACTTGAAAGCCGTGACAGGCTTTTCTGAAGGGCGTCGTTAGCTTTTCCGAGGTTGAGTCCAGCTCCACTGGCTGCTGGGTTTACGTTGATTGATATCATAATGATTTATTTGTTGTGACCCAATCCATGGGTCGTTTCACTGCGATATGAGGCGAAGCAACCCCCGTGCCAAGTCTTCAAATTAGGCAAAAAGCCGAAAAACTGGAAAAAAGTGCCACTAAAGACGAATTAAGCGACATTCAAAGTCGGCATTTTTTTCCTCTGAGGAAGAATTCCAGTTTTTTGCGACATGGTCTGTCGTGACGAAACATCTCGGAAACT
>DGXZ01000005.1:0-26543 GCA_002396485.1 Spartobacteria bacterium UBA5019
TCGGTAGGAAGGTCATGAGAATTGTCGTTTTTCTGACTTTTTGCACGCAGGGCAAGAGGCCGATCTTGGCACATGACGATGTCCATACACTGCTTCGCGAGTCATGGCGTGAAGCCGATTCGTGGATTGTTGGCCGGTATGTTCTCATGCCGGATCACCTACATTTGTTTTGCTCGCCTGCAATGCCTCAATCGCCACCGCTTCAGCAGTGGGTTTCGTATTGGAAATCCCATGCCGCGCGACATTGGCCAAAGCCGCAAGACGCGCCAGTCTGGCAGCGTGATTTCTGGGATACCCAGTTGAGACGAGAGGAAAGCTACGACGACAAGTGGCGGTATGTGGTCGAAAACCCCGTGCGAGCCAGTTTGGTGACAAGAGCCGCAGATTGGCCATACCAGGGAGAGATGAATGCGTTGATTTGGTGACGCGGAACCCAACGCCCTGGAGGGCGCTGCTCCGTCGGCGCCGTGGTTTTCCGTGCAGAGGCGCGGACCTTGTTGATCGGAATGAGGCGGGACTGCGCCCCGCGAAAGTCGGACGACACGGAGGTCGTCCCTCCAATATATTACGAACGCGGCGCGGGAGCGCCTATCGAAAACCTGGAGGGCGATGCTCCGTCGGCGCCCATTTTTCCCGCGCGCCAGCGCGGCTTTGTCGGACGGAATGAGGCGGGGCTTCGCCCCGCGAAAGTCGGACGACACGGAGGTCGTCCCTCCAATATACCACGAACGCGGCGCGGGAGCGCCTATCGAAAACCTGGAGGGCGATGCTCCGTCGGCGCCCATTTTTCCCGCGCGCCAGCGCGGCTTTGTCGGACGGATGGGTGCGGGGCTTCGCCCCGCATAAGTCGGACGACACAACCGAGGCGCTGGGAAGCGCCGAGGAAGCGCCTCGAAGAGGGCCCACAGGGAATGCGAAGCGGGAGGCGAGCATGGCAAAGGTCGCCCCTCCAAGGCCACCGCCGCCTCCGGTCTGCCAGCTCTCCGGCTCCGCCTCCAAGCACGGCATCCCTTCGGCTCCTTCTTCCTTCTGACTTCCTCTTGAGCTCCGGAAGGTTAGTTTCCCGAACTGCGGGCCAGACGGAAACCGAGGCTGTCGTAGCGGAAGTCCGGGTAGTTCATGCTGAAGCGGTAGGCGACAGTGCAGCCGTCCGCATCGTTGCTCCAGCTGCCGCCGCGGAAGCGACGGAGGGAGGAATATTCAACATCCTCGCACCACTCCCACACATTCCCACTCATGTCGTGAATACCTAATTCATTCGCTGCTTTGGTTCCTACCGCTTTTGTGCCAGCGCTACCATTGTCGTCATACCACGCTACAGCGCTCACACCATTACTTCCGCTATAGATATAGCCTTGGCTCGACAACCCCCCACGCGCTGCCCACTCCCACTCCTTCTCAGTCGGCAATCGATACCCGTTTGCCCCCCTGTTCACCGTTGGCGCGCCCTGCCCAGTCTTATAGGTCGCTCCACTCACCTGATACACCGGCGTCAGCCCGTCTTTCTCACTCTTCGCATTCATCCACTTCACCACATCATACCAACTCACATAGATGACTGGAAGATTGTTGGAAATGCTATACCGATAAGTATCGCCCACCCCAGCCAAATCGCTGTAACCGTTCGCGACGGCCCAAGCGCGCACTTCTTTCCATTCGCCCCATGTCACTTCATATTTCCCAATCTGGAAGGTGGCCACAGTTTGGCCTGCAATCCCTGACCCCTGCGGAAGCGTGCCGCCTGCGACAATGACCATATTTGCAGGTGCCAGAACTCCGGCTGCTACTAATTCCGCCCTTAAGGCCCCCACGGCTCCCAAGGCGGCGCTTGCATTACTACTCGCTCCCGAAACCTGAGTGCTTAATGCCGTAACGTTGGCCGTTAGCGCATTCTGCCCGCTTGCCAGCGACGTTACGTTTCCGCTTAAAGTGTTCACCTGCGTTCCGAGTGAAGTCACATTTCCACTCAAGGCGCTCACTGCGCCCAACGCGGCGCTTGCATTACTACTGACTCCCGAAACTTGTGTCGTCAGCGCATTCTGCCCACTCTCCAGCGCCGTTACGTTTCCGCTTAAAGTGTTCACCTGCGTTCCGAGTGAAGTCACATTTCCACTCAACTCGCTCACTGCGCCCAACGCGGCGCTTGCATTACTGCTTACTCCCGAAACCTGCGTGCTCAATGTCGTGACATTGGCCGTCAGCGCGTTCTGCCCGCTGGCCAGCGCGGTTACGTTACCGCTTAAGGTATTTACCTGAGTTCCAAGAGAAGTCACGTTTCCACTCAACTCGCTCACTGCGCCCAACGCGGCGCTCGCATTGATAATGACTCCCGAAACCTGCGTGCTCAATGTCGTGACGTTTCCCGCCAGAGTCGTCTGCGATGCCGAGAGTCCGGCCACCGTTCCATTCAGGCTGGTGACTTGGCTATTGAGCGTCTGGGTATCGGCGCTTTCTTTTGCCTTCAGCGCATACGGCACCGCCAGCAAACGCGTGCGGGTGGTTTCCTCGGTGCCATTGACTGTGAGGGCGAGGTAGTCTTGGCCACTGAGCACGGAGACAATGCCGTTCCCGCTGGCTCCGAATTGGAAACTGTAGGTCCCATTAGCCACCCCCACTGTGCCGATTGTTTCCTCGTAGGTCATGTTCCCGCCCGTGGCCGCATCGTAGAGGCGCACGGCCATCGTGCGATTGCCGGACACGGGGCTGCCGGAGCCATCGGTCAAGCGGCCTTGGTAGTTGATGAGGCTCGGCACCTGCGCTGCGAGCGGCAGGGCGGTGACGAAGAAGGCGGCGAGTGGGAAAAGTCGGACCTGACGGAGCAGGTCCCTCCAGAGGATGTTGGCTGTTTTCATGGCGGTGGATTCAGTTGCTTGGGATCAGGATTTCGATTCTCAGAAAATATTTCGGCGACTGGCTCAGAGCATACTGCCACTCCACGGTGGAGCCATCGCCCGTGATCGTGTCGTGCTGCGTCCATGTGCCTTGCAAATTCGCGGTTCCCCACACGCGGTAGCTGCGCCCCTCAACCGTTGACACCGTGAGAACCAGATTTCCGCCCGAGGCGTGCGATGTCGGCCGGAAGACCGACGCCGCCGAGCGAGGATCCGTGCCTGCGAGATACTCCATGAGATTCGTCGTGCCGTCGCCGTCTGGATCCGCACTGGCGCTGGCTCCCGTGGTGCCAAAGTGTTGCGTCTCCCACGCGTCAAGCAAGCCGTCGCCATCTGCGTCGGAGCCGGCAGGAATCTCTGGATAGAGAATCTCAATAAGGCCCATTGCGCTTGCGCTCGTATCGAAACCGCCGCCAATCGAAGAGTGGTTAGTCCCGCCACCCAGAGCCGCCACGCCGCCGCCAGAGTCGATGGTGGCCGAAATTAAGCCGCCAAAAGCAACAAAGTAGATCAGAAAAAAGCGAATGGCGCGGCGCATCGCGCGGGATAGCACATAAACTGAGGCGTCGAGTCAAGCATGGGCTTGAGATGGTGGGACTTCACCCCGCGAAAGTCGGACGACACGGCGGTCGTCCCTCCACCAAACTTCAAGCTAGCGCCTTGTGCGAACCGTCGCAGAGGACGCCATTGGCGCTTTGTTTGCAGGCGCAGAAATACACGGTGCCGTCTTTTTCGGCGGTATAGGGAACGGGCGAAAACCCTGTGCCTTTGTGTGAGCCGTCGCAGAAGGGTTGGGATTTGCTCTCACCGCAGGAGCACCAGTAGTAGGTCTTGCCAGCGACAACAGTGACGGGTGCGGGTGATTTTTGGGCGATTTTTGGAGTGGGCATGGTTGGATTGGAGTTGAAATTTAGCGGATGCGATAGGGACCATCGCCGACACTGAGGACTTCGATTTTTACATTCGTGAGGCCTTGATTGGTGAAGCCAAGGTCGTCGGCGACGGGCTTGGTGACATCGAGCATGCGGCCACGGATGAAGGGTCCACGGTCATTGACGCGGACTTTAGTCGTGCGGCCGTTTTTCAGGTTGGTAACGCGGATGACACAGGGGATGGGCAGTGTTTTGTGGGCTGCAACCTTTGTCCATGGCCAGAGCTTCTCTCCGGTGGAGGTCTTGCCAGGGAAGATGAAGAAATGCTCGGAGTAGTGCGAAGCGACACCGACCTCGCTGTGGCCGATGGCTTCGCGGGGTTGCATGGGATGATAGCGAATGCCGCGAATCGAGTAGGGCTTGGTTTTGTAGCCTTTGATATTTGGCCCGAGGCAAGCGGTGAGCGGCAGGCAGAATGCGGCAACGAATGCGAGGAGGAGAGTTTGCTGAAGAATTCGTTTCACGGTGTGGTGCGAGGGTTCAACAATTGCCATGCAGCCATACGCGAAGAAGGGATGCGTCCGCAATAGGTTTCAATCGCTGCCCTGGCACAAGCGGTGCCATCGTGAATGCCGAGCATGCGGCAGAGTTCGCTTTCAAAAAACTCGAGAGCCCGCGTGGTGGCGGGTGAGCGGCTGAGGTGGGCGGTGGCGCGTGAGAAGAGATCGTAAATCTCGGGAAACGGTTCGCCGGGTTGCGTGACGAGGTCGATGAGTTCGGCGAAGTAGCCGCAGAGAAAAAGATTCGACGCGGAGGTGGCTGCAAAAACCTCTAACAACCTCACCTCACGGAGCGTGTGGAGAGAGCCTCGTTTGGGCATGGCGTAGCCGATCTCGGCCTTGTGAAAAAGATCCAAGCTGCCGGCGAACTGGCTTCCAGGCTTGCGCGCCGAGCGGGCCATGGCGGTGATTTTGCCATGCCCGCTGGTGAGCCATGTGGTGATGAGACTCGTATCGCTCCAAGCCTGTTTGCGGATGAGGATGGCCTCGGTTTGTTCCATGGCGGCCCCGCCCGTTTCTGGGCTTAGAGAGCGATGACCCGGGCGCTGTAGATGTCGGCGTCGGCCGAGAGCTTGGTCATGACATCCGCTCCAGGCATGCTGTCGAGGTTCAGCAGCGTGAGGGCGCGTCCACCCTGCTCGGTGCGGGAGAGGCTCATGCTGGCGATGTTGATTTTCTCGGTCCCGAGGAGCGTGCCGATGTGGCCGACGATGCCGGGGCGGTCCCGGTTTTCGAGCATGAGAACAACCCCTGAAGGCGTGACTTCGACGGAATTGCCGTTCACCCGCACGATGCGCGGATCGTTTTTGGCACCGAAGAATGTGCCACCGAGCGAGACTTTGCTGTCACCGCTGAAAACGGCGACATGGAGCCATTCGTTGAAATCGGTCTGCTCGCTGGAACGAACCTCTTGCACATCGAGGCCGATGGTGGAAGCCATGCTGCGGACATTCACGCTGTTCACTTCCTCGCCGCCGGCGTGTTTGAGGAAGCCAGTGAGGATCGCGCGGCTGATCGCATCCGTGGGCATTTCGACAGCCTTGCCACCATAGGTGATGACAACGCGGTCGTTGCGCTTTGGAGCGAGCTGGGCAACGAAGCGACCCATTTTGTCACCGAGTGTGAGATAAGGTTTCACGACGGCTGCGGTCTTGGCGTCGATGCTCGGCATGTTGACGGCGTTTCGAATTTCCCCATCGAGCAATGCGGCGCGGATGGCCTGTGCGATTTCGATGCCGACATTTTCCTGCGCCTCGGCGGTGCTGGCTCCGAGGTGGGGAGTGAAGACGATATTCGGAAGTTCGCGCAGCGGGAAATCGGCGGGCGGCGGCTCGACCTCGAAAACATCGAGTGCGGCGGCTCCGACATGGCCGGACTTGAGGGCATCATGCAGGGCGTCTTCGGCGACAAGTCCACCACGGGCGCAGTTCACGATGCGGACGCCTTTTTTGCAAAGGGCGAGGCGGCGGGCGTCGAGCATGTGGCGGGTTTCATCCGTGAGCGGCATGTGCATGCTGATGAAGTCGGCTTGCGGAAGGAGGCTGTCGATATCCTCGACAAGCTCGACCTGGAGGCTGCGGGCGCGGCTGACGGAAAGATAGGGATCATAGGCGAGAACGCGCATGCCGAAGGCCATGGCGCGGCGGGCAAGCTCCGTGCCGATGCGGCCCATGCCGAGAATGCCGAGGGTTTTGTTGTAGAGCTCGACGCCCTCGTATTTTTTGCGGTCCCAGCGACCGGCCTTCATGCTGGCGTCGGCTTGCGGGATGTTGCGGGCGATGCTGACGAGGAGGGAAAAGGCATGCTCGGCGGTGGAGATGGTATTTCCACCGGGAGTGTTCATGACGATGACGCCACGGCGCGTTGCGGCATCCACATCGACATTGTCAACGCCCACGCCAGCTCGACCGACGACCTTCAGGTTTGTGGCTGCTTCCAGAACAGCGGCGGTCACTTTGGTCTGACTGCGAACAACGAGAGCGGAGAACTCCGGGATGATTTTGATAATCTCAGCCTCGGGCAGACCGGTTTTGACAACAACCTCGAGAGCGCCGCCGGAGGAGAGTTCATCGACACCGCTTTGAGACACAGGATCGGCTACGAGAACTTTGGGAGTGGAAAGGGACATTTTCTTTTCTTTCAGAATGGTGGATTGTGAATGTGAAGCATGGCGCCCGAAAGCGCTGGACATTTGAGTTTATGGAAATTCACGAATCCGAAAATCAATTTTTATGAAATGGTCGTATCGCATCGCCCGGATCTCAGGCATCGATGTCAGAATCCATGTCACTTTCCTACTCCTACCGGCCTTTTTTGGATTCGCGGGATGGCGGGATGCGGGATGGCCTGGAGCAGTGGGCGAGGTTTCCTTTATAGCGGCCCTGTTTTTCTGCGTTCTTCTGCATGAATTCGGGCACGCCATGGCTGGCAGAAGATATGGCATCCGCACGCCGGATATCACGCTGCTTCCTATCGGCGGAGTGGCGCGGATGGATCAAATTCCCGACAAACCCTCGATGGAACTCGTCATTGCTGTGGCGGGGCCGGCTGTGAATGTGGCGATTGCCACAGTGCTGGCAGGAATTCTGATGCTGACAGGAGGCATTCTGGCTGGGCCGGACAACACTCTGCGCGTCATGCTTCACAACCTGCTGGTGGTGAATTGCGGGTTGATTATTTTCAACATGATACCGGCTTTCCCGATGGATGGTGGGCGGGTGCTGCGAGCGCTATTGGCGATGAAATTCAGCCATCTCGGGGCGACTCGGGTGGCCGCGAGGACCGGGCAGGTGCTGGCGTGCGGATTTGCCGTGCTGGGATTTTTTGGGAATCCCATGCTGATGCTCATTGCTTTGTTTGTGTTCAATGGGGCCCAAGTGGAATTGCAATACGCGGTTCAGCAGGACCAATACGAACAAATGCTACGGGAAATGATGGCGAGGAACGACCCTCGACAACTTTAAAAACACAGCCTGCCTTTGCCGATCTCCTTGCGTTGAGGGTTCCATGCCGCCAGACTTTGAAAAGCCTCGCTTGCATTTTTTGAGGCCACAAGCATGCCACTTCACTTTCTCGTTACGCCGGAACAGGCGGGTCAGCGTTTAGATAAATTCCTCGGAACCGGGTGCCAGGATTTCTCGCGTGCCAGGCTCCAGGCCTTCATTCGAGATGGACATGCGCTCGTGAACAAGGTCGCCGCGAAGCCCTCGTATCCCCTCCGCGACGGGGATGAGGTTGTTTTTGAAATTCCGCAGGAGACAGTCCCCTCGCCTCTGGCTGCACAGGATATTCCGATCGATATCATTTTTGAGGATGAGACGCTGCTCGTGCTGAACAAGCCTGCGGGTCTGGTTGTGCATCCCGGTGCAGGAAACCGCGAGGGCACACTGGCGAATGGACTCCTCCACCATTGCGGCGGGCTGGAAATCGTGGGCGGCGAGGGCCGTCCTGGGATCGTCCACCGTTTGGACAAGGAGACATCAGGCTGCATTGTGGTGGCTAAAACCGAGGCCGCGCACAATTCGCTGTCGGCACAGTTTGCATCCCGCGAGGTGGAAAAATCCTACCTGGCCCTTGCCGACGGGGTTCCGCGCATGCCCCACGGTAAGATCGACGCGGCCATCGGCCGTCATCCCGTGCACCGCCAGAAAATGGCGGTCGTCGATCGCGGGAGGGATGCCCTCACCCACTATCGAGTGCTTGCCAACAGCAATGGAAAAGCACTCATCGAATGCCGCCCGCGAACGGGCAGGACGCACCAGATTCGTGTTCACTTGAAACACCTCGGGCATCCCGTGACAGGCGATCCTCAATATGGCCGCCGGGGCAGTGCGGAGCGGCATTACCTGCATGCCTGGAAGCTGGCATTCAAGCATCCCCTCACTGGAAAGCGTGTTCATTTCACCGCCACTCTCTCGCCGGATTTTCCGGACTGGGCGCTCGAAGCCGCACGGGCGCGCGAGGGCGACCGCATGGAGAAGTTTGCGTGATCAGGGAAGTCCGGCTCCACCATTTCCGCTGCTTTGAAACTCTGGATTTTTTTCCAACACCCCACCGCACCTGCATCGTGGGCCAGAACGCCCAGGGCAAGACTTCGATTCTCGAAGCCGTATGCGTTTTGCTCCGCCTTCAATCCCCCCGCACCTCGACAACGACCGAACTCATCAAAAGCGGGTCGGATGGTTTTTCAATTGAAGGGCATTTTGGCGACACACGTCTGCAATACCGTCACACGGCCGAGGGACGCGCGATTTCCCTCGATTCAAAGCTTCAGCAAAAATCGACAGACTATCTTTCCACCGCCCGTATCACTTGGTTTTCGAATGCCGACCTGGATCTGGTCAAGGGCTCGGGCTCTGCGAGGCGGAGGTATCTGGATTTTCTCGGAACACAATCCGTGCCAGGATACCGCAAGGCGCTGCGGGACTACGAACGCGCCCTGCGTTCGCGCAATGCTCTCCTGAAGGATGGACGTCCAAGGCGGGAAATCGCGGCTTTTGACCCACCGCTTCTGGAAGCGGGAGATTTTCTGCTGTCGGCACGAGCCGATCTCACAAGCTCGCTGTCCCCACGCGCGGCCTCGGCGTGCCTGGAAATCAGCTCGTCATCAGATGATCTGAAAATCGCATACCGGCCTGGCTGCGAGATGCCATTTTCCCAAGCGCTCGCAGCTTCAAGGCCCGAAGAGGAGCGTCTGCGGCAAACTCTTTGCGGACCTCACCGGGATGATTTGGATTTTCAACTCAACGCTCTCAAGGCCTCCTCGTTTGCCTCGGAAGGTCAACAACGCACCATTGCGCTTGCGCTTAAGATCGCTCAAGCACGCCATATCGAGGCGATGCACTCGCATCCCCCACTGCTCCTCTTGGACGACATCTTCGGGGAACTCGATACGGCGCGCCGCAATCGACTCCTTGCCGCACTGCCTCAAGGAGCACAAACACTGATTACAACCACATTCCTCGACTGGGCGCGGGATGCAGAGGAAATGACGGTTTTCAACTTGTCCGGAAAAACACTGACTCCGGGATCTTCCAAGTGATGCGCATCGCCATCATAGGCGGCGGCCCGGCAGGTTTGCGTGCCGCCGAGGTCGCCGCAGAAGCAGGTGCTGAAGTGACACTCTTCGACGCGAAGCCCTCTGTCGGGCGAAAATTTCTAGTGGCCGGAAAAGGCGGCATGAACCTCACCCACTCGGAACCGCTGGAGGCCTTCGCCAGCCGCTACTCGGCATCCACGCAAAGCGGGGAGGTTTGGAGTTCGATTTTAGCAGGATTTACGCCGGCAGATCTCCGCGAGTGGGCGAGAAGACTTGGGGCAGAGACTTTCGAGGCCGGAAGCGGCAGGGTTTATTTGAAAAACCTCAAAGCCGTCACGCTGCTGCGCTCTTGGGTGGCGAGGCTGAAATCCTTGGGCGTTCGCCTTGAAATGAGGCACCGCCTTGTTTCCGTGACGCCTGGCTCAACGATCCGGATCTCTTTTTCGAATGGGGCCAGTGCGGAGGCGGATGCCGTCATCCTCGCACTTGGCGGCGCATCCTGGCCGCAAACCGGCTCCGACGGACAGTGGACAGGCGCTCTCGAAAATCTTGGCATTTCCATTCAGCCTCTCGCGGCTGCCAACTGCGGGTGGGAGCATGACTGGAATCCGGATTTCCTGACACTCGCCGAGGGCCAACCACTGAAAAATGTGACCGTGCGAGCTGGAGAAAAGCAATTTCAGGGCGAACTCATGATCACCCGCTACGGCATCGAGGGAGGACCCGTTTACGCCCTCGGAAAAACACTCCGCGCAATGCCTGCTCCTTGGATAACTATTGATCTCAAGCCCGCGCATTCGAGCGAACAACTTGTGGCCAAGATGGAATCTGTTCGCCGGAATTTCACAGCCGAGGCACGCCAGCGTTGGAAGCTTGGCGAGGCGGCCTATGCACTCCTTGCGCGCAACGAATGGAAGGATCCCCACTCGCTCGCCCACGAAGCAAAGAACTGTGTGCTCCCATTGAAAGGCCCCCGACCTGTTGCCGAATCGATCTCCAGCGGAGGCGGGGTGTGCTGGAGTGAGATCGACTCAAGCCTGATGGTCAAAAGACTTCCCGGACTTTTTGTGGCAGGGGAAATGATCGACTGGGAGGCGCCCACAGGAGGCTACCTGCTACAGGGATGCTTTGCCACAGGATCGCTTACGGCGAAATCCGCCCTGGCGTGGCTCAGGCCACCCGACGCCCCACTATGATGTTCTGACCATTCACCGCGAGGACTTGGATTTTTGTTCCAGCCTCCAGGAATTCACCATTCGTCATCACATCAAAGACCCCACCGCTGATCTCACCGCGACCAGACGGGCGCAGAATGGAGAGCGCCACGCCGGTCTCCCCGGCTGACACCTTGGCCGCAGCTCCAAGCTCGGTGACGACGGGCGCGATGGATGGACCGGCAGGAGAACTCGACGATAAAAACAGACCGCGAAAGATTGGAATGCTCGGGAGAAATCTCGCCAAAAGCGCAACCCCAACCGCGCTGGCAACAAAGGTGATGATGAGGTTCCACATCGGGACTTGAAGTCTCTCGAATGAAAAATTGATCGGCTGGGCCGGGTATAAGTCCACCATCGAAAAAAACAGCGCCGCGAGCACCATCAGAGCGCCACCGAGGGCTAAAAAGAAAACTCCCGGAAAAAAAATGACTTCAATCAAAATACAGAGCACACCCATCACAAAAAGGGCGACCATTTCCAATCCCGTAAGGCCCGCGATGTAATGCCCACCGAAAAATAGCAAAAAACAAACCGCCGAGAGGACACCCGCCACTCCGAAACCCGGGGCCTTGAATTCGAGATAGGCTCCCATCACTCCCCCGAGAAGAAAGAGGGGGGCAAGCATGGTGATCCATTGGGCGATGTTCTCAAAGCCTGATGGATCCAAGCGCACGATCCGCTCTGGAGAAAGCCCGCAAGTCGTGACAAGCGCGGCGACATCCGGCTCGATACCGGAGGCCAGCAGAGGCTTTCCTCCGATGTCCCGAACGGCTTCTTGCGCGCTCAATGTGAGCAACGCACCCTTGGGATTGATGACTTCACCACCGATCTTCACCTCTTTATCGAGGTTCATAAATCCATCCACCAACTCGGGGTGGTATCCGTTTTTCTGGGCCACACTGCGAAAGTATCCCGAGTAGTAGGAAACGATCTTGGCATTCATCGTTTCGGGGATTTCCTGACCACTGCCCGCCACTGGCGCGGCGGCTCCGATGGCGCTCACCGGAGCCATGAAAACCTTTTTCGTGCCAAGGGCGATCAACGCGCCCGCCGAGCCTGCATTGGCATTCACATAAGTGTAGGCGGGAATCGGACTCTTGGAGAACATCTGCACGATCTTCTCAGTCGCCTTCAGATCCCCGCCGGGCGTGTCCATATCCAAAACGACAGCGGATGCCGCCACCGACTCCGCATTTTTCAAAGCTCGGCGGAGGAAGAAAAATTGCGCTTCGCTCACCGCTCCCTTCACAGGCAGGACAACGACAGCCCCAGTGGAAATGTTTTTTTCAGCCGCCTGCAGAGGCAGCAGAGAGGCAAGGCACACAAAAATCAAAAGAAGGCTCTTCATATCATCGGAAATCTCCCTCGCACCCAAACTCACCGCAAGGTATTTTCAGGCTGTGGGTCTCATCTCCGAGGAAACAATCCAGCGCGTCAGCGATGCCAATGACATCGTTGATTTGATCGGTTCGTATTTTCCGCTCAAGCGCGCGGGAACGAGTTTTCGCGCGCTTTGTCCCTTCCATCGCGAGAAGTCCCCGTCCTTCCATGTGAACCCCGCCCGGCAGAACTACCACTGCTTCGGATGCGGAGCGGGGGGAGGCGTTCTCCGCTTCGTTATGGAATATGAACACCTGGACTTCCCGTCGGCCGTTCGGCGCCTTGCCCAGCGCGCAGGCATTCCCATCATCGAAGAGGCAGCGACATCGGAAGACCACCAGAAACACAGCCTGCGCCAGCGTCTTTTAGCCCTCCACGCCGAGGCATCAGCATGGTTCCACGATCAACTCCTGAAATCCCCGGACGCCTCCCTGGCCAGAGACTATCTCAAGTCGAGATCCCTGAATTCAAACATCGCAAAATCCTGGCAACTCGGCTTTGCGCCAGCCTCATGGGACGCGCTCCTCACGCACCTGCGCGGACGCCGATTTTCCTCGGAGGAAATCATCCAAAGCGGCCTCGCCTCCTCCAAAGACGAAGGCTCGAATTCCAACAACGCGATCTATAGTAGATTCCGCAACCGGGTTATGTTTCCGATCCGCAATGATTACGGTGAGGTCATCGCCTTCAGCGGACGCATTCTTGAGGCCGACGCAAAGGCGGCAAAATATGTCAACTCCCCCGAGACACCGCTTTTCACCAAGGGCCGCGTCCTCTACGGGCTCGATAAAACAAAACGCGACCTCATCGAGAAAAATGCGGCCATCGTTTGTGAAGGACAGATCGATTTGATCTCAGCCTTCGAAGCAGGCATCCGGAATGTCATTGCTCCGCAAGGCACCGCCTTCACTGGCGACCAGGCCCGTCTTTTGAAACGCTATGTCGAAACCGTCCTGCTCTGCTTCGACTCGGATGCCGCAGGGAAAAAAGCTGCCACACGCTCCCTGCCCGCACTGCTCTCCCAAGGTTTGCTTGTAAAAATAGTGACCCTCCCGCAAGGCGAGGATCCCGACTCCCTCATCCGCCGCGCGGGTCCAGAGGCATTTTTGGAAGTCGTGAACAATGCGACGGACTTTTTCGAGCACAGCCTCAACGAGGCGTTCGCGTCAGGCGAACTCAATGACAGCGCCGGCAAATCCCGCCTCGTCAGCCGAATCGCCCCGCCGCTGGCACTCGTGCAGGACGCCGTTCTGAGGGAGACCCTGCTGGGACGCATCGCCTCGCGCCTCGGACTTCCCCAACCCGCCATTCGCGTCGCCATGAAAGCGCCCGCCATCGATCAAGAGGAGGCCGAGACTCCGACACAACAGGCCGAGGAAAAAATCATTCTCTCCGCCGGCATGGAAATGCTGTGTCGTCTTGCACTGACCAGCAACGAGGTGCGGGAATGGCTTCGAATCCAAAACCCACTTGATACATTCGAACCAGGAGGCGTTTTGGTGAATAAACTGGCCCAAGCGGACTACGAAGACGAGTCGCCTCCTCCCCCCACCCTGCTCGCTCAACTGACGCAGCCCGAGGAACGCCTGATATCGGCGATGGATATCCACCGATTGACTCCCGAGCCGCTTAAACGCGCTAGACAATTGCTGCAAGGACTCCATGTGCAGCAACTCAGCCGTGAAATCGATGGATTGAAGAGCCGGATTGCCGATCCGGCGATTCCAGCGGCGCAAAGACAAAAAATCCAAAAACAAATCCTTGACCTCACGATCCGTGTGGCAGATGTTCGACGGCCTTTTCTCCAGGCCTAACGGAAAGCAGATTGAAAACAAAAACCACCTCTTCAAAAAGCCCGTCCCGTCCGGCGGCTAAACCCAGTGCGGCTAAGAAGCTCTCGAAGCCTTCCAAGCCGAATGTAAAATCCAACCCCAAGTCCGGCAAACCTCTGCCGACGAAGTCGGCAAAGCCCGCAGCCAAAAAGCCTGTCGCGGCATCAAAGCCCAAGGTTCCAGCTAAAAAGGCAACCCTATCCCCCAAGCCCGCCCCCAAGCCTCAGGCCAAAGCATCTGCAAAAAAACCGGCGCCCAAAAAAGCCACACCCAAGGCAAAACCAGTGCCGAAACCTTCAAAGAAGGCCCCGGCCAAGCCCGTAAAATCTTTACCAAAGAAACCATCCCGCCCGGTTGCTCCGGCTAAGGCCCCCGCCAAGAGCGCACCTGCTAAGAGCGCCAAGCCGGTCGCAAAACCATCGGCCAAGCCAAGCAGCAAAAAGCCCCAGCTAACGACTCCTGCGAAGCCTGTCAAAGCCTCCCCTGTTCCTGAAAAACCAGAAGTTAAAGAGGCAGCGCCCGAGGTTAAAAATAAATCCAAGAAGAAGGGAACTTCCGAAGTCTCCAAACCCGATTTAACCGTTGAGCCATTGCCCTTGAGCATCCCCAAGATGATTCAAGAAAAGGTTCGCGACCTCATTCGCCTGGCCAAAGAGCAGGGCTACCTGACCTACGAAGATCTCGACGAGCATCTTCCCGAGGGCGTCAGCAACCCTGAGCACTTGGATGCCATCATCAGCCAACTCCGTGGCGTTGAGATTGAAATCATCGAGGCCTCCGACGTCGATCGCGTCAAAGAAGTCCGCAAAGATGACGAAGAGGAAGACAAGGAAGAAAAAGAGGAAAAAGAAGAAAAAGCCGATTCCAAACTCGATATTCTCGACGATCCGGTCAGGATGTATCTGAAGCAAATGGGACAGGTCCCGTTGCTGACACGCGAGCAGGAAGTGGAAATTTCCAAACGCATCGAAGACGCGGAATTGAAAGTCCAGGAACTTCTCTACGGTTTCGGCTTCGTGGCAAGAGCCCATGTTGATCTCGCTCAAAAGCTTATCGATCAGCGCGAACGCTTCGATCGCGTGATTCTCGACAAAAAAATCGAGAGCCGCGAACGCTACATGAAAGCGCTCCCCCGCCTTTGCCAACAAGTGAAGCGCGCGACAGACTCGGCTTCAAAACTTTACGCAGAAACATCGCAGTCCGGCTCCAACTTGGAGAAACGAAAGAAGTTCGATCGCGCTCTCAAGTCCCTACAGCAATTTTATCCCAAGTTCTTCTTCAAGCAGAAAGTCGTTGAGGATTTTGTTGTGCTCGTTGAAGAGAACCATCGCGCTGTGACCAATGTGCAAAAGGAACTTGCCAAGCACGCGAAGGATGCGAATCCCAAACTCCGCCGTCAGCACACGGCCGAGCTCAAGGATATGCAAGCCCGTTTCTGGCTCACTCCCGAGGAACTCAAAGCGCATCACGAGAATCTCAAAATTTGGCACCGACGCGCCCTCAAGGCAAAAACCGAAATGGTTGAGGCCAACCTCCGCTTGGTCATTTCTATCGCTAAAAAGTACACCAACCGTGGCCTCTCATTCCTCGACCTGATCCAAGAGGGCAATATGGGGCTCATGAAGGCGGTCGAGAAATTCGAATACCGCCGCGGCTACAAATTTTCCACCTACGCGACTTGGTGGATTCGTCAGGCTATTACCCGCTCCATCGCGGACCAAGCCCGCACCATCCGTATCCCGGTGCACATGATCGAAACAATTAACAAGCTCATTCGCGTGCAGAAGCAGCTCGTTCAAGAGTATGGCCGCGAACCTTCGCCGGAGGAAATCTCGGACGAAATCCAGCTTCCAGTCGAGCGTGTGCGTGCCGTTTTAAAGATGGCGCAGCAGCCCATCTCGCTTCAAGCCCCCGTCGGCGACAGCGATGACACAAGCTTTGGTGACTTCATTGAAGACAAAGGCGCGGAGAACCCTGCCGACATGGCAGCAATCGTCCTGCTCAAGGACAAAATCAAAGATGTCCTGGAATCACTCACCGAGCGCGAACGCCAAGTTCTCGAGCAACGCTTCGGCCTCGTCGATGGCTACAGCCGCACACTCGAAGAAGTCGGACGCCAGTTCAAGGTCACCCGCGAACGCATTCGTCAGATCGAAGCCAAGGCCCTTCGGAAAATGCGCCACCCGACCCGTATCCGTCAACTCGAGGGCTTCCTCGACGCGCACGAAACCTAAAATTTCGCGCAACTTTGGGCATCAAGCAGGGTTTGGTGTAATATGAAAAATGATCTTCCGGAGAACGACGAACTGTGGAATCTGTTGGGCCGAGCCCGCACAGCTTCACCCACGCCGTTCTTCGCAAGAAATGTCCTGAGATCCATTCGACATCTCACCCAAGCGCCAGCGATCCCCCCGTTCATCCTGCGTTGGATCAACGTCTCGGCGTTCGGGATCCTGCTCCTCGGCTTCAGCCTCTCGCTCCTTCAATCCCCCCAACCCCAAGTCCCAGCTGAACTCGTCGAGTATTTTGACATCGCGGCCGGACTCGACCAACTCGCCCTCGTCGAAGACCTCACGATCTCAAACTTCGCCGCGAACTCTCTCTGAGTAAAAATTCGAGGCTGGCTGGGCGCCGACTGGTTGGATGGCCATCGTCCCATAAGCGCTAAGATAATTATTTCGTCTCTGTAAATATTTGAACCATGCCTGCATGGATGCAGAATCTGTCTCCGAGCAACTTCCGGTCAACATTGAACGCGATTTCGACTACCTTCTGAGCTTCCTTCCGCGCGGGTGGAAAAAGCAGGCCCGCTCTTGCGGGGCGTTGAGACGCTGCCGCAAGATTCCGGATGCTTCGGTGCTTTTGCGTCCTTTGCTTCTGCATTTGGCCGAGGGGTGTTCGTTAAGGGAAACAGCGGTGAGGTTGAAGGAAGGCGATATTCTGGATCTCAGCGATGTGGCGATCATGGATCGGTTGCGGCAGTCGGAAAAATGGTTCAACTGGATGAACAACCGAATGCTTGAAATATGGATTGCCCGAAAGCCTGCGGAGGTCTTTGGATTCGGTCGCAAGATTCTTTTGGCTGATGGAACGCGGATTCAGGAATAAGGCCCGACGGGATCGGGGTGGATGCTTCACTACGCCATAGGATTGTCGGATTTGAAATGCGAGCAGGCACTGGTGAAGTGAGGTGGCCAATTCCGGAGGAGGTTTCGGACGCTTTGAAATCCAGCCCGGAGAGTTGTGGATCGGCGACAGGACCTATGGCAAAAAGCCTGGCATCGCTCATACGGTGGCCGCAGGCGCCGATGTGATCGCAAGGTTTGCATTCAACAACCTGCCGTTTTTTCACCCGGGCGGAGCGTCATTCGAATTGCTGGCCCAGCTGGGCACGCTCGGAGATTTGCAGGCCGGTGATTGGCCGGTGGAGTTTACATTTCAGAAACGAAAAATCACGGGGCGGGTGTGCGCTTTGAAAAAAAGTTCCCAAGCCACTGAGAACGCCCTGAAAGTCGTGCGGCGCAAGGCACAAAAAATCAAAACGAGTCGAGGATCGAGACGCTCGAGGCGGCTGGATACATTTTCGTTTTCACGACATTGAAAGCGGATGAGGCTTCGGCTGCCAATGTGCTCGAGATCTGGCGTGGAGGCTGGCAGGTGGAGCTTGTGTTCAAGCGTTTGAAATCCATTCTGGGCTTTGGTTATTTGCCCAAGCGCGAAAAGCAATCGATACGATCGTAGCTTGAAGGAAAACTTCTGGTGGCCTTGCTGCTGGAAGCTCTCCTGGTCAAGGGAGAGTCTTTTTTTCCCTTGTGGGGCTATCCGCTCCAAGCAACCAAGGGAGCGTAGCCGGTGTCTCTGGCGGAGGAGTCATTGCTTTTCCACCTGATCAAGAACGCGCTGAATCCGGTGCTGAGTTTGAGTGGGTGTGTAGAAAATTGGGGCCACATCTCCAGCAACATTCGGGAACCCTCAAGAAAAAGGCGCATGCAATGCCGTATAATCAAAAATACTTTATCTTAGCGCTTACGGGACACTGCCCCTCCGAGGCGGATCGACAATCAATATGGCTGCAGGGATCGCGGGGGGCCGAGGATTTCGCGCCAGACGATGGCTTGGCGGAGGGCTGCGGGGGATTTGATTTCGAGCGGGATTTGTTGGGGCTTGGAAGGATTTGGCTTGAGCTTGCGAGCGATGGTGCGCGGCGCGGGTGCGGGTGCTTTCTCGAGAGCGGGCGTTGGAATTTGCGGCGCGACTTCTTGAGGGGCGACTTCATCAGGCATGGGGATTCCAAATGCCTCGAGGAATCTGCGCATTTCTTGCTGAGGTGCAGATTCGTGGACCTCGGGAAGGGACGCGGGCGACAGAGCGGGTTCCTGATAGGGGCTTGGCTCCGCCTCCCGACGGGCGCGCTCGCTCTCAAAACGACGCTGCTCACGACGCTTGCCGGATTGCTCAATGAGCCAGTTGATCAGACTGATCGCTCCAATAATGAGGAGCAGGACGAGTTGTTCCATCGCGGAATCAGGCCGGGGTGGATGCTGCCGGCGTGGCTATGGAGTCGCGCATGGCGGTGTCGGACTGGATGTTTTTCAAGCGCATGTAGTCCATGACTCCAAGGTTTCCGTTTCGAAAGGCAGCAGAGATGGCCTCCGGGACCTGGGCTTCGGCCTCGACGACCTTGGCTTGCATTTCCTGGGTGCGGGCCTTCATTTCCTGCTCGGTGGCGACAGCGGCGGCGCGGCGCATTTCCGCCTTGGCCTGCGCGACGACCTTGTCGGCCTCCGCCTGCTCGGCCTGGAGCTTGGCTCCGATGTTGTCGCCGATATCCACATCCGCAATATCCACAGAAAGGATTTCGAAGGCGGTTCCGGTGTCGAGCCCCTTGGCGAGGACGGTCTTCGAGATGCGGTCGGGGTTTTCCAAGACATCCTTGTAAGAAACTGCGGAACCGATGGAGGTAATGATCCCCTCCCCGACGCGGGCAATGATGGTATCCTCCGTGGCACCGCCCACGAAGCGATTCAGGTTGGAACGAACTGTCACGCGGGCGCGCACTTTGACTCCGATGCCGTCGCGGGCCACGGCGTCGATGGTGACCTTGCCGGTGGCGGGATTCGGGCAGTCGATGACTTTTGGATTGATGCTGGTGCGGACGGCTTCCAGTACGGTTTTGCTGGTGCCCTTGATGGCGAGGTCGATGGCACAAGCGCGGTTGAAATCGAGCTGCAGCGCAGCCTTGTCGGCTGCGATAAGGGCGAGGACGACGTGGGAAACATTCCCACCGGCGAGGTAGTGGGCTTCAAGCGGGTCGGTGTCGATAGTGATCCCGGCTTTTACCGCAGTGATGCGGCTGTCAACGATCAGCCCCATGGGCACGCGCCGGAGGCGCATTCCGATGAGTTTGGTAAAGGAGACTGGTGCATCGGCCAGTTTGGCACGCAGCCAGGTGCCGAAGAAATTCAGCAGGATGAACGCCATGACAAGAGAGGCGAGCAAGACGATTCCGAAGACAAAATAGACGGCGAATTGTGTTATCATAGTGGTTGAGAAGCCGGCACAAAATGGCACAATCTTTGCAACACGCGACTAAAATTTGCGTCGAAAATTCCGTTACTCGGAAAAGGCGTCAACCTGGTCGAGTATGACATCCGCAAAACCCGGATCCGTGCCGATGGCGCCGCTGTAAAAGAGCTGTCGACCACGCAGATGATACGGGTTGTTTCGAAAAACTTGGCTCTGGCTGGCGGCAGGACCGACATCCTCGGCGATGCCCAGAAGAACCGGGATGTCCTGATAGCTGTGAAGTCCGTCGGAGATGAAAAACGGCACGACGATGACATTCGGTTGGGCCGCGAGCTTGTCCCATTCCGAAATGAGAGGTGCCTCCTCCATGTAGGCCGAGAGGACTTCGGCATACTCGCCGGTCTCTGAAATTTTTTGCACCTGCAGCTTGGCGGCGACGGCGGAGTTTTCGTTGAGACCGGTTCCATGTCCGACAATGAAGAGGCTTGTTTCCTTGGGCGAAACACCCGGCGCGACCATGCGAGCCTGCTTGATGAGGAGACCGGTCATGGCCTCGTGGTTGCCGGCTGGCTCGCAATAATGGATCACCCGATTGCCGATGCGCGTGGTTTTTCCCGAGAGTTCGAGTTCGCGGGGAATGACCGTTTGGGTGAAATAGCCTTCGCTGATGAAATTCGGGACGACATAGACTTCGTCGCTGTCCACCATGCGCAGGACCTCACGGAAGGTAGGCTCCTCTTTCCAAAAACACACCGCCACTTCCGCGAAGATGCCGCGTTCACGAATGCTGCGGGCGTGTACGAGCGATGGAGCGCTCGAGTCGGGGTTCACTGTGGAGCCATGGCCCACGATGATGAGGGCGCTCTTGGAGAGATTTTTTTTCATTCGAGGAGTTCATCGCAAACTTTCGCGGCATCAAAATGTTTTTCTGCATACGCGCGGGCGGCTTCGGAATGATGCGAATAATTTCCAGAAATTTCATCAAGGGCGTTGGCGGCCTCCTGGGGCGTATTGAAAGCCATGACGCCCTCACCCGAGGGCAGGTGGTCGCTCCAGCCTGTGTCTTGAACCACGACGGGCTTGCCAGCGGCCAGGTAGCAGGCGCTACGACAACTGAACCACCCGCTGCGCGAGCGCACATAGCCGTTCTTGGCGATGCTCCATTCCCCCTTCGAGTGGGATAGGAAATCCCGGTAGGTGGTGTAGTCGGGCAGGTGGGTATCCGGCTCGATGATGTGCCAGCCTTTGGATTCCAGCATTTCGGTCGGACGCTTGCTTCCCACGCCTTGCCCCATGGCGAGGACGAATTTTTCCTTCGTCATGCCGGGCAGTTCAAGGAAGCGCTCAAACTCGATATCCTTCTGCCCGTATTTTTGGCCCTTGTAATCCTTGGGAGCATAACTGGCCCAGTTCATCACAGTGGTCCAGGCTCCGCTGGCGATGTGGGCGTCGTTTTTCGAAGAATCAAAATCCCTCCAATACTCGAGCGCGATCGGCTGCACAGTAGGACGCCATTGGAAACCAGCAGTCGGCACTTCGCAGCCCGGCTTGCCAATATTCAGACCAAAAGAATAGTGCCGCTCGTGTGCGGCAACACGTTTGGCGTATTCGGAGGCGGGATCAGCTGCCAAGCCGATTTGGGTGAACATGGGATCGCCATCCAAAAAAAGTTTCACCGGAATGCGCTTGGTTTCATCGCGCAGCCAGCAGGCACCGGAAACGTTGGCGAGGACATCCGCCGAGGAAATGATTTTTTCCGCTTCGGCGGAACTGGCGACGCCGTGGTATTTCTCATCCGCGACATTCCGGTAAATCCAGCGGTCGCCCATGCCAAACTGCTCCATGACCCGAGCCAGATAGGCGGTGTTGTGGGAACAATCCGCGCTCGGTTCCATCTTCACAGGGTCGTAGGCCCAGGCTCCGGTGTCTTCAAGATACCAGACATCATGCCCCAAGGCTCGGAAGCCGAGTGCATACTGAATGTAATCCCATGTGACCCCTCCGAACGCATACTGCCCGATCAACCCGGTAACGATAATCCTCATTTGAGCGGAAACTAACTCCACTTGTTCGCGGCGACAAGATTCGTGATGTCCGTGAATGGCAGGGTTGCGCTTCGAGCCAGGTTGTTTTTATATAAGGGAGAATGAGCCGTTTCTCCATAGCCCTGCTGGGTGCAATGCTGCTTTTGTTTGTCGGTTGCAAAAAACCCTCCGCACCTCAACCTGATCCCATCCCGGAGCCAACGCCTGTCGCGACGCCCACTCCGTACCCGGTCATTAATGTCGGTGTGTTTCTTCCATTGAAGGGCCTTGGACAGGGAAGCGCAAACGAAGTGCTGAACGGCCTCACCATGGCCGTCAAGGAGGTCAATGCCGGTGGCGGCGTCATCGGCCATTTGCTCCGCCTCGTCGTGCGCGACACACGCGCAGAGACTGCACGCGCCGAAAAAGCCGCCCGCGATCTCGTGAGCGAGGACAAAGCCGTTGCACTGATCGGAGGCCTCTCAGCAGGCAGCGCAGAAGCGGCGATGGCTGCGGATGAAATGAGAATCCCACTGCTGGCACTCGGCTCCACCATGCCGGGCATCCCATCACACGAGCCCTGGATTTTTCGCATCTGCCAGACGGATTTCCACTCCGCTCGGGTTATGGCAAAGTTCGCTGCGACGCTTGGGGCCCAGCGGGCGCTCGTTATCTACGACCCTGCCGATGAATTCTCAAAAACTCTGGCTCTGGATTTCGGAAAGCAATTCAAGCGCAAGCCCGACACCCGTATCACAGGCGAGGAATTTGCCACAGGCACGGTGGACTTCACCAAGCATCTGCAGACTGTAAAAAAGAAGAATCCCGACGTTGTTTACCTGCCGCTCCCGGCAGATCAGGCCGCTCCGATCCTGCGTAAAGCCCGCGAACTCGGGCTCGCCATGCCATTTCTCGGAACTGCGAATTGGGACTCGCTGGAGTTCCCTCCCATGGTCGGTGACTCTGGAAACAACACGTATTTCCCGGGACGATTCAACCCGGATGGCCCCTCGGATGCAGTCCAGCTGTTTCTTGAAGGCTACGAGCGCAAAAACGGCAACCTTCCCTCTGCTTCTGCTGCGATGGGCTACGATGCCCTAGTGGTGTTGGCGGATGCCATTCGCAGGGCCAATTCCACGGCACCTGAAAAACTCCGCGAGGCCTTGGCCTCCACGCAAGCATTCCCTGGCCTGACCGGAGACATCACCACCGATCCCGAACTCGCACGCACCCAGTTCGTGCCGCTACTGAAGCTCGATGCCGGAAAAATCAGCTTCCTTGAGATGATCGAGACCGACTGAAGTCGGCAAGCCACCCCGCCTCAAGGCGCAGGCTGGATCAACTCGACTTCGTAACCATCCGGTGCATCGACAAACGCAAGCACCGACCCGCTCGATGTCTTGTGAGGTCCATCGCTGAGCGGATATCCCAAAGCGGCCGCATGTTTGGCAAAGGCTTCCATATCCTCCACCTCAAATGCCAGATGAGTGAGATCCGGACCAACCACGACAGGACCACTTGCGTCGTATTTGCAGATTTCGATGAGCGCCTCGCTGCCGGGCGCTTTCAAAAAAACCAACTCCGACCCGCGGTCACTTTTCTTGCGACTGACCTCTTCGAGTCCGAGAACCTCGCGGTAGAAATGGAGTGTTTTTTCAAGATCGGTGACACGGTAGCGGGTGTGGAGAAATTTGGTGACCATGGGCACTAGGATAGTCGGTCTGAAATGGCGAAGCCAAGACGACAATTTGATCGAAATCGGAGTTGCCGCACCTCGCACCGAGGATTTAGCTTCTTACGTCTATGGGAAGACAATGGCTCCACGCCAAGCGAGAAGTCGCAAATCTGAAAAAAGGCCAGGTTGTTGGCAAACTGGTTAAGGAAATGATGGTTGCCGCAAAGCTGGGCGGCCCTGACCTCGAGGGCAATGCCCGCCTGTATGCCGCCGTCGAAAAGGCCCGCAAGGCCTCTGTGACGCGCGATGCCATAGAACGCGCCATCAAGAAAGGGGCTGGAATCGGAGATGAAAAGCTTACGTTGGAGCATCTCGTCTTCGAGGGCTATGCCCCGCACAAGGTGCCCGTAATCGTGGAGGCTCTCACTGATAATGTGAACCGCACGGCTCCCGAAATGCGCGTGCTTTTTAAAAAAGGACAACTCGGCACGGCTGGCAGCAACAAGTTCCTCTTCGACAATGTCGGTATCGTGGAAGCCCACCATGCCGATTTATCGATCGACCCAGAGGAAGCGGCCATCGAAGCCGGTGCGAATGATTTTATCGCGCTGGAGGAAGGCGAGAATGACGACATTCCCGCTGGCACCAAAGGCGTCAAGTTTTTGACCGAGCGCACAGCCACTGGAGCTGTCTCAAAATGGCTGTCCCAGCACGGATGGTCGGTGGTCACCAGTGAACTTGGCTACATTGCCAAGCAATTCCCCACGCTCACCGAAGAGCAACGCACCGAAGTGGGTGAATTTTTGCAAGCCCTAGAGGACAACGACGATGTTCACCGTGTCTGGGCGGCTCTGAAGTAGCCCTCCATGGAAGCCACCGCTACGCGCCTGGTCGAGCGCCTCAGAGAGGCCGGGCACGAGGCATTCTTCGCCGGGGGATGTGTGCGCGACATGCTTCTGGGCAAAGAGGCGCACGACATCGACATCGCCACCAGCGCGAAACCCGGGGAGCTTCAACAACTCTTCCCTCGCACAGTGGCAGTGGGTGCGCAGTTTGGAGTCATCGTTGTTCTGGAGGATGATTTCGAATTTCAAGTAGCCACCTTCCGCTCGGATGGAGCCTACAAGGACGGACGCCACCCGGAGTCGATTTCCTTCACAACGGCGGAGGGCGATGCCATGCGCCGCGACTTCACAGTCAACGGGCTTTTCTACGATCCGATAGAGAAGCGCATCATCGACTATGTCGGTGGAGAGTCGGACCTGAAGGCTGGGATTCTGCGCAGCATCGGGAGTCCCGAAGAGCGTTTTTCCGAGGACAAGTTGCGTCTGATCCGGTGCGTTCGCTTTGGAGCATCACTCAACTTTCAAATCGAAGAAGAAACATGGAAGGCCGTTCGCCGCATGGCGTCGCAAATCACCGTCGTGAGCGCCGAGCGCCTGAGGGAAGAGTTGGTTAAAATTTTTACACACCCCTCGCGCGTCAGAGGCTTTGATTTACTCGATGCAAGCAGCCTACTGGAAATCTTGCTGCCCGAGGTGACGCACATGAAAGGCTGCGAGCAACCGCCCGACTTCCACCCCGAGGGGGATGTCTTCGTCCATACCCGCCTCATGTTGTCGCTATTGCCGCCTGAGGTTTCCGTTCCTCTGGTGTTTTCCGTTCTTCTTCACGATACAGGCAAACCCGCCACATTCCGGCGGGATGAGACTGGGCGCATTCGCTTCAACGGGCACGAGAGCGTGAGCGCAGAGATCACCACGGCGATTTTTGAGCGTCTCCGTTTTTCCAACGCCGATACAGAAGCAACGGTGCTTGGTGTCAAAAACCACATGTCATTCAAGGATGTGAAAAACATGCGCGTAGCCACTCTCAAGCGCTTCCTGGCTCGTCCCACCATCGAGGATGAGATGGAACTTCACCGCGTGGATTGCTTGGGATCCCACGGCTTGCTCGACAACCATGATTTCCTCCGCACCAAGCAGGTCGAGTTTTCCAACGCACCGCTCATCCCCCCGCCTCTCATAACTGGCCGAGACCTTATTGCCAACGGATACAAGCCCAGCCCACTCTTCAAAAAAATCCTCGATGCAGTCGAGGCCATGCAACTCGAAGGCACAGTGACTACGCCTGAGGAAGCTCTGGAGTGGGTAAAGGCCCAGAACGAATTCATTAACGTCCCACAAGAATCAAAAAACGAGTGACGGACTTGGATGGTCTCGATTTGAAGAAGCGGTTTAAGAATTCCTCTATGTATCTCCTTTCGGTCCGGTGGTGTTAGCGTAGTGCTGCCCATGCGAGAATTCAGGCGAAACTGGGAAAATAGTCCTACTCTGCTCTTGCCAGCGCTCGGAAACTCCAACCTCCTGCCCCACGGGATTACCGCCCAGAACAGCTTTACGATTCTTGCCCGCATGCGAGAGCCCATAGCGACTCTGTGACCTTCGAATGCCCTATAGAGGCCCGCTGTTGAGCGCGAGGGCATCTCACACATTATTGAGCCCTTTGCATCACTCCACTCCGCGAATGCGCGGCAGAATTGATCAACGCCCGTTTCCTTCGCCAACCTAAACACAAGATGACAGAGAATCAGATTGTAGAGCTGCCGGGAACCGCTGAATTTCGAAGCCGATGGGCAGGGGGTGATCTGTTTTTTAGAAGCCTGCCAATCGGCAGGTTTCAAATATCCCGTTCATCACTCCTTTTGCATTGCGGTTTTTCCTCTATGGGAATGGCTGTCGAAAAAATCATCAAAAGCCTTATTTTTTGCATAAGGAGAAAATGCAGGATCTTTGAGAAGTTTAGTAAAAACTTTTGCCGAGACCCTTTCGCGTGCTTGAGAAAGGCGAGAAACAGCCACTGTGTTGTCACTCAATCTCATAGCCGTGTAGGCCTCGCAAAGAAGCGATTGCAAATCACCACCGGGATTTTCGGATAACTTGGGTAAATCCTCATCAGTCAACATCTGAAGCTGCAAAAGCGCAATTGCAGTTTCCGTAACGCTGGTATCCATATCGACGCTTTGGCGGAGTTGGGCTGATTTCAGAAGAGCCAGAGCCTCTTCGAAGCGATTCGAAAAACGATTCACAGCAGCCAACTCCAAATACGGTCGCGCATTCGTCGGATCGGCTGCCATTGATTCGCGCAGTAGAGTTTCGATACGCACCCTCATATCACCGATTTTGGTGTAATTCTTATCGCTGAGTCGTACTGCCTCGATCACAGCCTGGATCACAAGGGCATCAGAAGCGGACTGACGCTCCTTGAGGGATTCAAGACTATATTCTTCGGCGACGTCTAAATTCTTGGAGAGCAATGCAGCATTTGCAGCTATGCTGGAAAGCGAGGCAACACGCGGGGCCCTGCCTTGGAGGAGTTTTATTTTTTCCAAAGCCTCCTTGGCTCGGCCTTCTTGAAGGTCAAGCAGAACTCCATCAATCGCCTGTTCGATCTCCGGCGTGAGATTCATGCTTGTTTTTTCAAGACCGAGCTCAGCCTTTTCATGTGCAGCCCGAGCTCCGAGAAAAT
>DGXZ01000005.1:26732-27315 GCA_002396485.1 Spartobacteria bacterium UBA5019
CGCCGCACTCACAATTCCGACTATCAGAACCCAGCTTGCGGGAGCCTGGTTTTTTGATAGCCAGCGACCGCGCCCTTGCGAATGGCGGGATGGAGTGGAGCGATCCAAAGCCGAACTATCGAAATCAGCCGATTCATTTTCAGCAACGATTGAAGAGCGGGACTCCGGATTGGGGGAGGCTGGTATGAACCTCTTTTGTGAGGCATAGCCATGATAAAATTTCTTTGGAACTTTCTGATCTACTGAAGTTTCAATTATTTTTTCCGATTTTTTAGCATCCAAGTTTTGAAGCAAGATGTTGCCAAGATATTTTGCAAGGTCATCAGAGTCCTTCGAGTCAGCCACCTGCTCCGATGAAGCCCGAGGAGCAATCCGGCGAGGTGGAATTCCACTGATCTTGGCGCTCTTGGAGTCGTTGTTCATATGCGCAAGGAACTCTGCTATGAGCTTTTGATTTTCACAAGTTTTGAGAGTGGATGTATTTTCCTTGCGGCATGTCCGGTGAGAGCGTAGGAAAGAATTGTTTTCACGAGCCCATCGATTTGCTTGTTGATACACGGAAGGGTGGCTGAGTCCGGTTTAA
>DGXZ01000068.1:0-855 GCA_002396485.1 Spartobacteria bacterium UBA5019
CAAAAGGCTTTCATGTCATCTGACCTCTCTTGTCTATTCGAGATTGTATGATTCAGTCAATAATATCTATTCGTCGGCACCTAAGTGTTCCAGGATTGCGACCATTTTGTCACGATTTTTAAAACCCGCATATGCGTGAGGCGTCATCATTTTGTTATAAACGTTGGGCGCCTGATAATTGATAACGCTTTCATCGGAGATGATTAATCGCCAAAATAAGTCCAGCTTGTTTGTCTCTATTGCTTTAAAAAAGTAGAGACTATGTGCAAGAGCAGGATCTGCGGCGTATTGAAGCCCCATACCGAGCCGGGCTATATATGCATCGTTCTGAGCTTTTGCTTCCTGAGTAAACGGGCCGTTCCGCAATTCACCAACAATGCGAGAGTTTTTTATGAGAGTTTTGTTAAAGTTTTGCTCGTACGCGGTGTCCACTGTGACATTTGAACTGGAGTAATAATTGAAATTGCTAGACGTACTACTCTTATTGAATGCTAATCCGTTTGCTAAGAACCCCATAATATCTCCAGCCGAGAGGAGTGCGACAGCTTTTAAAACGTCGATTTGAGCGTCAATGTCCTTTGCTGCAACCGCCGACGCATACTTGGAATGCAAATCGGCCAAATCATCCGAGGAAGTTTGATTCGCAGCGGCGGTATGTTTTGCAACAAGAGCAGCCTGCGTGGTTTGAGAGAATCCTAATACTTTCTCAAGTTCTGCTTGTAGTTCAGGATCGGGATCGACCATAACTATATTGGTGGTCGTATCTAAGGATGTGTTTTGATCGCTGCTAAATCTTTCACTGGCGGAAGTTGAGGCCACTTCGCTGCTATATTTCCAAAACAGAATACCTCCCGC
>DGXZ01000068.1:1034-8522 GCA_002396485.1 Spartobacteria bacterium UBA5019
CTCCCGCCTCTTTCTTTATCGATGTTGCAAACTTCTTAAACGCCGATGTTTTCACGTTCGTTAATCCATTTTGGTTAATTTTGACGTATAGACCGCTGAAGCTTGAAAGAGGAAAAGTATACTTCATTGAAATGATGTAATCTCCAGTAAGAATTGACTTTATCACATCGAGATCCTCGCCATCATAGTGAATGCTACCTGGAATATAGCCTGTGGATGATGGAGTCAGCGCGTCCGTGAGCTTGTCACTTCCTACTATTTTGTTGTCAACAATTAATGATAGGGCGGCATCGGAAAGTAACATTACGTCAATCCCATAGCCAGGGTAGGATCCAGACAAATTCAAAACTCGCTTCAGTACCGCACTCCGTAGTCCGTCTGGCGGTGTCTTTGTGCGGATGAAGCATGGCACATTAATTGAACCATTGTTTTTTACTATTGCTGGATATTCAGGGAGAACGGTGATTTGTGGGTATACTCGTATTTTGGTCTTTGGCCCAACTGGGGTTTGAGCATACCCAGAGTATCCCATTATACCCGAGAATTGCTGGAACTCGTCAGCATGAAGGGTAGCAATCGATATGCACAGAAGAAGTGAATGTTTAATGGAAATTGTCATCTGTCTTTATCTGAACCAACCGGGCTAAAAACACTAGAAATATTTTCTAGAAGGTATCGCTGATGAGAATCGTTTCAAATTCAGCTGGCTAAAGAAAAAGGGGTCGTGTCTTCGACGAGTTCCCCTCTTCTGGTCACCATCCCACCGGCGACCAATTCTCTCCTTTAACGAATCAGGAGATGGGAATTCAGTTGGGACTGTGCAGCTGATAGGAAATCGCTTTTGGCCCTTCGGGGCGTTGGCCCGGAGTTTGAAGCTGGAAGCCTTGATTTCCATGCCCGGATGCTGCCAGATGGGGCTTTGAGAGTCAAGTGCCCCGCACCCCAAAATGCCGGGTCTGGCGAGGGGGTAGGCTGGAAATGCGAGCCTCCAGGGCGCACCTTGCCGCTGCCGGGGTTCTCAATTTTCTGCGAACACCGGTTCGTTGTCGTAGTCGGGGAATGGATCGTCGAGCCAAGGTTCAGCCTGCCCGCCGTAGCCGAAAGGCGAAGGAGGGATCACCGGCTCGTCGGGCTCGGGTGGGTCTCGGGCGGCATCGACCCTCACACCGGCTTCCCACAATCCGAGGTGGCGCAGGATGCGTTCTATGACAGCGGCCTTGTCGATGAGGGCGACGAGCGAATTCAAGCCGCCCGTCTTCTGCAGCGCAGGGTGTTTGGAGCAAATCCTCCCGATGTGAGAGAGGCATGCCTGAAGAAAAGCAAATAGCCTAAGCAGGCCCGGTGTCAGGCCAGGGCCCGATTCAGGGCGCTGACGATGGCGTGGATCGAAGCGAGTTCGATGTTGGTGTCGCTGCCGACGCCGAAGAAGGTGCGGGCGGCGGCGGTTTTGATTTCGATGTAGCTCACGGCGCGGGCATCGGCTCCGGCGCCGAGAGAGTGCTCGGAATAGCTTTGGATTTCGAAAGGCGGGATGTTCGTTTGGCTGAGGGCGTGGACGAAGGCGGCGATCGGGCCGTTGCCGGAACCGCGGACTGTGACAGGTTGACCTTGGAGGACGATGTCGGCTTCGATGGTGACCTGCTCGCCGCGCTCAATGGCCCGGAATTCGCGCAGGCTTACGGCGCCTTCACGCAGGACATAGGTTTTGAGGAAAAGCGCGTGGATTTCCTCCGCTTCGAGTTCGGTGCCTTTTTCATCCGAGACGGCATTGACGATGCGGCCGAGTTCTTTTTGGAGAGACTTGGGAAGCTGGTAGCCGAATTCCGTCTCGAGGATGTAAGCGACGCCGCCTTTGCCGGACTGGGAATTGATGCGGATGATCGCCTTGTAGCTGCGGCCGATATCGGCGGGGTCGATCGGAATGTAGAGGGTATCCCACGGCTTGCCCTCGGCTTGGCGCGCCCACGATTTTTTAATGGCGTCCTGGTGCGAGCCGCTGAAGGCCGTGAAAGCCAGGTCGCCGGCGTAGGGGTGGCGGGGATGGACCTCCATGCGGGTGCAGCGCTCGTAAACATCGCGGATCGCGTTGAGGCGGCTGAGATCGAGGTGGGGATGAATGCCGTGCGTGTAGAGATTCAGCGCGACGGTGACGATATCGAGGTTGCCGGTGCGCTCGCCGACTCCGAAGAGCGTGCCCTCCACGCGATCGGCTCCGGCGAGGAGTCCCAACTCGGTGGCGGCGGTGCCGGTGCCGCGGTCGTTGTGCGTGTGAAGCGAAAGCGTGGTGAGATGGCGGCGGGTCAGGTGGCGGGACATCCACTCGATCTGGTCGGCGTGGATATTCGGCGTCGCGTATTCGACGGTGGCCGGGACATTGAGGATGATTTTGTTTTCCGGAGTCGGCTGCCAGACATCGGTCACGGCCTCGCAAATCTGGAGGGCGAAATCGAGTTCTGTGCTCGTGAAGCTTTCGGGGGAGTATTCGAGACGGATACGCGAGCCCTCGGCGACGAGCGGCTGCATTTTCTCCTTTAAAAACGAAACCGCGTGCGTGGCGATGGAGACGATCTGCTCGCGGGTCGAGTTGAAGACATATTCACGCTGCTTAGGCGAAGTCGAGTTGTAGAGGTGGAAAATGATGCTGCGCGCTCCACGGAGGGCCTCCAGCGAGCGCACGATGAGATCCTCGCGGCACTGGCAGAGGATTTGAATCGAGACATCAGACGGGATCAGGTTCTCCTCGATGAGGCGGCGGCAGAAATCGAATTCGATCTGCGAGGCGGAGGGAAATCCAATTTCGATTTCCTTGAAGCCGATGCCGACGAGCATTTCAAAATACTCAAGCTTTTCCTCCACGCTCATGGGTTGCGCGAGCGCCTGGTTGCCGTCTCGGAGGTCCACGCTGCACCATATGGGAGCTGAGGTCAGCGAGCGGTTGGGCCACTGGCGGTCGGGAAGATCGACTTGTGGAAAAGGCCGGTATTTGGTGACGGGCGGCGGTTGCATGAAGTGCGTCACGGTAGCACCGCAAAAGCCGACGCGCCAAGTTTTCAAAAGAGGCTACCCGACAATATCCACCACCAGCACGGTTGCATTGTCGCAGCCGGAGGCGGCGATCGCCTCGCGAACAAGAACCGGAGCAGCATCACGGGGAGTGTTGCGGAGGATATCCTCGATGCGGCTGTCGAAGAGGCCATCGGTCACGCCATCCGTGCAGAGTAAAAAACGGTCTCCCGGCTCGAGCCCCACGGCACCCACCTGGGGTTCGATTTGTTGCGGGTCTGCGCCCAGGACTTTTTGCAGGACATTTCGCTGGGGATGGTTTTTCGCCTCGCGCTCGTTGATTTGGCCATTGCGAAAAAGCCAGCCGACATAGGTATCATCGTTGGTGATCTGCTTCATGCCGCCCGCTGCCGGCAGGAAGTAAATGCGGCTGTCGCCGATATGGGCGAAATACATCCAACCTGGAGTGAACCAGCACAGACTCAGCGTGGCACCCATGCCGCGGCACTCCTCGTAGCAGGAGCCGAGGTAAAGCAGGGCGCGGTGGATTTCGACAAAGACCTCCTGAAGCACATCGCGGAATCCGCTGGAAATGCCCGAAGCGCCTTGTGCGAAGACCCTTGGCAGGAGTTTTGTGATTTTTTCCACGGCTATCTTGCTCGCGAATTCCCCGGCCATCGCTCCGCCCATGCCGTCGCTCACGGCAAAAACAAAATCCGCTTTGGCAACTTCCGCCTGGCCGATCTTCCCGAGCCATTGTGCGCCGTGCGAATCAACGAGCAGGCCGAGGAATGAATCCTCGTTGTTTTTACGGACCTTCCCGCAGTCCGTGTGGCCAGACCACGCAAGGCTTTTCACTGAGGATGCCATGTCACTCATTGTGCGGCTCCAAGATGGTAGCGAACTCAAAATCGATCAAACAAAACCGGCCGTCGGACTGGCGGTAGGTGACATTCCGTATGTCGACGTCGTCGTGACGCACGCCATAGGGCTCGAGTTCGGCGAACAGCTCGCGGCAGCGGGCGTCGTCAAGGTGGTCGACGCGCGTGCCGCAGTTCGTGGTCACCATTTTGAGCGCCTCGGGATCGCTTTCCACCAGCCGCGGAACAAACGGGCAGGCGCGCTTTTCGAGGTAGCGAAGCACCTTCACCTCGTTCGCAAAGCGCTCATCGGCCTTGGGCCCGCGAAATTGTTTATAGACCTTGCCATCGTAGCCAATGCGTACGGTGGCGCGGAGTGTGTCTTTGACCTGTTGCATGAATTTTTTTGTGGAACGCGAAAACGACCTGCTTGGCAAATTGGCATATCCTTCGCGGATCGCTGAGCTTTTTCCGACTGGCGGTTTATTGTGTTTTCCTCTCCAGGAACGACGAGTCGCCTCTGCATGCCAGAAAAGCACGAGGGGATTTACGCCAGTGAATCGCCGCGACCAGCAGGCGGCCTGCCGCTTCGAGCGAAAAGCGGCGCAGGATTTTTCTTGAGACGAAGCGCTGCAAAAGGGATTACCTTCGCGCGTGACCCTTTACCTCATCGCCGCCTTTCAAGCCTACCTTCTTGGCTCGATTCCATGGGGCTTTCTTGCCGGTCGAATAAATGGCGTGGATTTGCGCAAGCAAGGCAGCGGCAGCACCGGCGCAACGAACGCCCTTCGCATCCTTGGAAAAAAATGGGGCTACACGGTGTTTGCGCTGGATGCCTTCAAAGGCTGGCTGGCCGTGATGATCGCGTTTTTGGTGGCCCTGAAATCCTATCAGGCCCCTCAAGCCGTTGTCATCAATGCGGGCGTCGTGGGAGCGATCTTTGCCATGATCGGCCACACCTATCCGGTCTGGCTGCGCTTCCAAGGCGGCAAAGGCATCGCCACGGCGGCCGGCATCATGCTCGCTCTTTTCCCTCCGCAGGTTTTCGCCTTCGGACTCTTCGTCTGGCTTACACTTTTCTACACGACGCGCTACGTCTCGGTGGCGTCTCTCGGCGCGGCTGTGGCACTGCCGACAGGGGCGGTCGGCATGTGGGCCCTCGGGCAGGGCGATCCCTTGCGCACCGGCATCGCCGGCATCATGTGCCTGCTTGCGATCTGGCGGCACAAATCCAACATCTCGCGTCTGCTCGCCGGGACAGAAAAGCGTTTCGAAAAAAACCCCCGCCCCGTTTCCTGAACCATGTTTAAAAAAATCAGCATCATCGGAGGCGGCAGCTGGGGCACGGCACTCGCCCTCCTGGTATCCGAGCACGGCCTCCCGATCACGATCTGGGCGCACAACCCTGCCGTCGCGGAGGAAATCAATTCCCTCCACACAAATTCCCATTCCTTGCCTGGAATCAACCTCCCGCTGAATGTGAAGGCCACGGTTGATCTGGCGGAGGTGGCCACTGGAGATCTTGTCGTGGTTGTCGTTCCTTCAAAAGTGATGAGGGAAACCGCCCAATCCCTCGCGGCCTTGAATCTGCGGGATGGCGCAGTGGTTGTCTCCTGCACGAAGGGCATTGAATCCGGCACCGGTCTTCTCATGAGCCAGGTTCTCGGGGAATTTCTCCCCCACTCCCGCTTGGCGGTTCTATCCGGCCCGAACCTCGCTCTGGAAATCGCCCGTCAAATCCCGGCCGCCAGCGTGATCGGCTCCGGACATGCCGACTTGCTGGAGCCCTTGCAGCGCATTTTTTCGTCCAAAGGATTCCGCGCTTATACGACCGATGACATCACCGGCGTCCAGCTTGGCGGCGCATTGAAAAACATCTATGCCATCGCAGCCGGTGTGTGCGACGGGTTCGGCATGGGTGACAACGCCAAGGCGGCACTTGTGACCCGCTCGCTCGCTGAAATGACCCGCCTTGGCATCGCCATGGGAGGTCGCCGCGAAACTTTCTTCGGCCTCAGCGGTGCGGGCGATCTCATGGTCACCTGTTTCAGCAAGCAAAGCCGGAACCGGCAGTTTGGCGAGCGTCTCGGGCGCGGCGAGAAGCCGGCGGATATCATCGCCTCGCTCAAAACGGTTGCCGAGGGTGTGCCGACAGCCTTGAGCGCGTCCCAGTGCGCGCAGCGCCTCGGCATCGAAGCCCCGATCACGGCCGAGGTCTGTGCCGTTCTCCACGAGGGCAAGCCTCCGCGCGAATCCATATCCTGCCTGCTCGGACGTCCACCCAAGCCGGAGAACGAGCATTCCAGCACGCGCGGGTGATGAAAATCGGCTTCGTTCGCCGCGGGCACTCGAGCACTGGAGGAGCGGAAGCTTATCTCATCCGCCTGGCCTCGGAGCTTCGCAGCTCGGGTCAAGAGACCACCCTCATCACCACGCCCGACTGGCCCGCCGAGCGCTGGCCGTTTGGAGACATCCACCGCCTGCCGGGCAAGTCGCCTGAGGAATTCGCCACGGCCTTTCACGCCACTCGCACCGGCTGCGATATCCACTTCAGCATGGAGCGAGTTCCCGGCTGCGATGTTTACCGCGCGGGTGATGGCGTGCATGCCGCATGGCTCTCACGGCGCGATGCGTTCGAGCCGTTCTGGAAAAAGGCAACCCGTTGGCTGAACCGCAAGCATGCAGCGATTCTTGACCTCGAGCGCCGTGTTTTCGATCCCGCAAACACCCGCCTCGTCATTGCGAACTCGCAGATGATCTGCGATGAAATCCTTTCGCACTTTTCCTTCCCTCAAGATCGTGTGCGGGTCGTCTACAATGGCATCCATCCCCTCGCCGACCTTCCGCCGCGCGACGAGGCCCGCCGCCGTTTCGGCATCGATCCCGACACCTTCTGCGCACTTTTCCTCGGCACCGGCTGGGAACGGAAGGGGCTTTCGACAGCCATCAAAGCGATGGAAATGGTCGATGACGCCACGCTGCTCGTAGCGGGGCGCGGACCGGCGGATCTCTATCGCGGTGCAAACACCCGCTTTCTCGGCCCTGTTTCGGATATCGCCGCACTCTTTGCGGCAGCGGATGTCCTGACGCTACCAACATGGTATGACCCCTTCTCGAACGCCTGTCTGGAAGCCCTCGCCGCCGGGCTGCCGGTGATTACCACAGGTGCCAACGGCTTTTCCGAAATCCTCACGCCCGGCATCCATGGGGAAGTCATCGCGCCGGGGGATGCTCTCGCGCTGGCCGACGCGATCGAATCGTGGAGGGATCCCGCCCGCCGCGCCGATGCACGTCCAGCCTGTCTCAAGCTCGCCGGAGAATTTTCGATGGAGCGCAACGCGCGGGAGACGTTGGCGATCCTCGAGCAGACCACCCGGAGCGCCGACGTCCCCGCCGGCGTTCGTTAGAACATCGCCGCTGCCGATTCGCGCAAGGAATGGTATTCGCCGCGTGAAATGCATCCCGGCGCCCGTTTCGATTGAGTTCCATCGCCTTTCCACCTGGAAAACTTTATGAAAAAATTCCCCGCCTCGTCACGCCGGAGTCGCGAAGCGCGGAGGAAGATCACCATCCTAAAAATCCTGTAATTTTGCCAAAAAATGCTTTCTGAATCGAAAAATCTCTT
>DGXZ01000068.1:8817-15260 GCA_002396485.1 Spartobacteria bacterium UBA5019
ATGCTGAATTATTTCTCGGCTTGAAATAGCCACAAGAAAGTCACTATGCCTGCCTACAAATATCGCAACGATTTCTCCGCCATACAGAGCAGCATGACTCTCCGCGAAGAATACATAGAGACTAGCTTCATCGATAAGCTTTCCAGCCTCAAATACACTTATCGGCCTGACATTCACGACCGCGAAACGCTGGGGAAAAACTTTCGCGAGAAGTTTGAGGAGCTAAATCAAGTTTGCCTTACAGATGCCGAATTCGCGCGCCTGCAGGATGAAATAATCACCTCGGATGTCTTCACCGCCTCGAAGACCCTGCGCAGTATCAATGCCTTCACCCGCGATGATGGCACGCCGCTCAACTACACTCTGGTCAACATCAAAGACTGGTGCAAAAACCACTACGAGGTCATCAACCAGCTCCGCATCAACACGGATAACAGCCACCACCGCTACGATGTCATCCTGCTCATCAACGGCGTGCCCTGCGTGCAGATCGAGCTGAAGACCCTGGGCGTGAATCCACGCCGGGCCATGGAGCAGATCGTCGAATACAAGAACGATCCCGGCAACGGCTACACCAAGACCCTCCTCTGTTTCGTGCAGCTCTTCATCGTCAGTAACCGCGACCGCACCTACTACTTCGCAAACAACAACTCCCGCCACTTCGCCTTCAATGTCGACGAGCGCTTTTTGCCCATCTACGAGTTTGCGGGCGAGGACAACCGAAAGATCACTCATCTCGATTCCTTCGCCGAGTGCTTCTTGAAAAAATGCGACCTCGGCCGCACCATCAGCCGCTACATGGTTCTGCTCGCCGGCGAGCAAAAGCTCATGGTCATGCGGCCTTACCAGGTCTATGCCGTGCAGCACATGGTGAAGTGCATCGAGGACGACAACGGCAACGGCTTCGTATGGCACACCACCGGCAGCGGCAAGACGCTCACCTCCTTCAAGGCCTCCACCCTGCTCAAGGAAAACGACCACATCCACAAATGCGTCTTCGTAGTAGACCGCAAGGACCTCGACCGCCAGACGCGTGAGGAGTTCAACAAGTTTCAGGAAGGCTGCGTCGAGGAAAACACCAACACCGCCGCTCTCGTCCGCCGACTACTTTCCGAGGACTACGCGGACAAGGTCATCGTCACCACCATCCAGAAGCTCGGCCTCGCGCTGGATGAGAGCAGCAAGCGCAACAAGCAGCGGAAAAAGAACGACCAGCCGACCTACAAGGAGCTGCTGGAAGTCCTGAAGGACAAGCGCATCGTCTTCATCTTCGACGAGTGCCACCGCTCCCAGTTCGGCGAGAACCACAAGGCGATTAAAGAGTTTTTTCCCAACTCCCAGCTCTTCGGTTTCACCGGCACGCCCATCTTTGATGCGAATGCCTCCTTGCAGAAGATCACCGACACGCAGGCCTCCATGCGCACCACGGCGGACCTCTTCCAGAAGCAGCTCCACGCCTACACCATCACACACGCCATCGAGGACGGGAACGTCCTGCGTTTTCATATCGATTACTTCAAGCCGGGAACGCTGCCGTCCTCGTCGGCATCACCTATCACCCAGCCGCCGAAGCCTGGCGAGCCCATTGCCAAGAGGGCCGTCATCGAGGCCATCCTCGCCAAGCACGATGCCGCCACGGGCGGACGCCGCTTCAACGCGATCCTCGCCACCGCGTCCATCAATGACGCCATCGAATACCACGCTCTGTTTGCCACGATGCAAAAAGAGAAGACCGATCCCGAGTTCAAGCCGCTGAACATCGCCTGCGTCTTCTCCCCTCCTGCCGAGGGCGATCCCGATGTGAAGCAGATTCAGGAAGACCTGCCTCAGGAGCAGGCCGATAATGAGGAAGACCCCGAGGGCAAGAAAGCCGCGCTCAAGGCCATCCTCGCCGATTACAATGCCCGCTACGCCACCAATCACCGCCTCAGCGAATTTGATCTCTACTACCAGGATGTGCAGAAGCGCATCAAAGACCAGCAGTGGCCAAATGCCGACCACCCCGCTGCGCAGAAGATCGACATCACCATCGTCGTGGACATGCTGCTCACCGGCTTCGACTCGAAGTTCCTGAACACGCTCTACGTGGACAAGAACCTCAAGCACCACGGCCTCATCCAGGCCTTCTCCCGGACCAACCGCGTGCTCAATGGCACCAAGCCGTATGGGAACATTCTCGACTTCCGCCAGCAGCAGGACTCGGTGGATGCCGCCATCGCCCTCTTCAGCGGCGAGAAAACCGCCGAGCAGGCGCGGGAAATCTGGCTTGTGGACAAGGCCCCCGTCGTCATCCAGATGCTGGAAACCGCCGTGCAGAAGCTGGGCGACTTCATGCAGTCCCAGGGCCTCGACTGCACGCCCTCCGCCGTGGCGAATTTGATGGGCGATGCCGCCAAGGCCGCCTTCATCACCCACTTCAAGGAAGTCCAACGCCTCAAAACCCAGCTCGACCAATACACCAACCTAAGCGAGGAAAACAAAGCCGCCATCGAGCAGGTGCTGCCCGAGGAAAGCCTGCGCGGGTTCCGTGGCGGATATCTGGAAACCGCCAAGCTGCTCAAAGCCGGGAACGCTGACGTCCCCGCCGGCAGTGATTCTGAAAGACCAGCCGACCAGATCGACTTTGAGTTCGTCCTCTTCGCCTCCGCCGTCATTGATTACGACTACATCATGGGCCTCATCGCCCGCTTCTCGGAGAAAGGCCCGGGCAAATCGAAGATGACCCGCGAGGAACTCATCGGCCTCATCAGCGCCGATGCCAAGTTCATGAACGAGCGCGACGACATCGCCGAATACATCGGCACGCTCAAGGCCGGCGAGGGCCTCAGCGAAACCGCCATCCGCGAGGGCTACACCCGCTTCAAGGCCGAGAAGAACGCCAAGGAACTCGCCACCATCGCCGTGCGGCACGGCCTCGCCACCGCCACCCTGCAAACCTTCGTGGAAGGCATCCTCGACCGCATGATCTTCGATGGCGAGCAACTCAGCGACCTCATGGCCCCGCTCGACCTCGGCTGGCGCGCTCGCACCCAGGCCGAACTCGCCCTCATGGCCGATTTGGTCCCCCTCCTCACCAAACGCGCCGGTGGCCGCGACATCTCAGGACTTTCCGCGTATGAGCAGTAACAGCCCGGCTCAAAATATGGCGAATTCGCCACTTTTAACCCCGTCGAAATCGACGGGATTAAACATCTCGAATTCGAGATGTTTAGAGCTTCGTCCACATTTTAATCCCATCGAATTCGATGGAATTAGAAAAGTTCAACTGCCCAAATTCGACGCCTTCCATCCGAACCCAAAATCAAACGGCTAGAAAAGAGATTTAAAGAGACACATGGAACCAAATCAAATTAAGCAACTTACCTTAACCTTCGAGGGGCACGCCCAGCAGACGGAAACCGGCGTGGAATACTGGCTGGCTCGCGATCTCCAGCACCTCTTAGGCTACAACAAATGGGAGAATTTTCAAACCGTGATTGCCAAGGCCAAGACCTCTTGTGAGGTCTCCGGTCATACGGTTGAGAACCATTTTCCTGACGTCAGGAAAATGGTCGAAATCGGCTCCGGCACCCAGCGTGAGATCGAGGACATCATGCTCACCCGTTACGCCTGCTACCTCATCGCCCAGAATGGAGATCCGCGAAAACAGGAAATCGCCTTTGCCCAGACCTACTTCGCCGTCCAGACCCGCCGCGCGGAACTCATCGAGCAGCGCCTTCTCGAAGCCGAGCGCGTCTCCGCCCGCAAAAAGCTCACCACCACGGAAAAGGAACTGTCCCAGCTCATCTTCGAGCAAACTGGCGGGAATCAGGACTTCGCCCTCATCCGCAGCAAAGGAGATCAGGCACTCTTCGGCAAGAGCACCCAAGCCATGAAAGCCCACTGGCAGGTTCCAGACAGTCGGCCTCTCGCCGATTTCGCCCCCACCATCATTCTCAAGGCCAAGGACTTCGCTACCGAGATCACCATCCACAATGCGCGCACCCACCAGATGGGCACCGAACCGGAAATTTCGCAAGAACACGTCACCAACAACGCCGCTGTGCGTCAGACCCTCCTCAGTCGAGGCATCCGCCCCGAAAGCCTGCCCGCTGCCGAGGACGTGAAGAAAGTCGAACGCCGCCTGACCTCCGACGAAAAGAAAGCCTTGAAGAACCCCGATACCCTGGACGGCGAATGAGCAGTAAGACCAAAACCACCGCCACGAAGGAAGAGGCAAGGCCCGCGCTGGTGCCGAAGCTGCGGTTTCCGGAGTTCCGGGGGGCTGGAGATTGGACAACTGAAACGCTTGGATCGGTCGCGAAGATCAGCACCGAGAAAGTGCGAGATAACACCTGCATCCCGATGAGCATCACCTCTGGTGTTGGATTGGTCAGCCAGATGGACAAGTTTGGGCGCATCATCGCCGGTAGTTCCTATGCGAACTACCTCCTGCTGAGGAAGAACGACTTCGCCTACAACAAGAGCGCCACCAAAGAGTATCCCGAGGGCTTTATCGCATTGTATTCCGGTGACGAACTCGCGGCAGTGCCAAACAGCGTTTTCACCTGCTTCCGCATCAAGGGTGAGTCACCGGTCCCGCAATATCTGAACTACCTCTTTCTCGGCAATCTGCACGGCAAGTGGTTAAGGAACTTCATCGAGGTTGGTGCCCGTGCTCACGGGTCACTGAGCATCGCCGAGGATGATTTACTCGCCCTACCTGTCCCTGTTCCAACCGGGAAAACGTCCGTCCGCGAACAACAAAAAATCGCCGAGTGCCTGAGTTCGGTGGACGAGCTGATGGCCGCGCAAGCGAGGAAAGTGGACGCGCTCAAGACCCATAAAAAAGGACTTCTCCAGAAACTTTTTCCTCCGGCAAAAGATTCTGGAAGTAAGAATTTAGAAGAGAGAAGTGAGAAAATCTCTGAATCTTTCTCCATTCAAAATTCTAACTTCTCGATTCCCTCCCTCCGCTTCCCCGAATTCCAGAATGCCGGAGGGTGGGTGGAAGACAAACTGGGCACCGTATGTGAACTTTATCAGCCAGTCACGTTGTCTTCATCCGAGTTAAGTATGACAGGCGAATACCTCGTTTACGGTGCCAACGGCGTCATTGGCACTCACAACGAATTTAACCACGGAGACAGTGAAATCGCGGTTACCTGTCGTGGTGCAACTTGCGGGGAAGTCACGGTAACCAAACCCAAATCATGGGTCACAGGGAATGCGATGATCGTGAAACCTAGGACGAAGAAGCTGAGGAGGGATTTCATCTTTCAATACTTCAAAAATCATGGGCTGAAGGGGATCATCAGCGGTTCTGCACAGCCTCAAATCACGCGGACCGGATTTGCCCCCCTCGTAATATTCTTCCCAGAACCAGACGAACAACAACGCATCGCCAACTGCCTCACCAGCCTCGACGACCTCATCGCCGCGCAAACCCAAAAGCTCGAAGCCCTCAAGACCCACAAGAAAGGCCTGATGCAGCAGCTTTTCCCATCCCCGGAGGAGGTGGAGGCATGAGCAAGAAAATCATTATCATCGCCGGGCCGAACGGCGCGGGGAAAACGACTTTTGCGCGTTCGTTTCTGCCGGAGGAGGCGCAATGCCCCCGCTTCATCAATGCGGACCTGATCGCAGCGGGGCTGGCCCCGTTTGCCCCAGAGACTGCGGCGCTCAAGGCTGGGCGGCTGATGCTGGAGGAAATCGAGGACTGCTTGCGCAAGGGCGAGAGCTTTGCCTTTGAGACCACGCTTTCCGGCCACGGCTATCTGACCCGGATCAGGCAATGGCGGGAACAAGGCTACCATGTGAGCCTATTCTTCCTCTGCCTCCCGGATGCCGAGACGGCCATCGCGCGTGTCGCAGAGAGGGTGCGCCAGGGAGGGCATGACATCCCCGAAGGCGTGATCCGCCGCCGTTTCGCCGCCGGATTGCGCAACCTGGAACGGGCCTACAAGTTCGCCGTGGATGCGTGGGCCAAGTATGATAGCGTGGGCGAAAGCCCGGCTCTCCTGGAATGGGGAGAGAACCAATGACCATGAAAAACATACAAGAAGCCAAAGATCCCGATCTGCGTGCCTCCGCCGCCGCGATGAGCCGCGCCGCCGCAGCGGCCCGCAAGACGGCGATCCAGACGGGCACGAATCTCATCATCATGAAGGACGGCAAGCTCACCCGCATCCCTGCGCAGACGCTGCGTGACTCGACCCCAAGCGCCGACCGCTGATTTTCGATGACCGACACCAATCAAAAGCAACTGGGCAACAGCCTTCGGGGAATTGAGAAGGGTGAATTTTGAATTGAGAAAACATGAGTGATAAACCGCAGGAGATATCGGAACGGGCATTTGAGTTTGCGGTGCGGGTCACTACTGTCCGGTTATAAGTTAAACAGCTCCAATTGCTTATTTTTTAGACCAATTGGCGTTTGGAAAGTTGTTTTCATAAGCAATTCAT
>DGXZ01000015.1:0-3095 GCA_002396485.1 Spartobacteria bacterium UBA5019
GTTAACGCGGCGAAAGCTTTGAAAACCGGAGAAACCCAATCATGAGCGAAACATCTTCTCAACCCGTTTTTGTATCGGGAATGTGGCATGCGTCCTGGACGGTGGAAAACATGGATCGGACATTGCCGTTCTATGTCGATCTTCTTGGCATGGAGGTCGTGCACACCCAGATTCAGGACAACGAATACACCCGGAAGCTGGTGGGTATTCCCGGCGCCAAACTCAAGGCCGTTCTCCTCAAGTTTCGTGACGCACCCGCAGGAATCTCCAGACACGTCATTGAGCTAATGGAATACCTGGCCCCGAAGGGAGTGAAAATTGACACCAAACCCTGCAACGTCGGAGCGGCGCATTTCGCATTTTTCACGCGCGATGTCAAAGCCATGCACGCACGGTTATCAGCCGCAGGAGTCGAATTCGTCTCTGCCCCCGTAGACATCACGGCGGGCATCAATGAGGGCGGCTGCGTTTGTTATCTGCGTGATCCGGATGGATTCACGCTGGAATTGATGCAGCCACCGGCATGGCGTTTTGAGGAGGTCGAGAAAAACGCCGAAATCCTATGAGCATCACGTAAACGAAATAATTAATATTCTGAGGTATAAAGAAATATAATACTTTTTTATTTTAAATCAGCAATAAACAGATACGCCATACCATAAATAAAATAACACGAGAACTTAAACAAAAAACCAAATCAGCCATGAACCCCACCCTCCCACTCCTCTCCGCCCTGCTGCTCGCGCCGCTGGGCGCCCTCCACGCTGCCGAGCCAGTCACACCGCCCGGCGACCGCAACCTGCCGATCAACCAAATCTACCCTCCCGAAGCGTTTTACCATAACGGCAAGGGCGGACGTGTGCTCGATGTCACCAAGCCACCATTCAACGCCAAGGGTGACGGCAAGACCGATGACACCAAGGCCCTCTGCGATGCCATGCGGTTCTTGGTCGCCAATCGGGAGCAGATCAAGGGTATTGATCGTGACGGCAAGCCCTACTCCTATTTTGATGCCAAATATGCAGGCGTCGCATGGATTATGTATCTTCCGGATGGGGAATATCTGGTGAGTGACACCATTAGCACCGGCTGGCCCGTCAGGGCGTATGATATCAAGCAAGGGTGGTTAAATGCCGCATGGAACACTATCACTTCGCCCGAGGCGGAAACAGCCGATTTGCAACTCCGGGGAGAACTCAATTACTTCCTGCGAATTGAAGGTCAAAGTCGGGCAAAGACGATCATTCGCCTCAAAGATCATTGCCCCGGCTTCGAGGGAGGCAAATTGAAAAAGGTGCTCACCTACCATTTGCTCAAGTGCGGCTCAAGTGCGAATAACGGAAACGACCTGCAAAACCTGACCATTCATACCGGTAAAGGTAACCCCGGTGCAGTTGGATTGGCCTGGGATTCTTCAGATTGGGGACGCATCTACAACTTGGCTATTATCTCCGGGGATGGGAGCGGCAGAGCTGGACTGATGATGGATTCACGCAATGCGCACGGCTACCACCGGGATATCCTGATTGACGGTTTCGATGTGGGCTTAGAAGCGACCGGTGGGGCGGTGAGTATTAGCACTCTGGAATACGCCACTTTTAAGAATCAGCGCCAAGTGGCTATCCGCTTGGGAGATGGAAAACGGTTCGTCATGTCCGCGCGAAAAGTGCTTGTTCAGAACGCACCTGTAGCCATGAAAGTGGCTAAGGCTTCTCTCTTGGTCTTGATTGAGAGCCAGCTGAATGGAAGTGGGAGCAGTGGTTCGGCGATTGCCGTTGACGCCTACGGCGCTCTTTTGGCCAGAGATGTGACGCTTTCTGGTTATAGGGCAGCCATCGAGTCGGATGGGAAAGTGGTCCTGGCGGAAAACACGATTCAGGAAACAATCGTTGGAAAAGCGGTCTCTGCGGTGGAAGGAGTGCCGGCAAGAACCTTGCGCCTGCCGATGAAGGAATCGCCGGTGATTTTACCGGAAACCGATCTGTCAAAATGGGCGAATGTGGATGATTTTGGTGCTAAGGGCGATGGTCTCACCGACGATACCGAAGCAGTGCAACGGGCCATGAATTCCGGCAAGCCGGTGGTCTGGTTTCCCAAGGCGCACTATGCCATCAATGGGTCGGTGGACATCCCCTCGTCTGTTCGGGAAGTCAATTTCCTCGCCGCAGCAATCTATCGACGCGATCCGGAGCAAAAGCCAGATTTGACAGCTAGGGAGGCCCTAGCCTTGGCCATCGCCGGGGAACCTGCTGAAGCGAAGCGCCCGGCTCTTTTCCGTGTATCCAAGGCGTCCAAGGAGCCGCTCATTTTGCACCAGAGCCTTACGCTGGGAGGTGTGTTTTTCGATCACGAGGCATTGCGTCCGGTGGTACTGGAGGACTTGGCCGTTTTTCATTTTTTCCAAAGGTACAAGGCCCGTGGCAATGACATGCTTTTCCCGGGCTCCGTAGCCATGCATACGAGCGGCCATCGCCTTTATCGCAACGCCTCACCGGAAGGAGAGGCGAAGGAAGTGTTCGTAAACAACGTCATGGGATTTGGGGTCGGAGGTGAGAACGCCTCTCTTGCTGTCGAAAATGTGCATGCCTGGGTTCGTAGCATGGAGAATCTTCGTGAACCCATTGAGTGGGCTTTTCGAAACTCCACCGTTTGGTGTTTAGGGTTCAAGACTGAACCTGGACTAAATACAACCTTTCATTTAGATCGAACCCAGTTCGAAGCATTGGGAGGAATTCAGTGTGTTAGTGAGGTAAAAACCGGAGCCCCGCAAAATGGAGTCCCCTTCCCGATGATTATCTCCAAAGACTCCCAGCTATCCGTGTCTTTTGCTACTTTTGGCCCGAGGGAAGCGGTCCCCTACATCGAACTTTTGCAGGCCGAAAACGAAGGGGAAACCACAAAAATACTCGATAGCCAGTTCGACCGAATGCGGCCTGAAAAGCTTGGAGAGACGATGGTTCCCCTGCTATCAAACATTCCGAAATGAAACGGATTTAAATCAAGAAAAAACAAATCAGCCATGAAGCCCATCCTCCCACTCCTCACCCTGCTGCTCACTCCGCTGGGCGCTCTCCACGCTGCCGAGCCAGTCACAC
>DGXZ01000015.1:3330-3480 GCA_002396485.1 Spartobacteria bacterium UBA5019
CGTTTTACCACAACGGCAAGGGCGGGCGTGTGCTCGATGTCACCAAGCCACCGTTCAACGCCAAGGGTGACGGCAAGACCGATGACACCAAGGCCCTCTGCGATGCCATGCGGTTCTTGGTCGCGAACCGGGAGCAAATCAAGGGGGTCG
>DGXZ01000015.1:3745-33129 GCA_002396485.1 Spartobacteria bacterium UBA5019
CCTGGATTATGTATCTTCCGGATGGAGAATATCTGGTGAGTGACACCATTAGCACCGGCTGGCCCGCTAGGGCGTATGATATCAAGCAGGGGTGGGGAAATGCCGCATGGAACACTATCACTTCGCCCGAGGCGGAAACAGCCGATTTGCAACTCCGAGGAGAACTCAATTACTTCCTGCGAATTGAAGGTCAAAGTCGGGCAAAGACGATCATTCGCCTCAAAGATCATTGCCCCGGCTTCGAGGGAGGCAAATTGAAAAAGGTGCTCACCTACCATCTGCTCAAGTGCGGCTCAAGTGCGAATAACGGAAACGACCTGCAAAACCTGACCATTCATACCGGTAAAGGTAACCCCGGTGCGGTTGGATTGGCCTGGGATTCTTCAGATTGGGGACGCATCTACAACTTGGCTGTTGTCTCCGGGGATGGGAGCGGCAGAGCTGGACTGATGATGGAATCACGCAATGCACATGGCTACCACCGGGATGTCCTGATTGACGGTTTCGATGTGGGCATTGAAGCAATTGCAGTCAATGTGAATCATGTCACTTTGGAATACGCCACGTTTAAGAATCAGCGCCAAGTCGCAATTCGCCTGGGCCGTGGGATGCAGTTTTCAATGTCTGCGCGAAAGGTGCTCACCCAGAACGCACCCGTGGCCATGAAAGTAGCCAAATGTGCTCAGTTGGTTCTGATTGAAAGCGAAATGAGTGGAAGTGGGAGCGGTGGCCCGGCGATTGCCGTTGATGCCTACGGCGCTCTTTTGGCAAGGGATGTGACGCTTTCTGGTTATGGGGCAGCCATCGAGTCGGATGGGAAAGTGGTCCTGGCGGAAAACACGATTCAGGAAACGGTCGTCGGAAAAGCGGTGTCTGCGGTGGAAGGAGTGCCGGCAAGAACCTTGCGCCTGCCGGTGAAGGAATCGCCGGTGATTTTACCGGAAACCGATCTGTCAAAATGGGCCAATGTGGATGATTTTGGTGCTAAGGGCGATGGCCTCACCGACGATACCGAAGCGGTGCAACGGGCCATGAATTCCGGCAAGCCGGTGGTCTGGTTTCCCAAGGCGCACTATGCCATCAATGGGTCGGTGGACATCCCCTCGTCTGTTCGGGAAGTCAATTTCCTCGCAGCAGCAATCTATCGACGCGATCCGGAGCAAAAGCCGGATTTGACAACTCGGGAAGCCATAGCCTTGGCCATCGCCGGGGAACCTGCTGAAGCGAAGCGCCCGGCTCTTTTCCGTGTATCCAAGGCGTCCAAGGAACCGCTCATTTTGCACCAGAGCCTTACGCTGGGAGGTGTGTTTTTCGATCACGAGGCATTGCGTCCGGTGGTACTGGAGGACTTGGCCGTTTTTCATTTTTTCCAAAGGTACAAGGCCCGTGGCAATGACATGCTTTTCCCTGGCTCCGTAGCCATGCATACGAGCGGCCATCGCCTTTATCGCAACGCCTCGCCGGAAGGAGAGCCGAAGGAAGTGTTCGTAAACAACGTCATGGGTTTTGGGGTCGGCGGTGAGAACGCCTCTCTTGGTGTTCAAAATGTGCATGCCTGGGTTCGCAGCATGCAAAACCTGCATCAACCCATTGAGTGGGCTTTCCGAAACTCCACCGTTTGGTGTTTAGGGTTCAAGACTGAATACGGCGAAAATCCAACAACGACCTTTCATTTAAGTGATAGAACCCAGTTCGAAGCATTAGGTGGTATACAGCATGTTCGTCATAAAACAACTGAAGTCCCGATGATTATCTCCAAAGACTCCCGGCTATCCATGTCCTTTGTGACTTTTGGCGGGAGCAAGGGTGTCCCCTACACTGTACTTTTGCAGGCTGAAGACAATGGCGAAAGCACAAAAATCTTAGACAGCCAGTTTGATCGGCGGAGCCTTGAAATGCCTGGAGAGACGATGGTTCCGCTGCTATCAAACATTCCGAAATGAAACGGATTTAAAAACAAGCGCACAAACATTGCATGAATCAATCTGCATGAAAAAAACCCTCCCTCTTCTCACCGCCCTGCTGCTCGTGCCGCTGGGCGCGCTGCACGCTGACGAAGCCACCGCTGGTTTACTCGCACGCGAACTTCGCTGCGAGTATCAGGAGGGCCCGCTGGCCATTGATGCCTCGCACCCCCGGTTGAGTTGGAAACTCGCTTCCGACCAACCGAATCAGAAAATGACAGCCTACCAGATTTTGGTGGCCTCGTCTCCGGATTTGCTTCAACCCGGAAAGAGTGATGCCTGGGACAGCGGTAAGGTTCAAGGCGAAGACTTCAACGGTATTCTTTTTGGCGGAAAGCCACTTCTTTCCGGCAAGCCGTATTACTGGAAGGTGCGCTGCTGGGATGCGCAGGGAAAAGAGGGGGAATGGAGCGAGATGGCCACATGGCGCATGGGACTGCTGGCCGACACCGATTGGCCGAAGGAGTGGCTGGGTGCGCCCCGATTTGGAAAGTCCCCGCAGGATGGAACGCTCACCTCGGAGTTCTTTCCAGTTTGGCAATTCCGCAAGGATTTCAAACTCAAAGCACAGCCCAAGAGCGCCACAATCTATGTTGCTGCGGTGGGAGTGGCGGATATCTGGGTCAACGGGAAGCCCGCAAGCGATGCAGTGCTTGACCCTGCGCTGACGGAGTTTCGCAAGCGGGTGCCTTATGTGGCTCGCGATCTTACGAGCCTTGTCCAGAGCGGTGAAAACTGCTTGGGGATTCGTCTCGGCAACGGGTTTGCCAATTTGGTCGCGGAAGCGCCGTTCCCACGATTGTCACCGCGATTTCAGGCTGTCCTGCGGATTGAGTATGCGGATGGAACGGTCGAAACGGTAACATCATCTCCTGATTGGCAGGCTACGCCGAGCGAGATAACCTTTAACTGCTTCTTCGGCGGTGAGACCATCGATGCACGCCTTCGCAACCCCCGTTGGAGCATGCCGGGCGGAGCTAAAGGAAATTGGGAGGCACCGGCCATCGTGGAAGCGCCACTCGGTAAGCGCCACGCGCAAATGATCCCCCCCATGCGGGTGACGGAAGTTGTTAAACCAGTATCGATTAAAAAGTTGCGACCTGGGGTTTGGAGCGTCGATCTGGGAGTCAATATCACAGGTTGGCTCCGGTTTCGCGGTCACGGAAAGGCTGGGCAGGAGGTCAAAATATCGTGGAATGAATCCCTCTTTCCCGATGGCAGCCTACAAAAGAACCAGAACAACCGCAATGCAGCCGATCACTTGCCGAAGGAAAATCGAGACAATCTGCCTGATCACGGGAGATATAATGAATTAAGTCTGATTTTCAGCGGAGCGGCGCAGGAGGAATTCGAACCACGTTTCTGTTTCGGAACCGGACGCTATGTGGAAATTGAAGGACTTGATTACGAACCGGCACTCTCCGATATTGTTGGCTGTACGGTACACACCGATATGGATCTGGTGGGCAGCTTTACCTGCTCGAACGATCGCATTAACCGGCTGCATGATGCCAGTGTTCGCACGTTCCGTAGCGTCTGGAAAGGGAATCCATTGGACGATGGTTCCCGGGAGAGGTTAGCCTGGGGTCGAGAGGGTTTCGTTCCCCTGGAGGCTTGCACCTACAATTTTAATTGCCTCACTGGTTTCGAAAAGTGGATTGGAGAATACCTTGATCAGCAGGCAGAGAGCGGGACCCTGCCTCACATGGTTCCGGAAAAAGAAAACCCTACCAAAAGACCGCCAAATGTGAATCAAGATCCTTGGCAGACAGCAATTGTCATTTGCCGCGTCCCTTGGGTGCTCTACGAACGCTATGGAGACCCAGAAATCCTCCTACGCTCCTACAAAGGGGCTAAGAAACATGTGGATATGTCGCTTGCGCATTATCCGGATGGGCTCGTCCCCTCCATGTATCGCGACCATACTGCGGTGGGCTACTTTCAGGATCGCGACGGCAATCAGGTGGCCCTGACTATGGTGCCACCAAAAGAGGCAGAGGCATTCTTCCTTTCGCCAGACAATCTTATGGGTGGTTTTGCTTTTTACAACTCCGTTGATCTTCTGGCAAAAACGGCTGCTGTATTAGGTGAGACTGACGATGCGGCGAAGTATAGCGCGGTGGCCGAACAGATCCGGATAAACCTCAACGCCCGGATGAACCCGGCTACCGGAGCTTATGCTGAAGACAGCCAGACCTTGCAGGCACTGGCCTTGGCTTGGAATATCTGCGAGCCAAAGGATCGTCAGAAGGTTTTTGACTACCTGTGTCAAAATATTTTGGAGACGCGAAAAGGGCACCTGAGCACCGGAGTCCCTGCAACCCGCGACCTGTTCAAGGTGGTCACCGAGCTCGGTCGAGGCGACCTGGCGATGAAAATTCTGAATAAGAACGACTACCCGAGTTTCGGGCAGATGCTGGAGAATGGCTTGGGGACAATCTGGGAGCGCTGGGATGGAAAGTCCGCACTGTGTTTAGCGGGACTCAACTCGATTGACGAGTGGATGTATCACTCGCTGGCGGGTATTCAGGTGGATCCTGAGCAACCGGGCTTCAAGCATATCTATTTCCGCCCCGGAGTGATCAAGGATCTCAACTCCGCACGGGCGACCTACAATTCAATCCGTGGTGCCATCACCAGCGACTGGAAACGCGAGGGGAACAAGCTGACATTGCGTATCCAGGTTCCGGTCGGTTCCACAGGCACCGTGGAGCTTCCGGTCAAGAGCGCCGGCGAGGTGGAAGCACCCGTGGGTGCAACCTTGACGAAGGGTGCGGAGGGTCAGCCTGCTTGGACCATCGGTTCGGGTGAGTATGAGTTCCGCGCGACATTACCGGCGGAAAAAGTGGCGCCTGCTCGTGCTGAAGCGAAGTCAAAAACCATAGTTCCAGAGCAAGCCAAAGATGGCCACTATATCGGTGAGCGTTTTGGCGGGGGGATCGTCTATTGGGTTACCAAAGACCGGCAGCACGGGTTGATTGCCAGCCTCCACGATCTAGATGGGGGAGGAGGGGTTCCCTGGAGCAATGTCATCGACGAGAAGGTAGGGCGTGCTGCAGCTAAGGCTGGCGATCATCCCGATATTCCCGGAGCCGATGGCCGCAGTCCGACCGAGGTCATTGTCGCGCAAAAGGAACATGCCGGGAGCGCAGCCAAGTTATGCGTTGAGTATGCAGCAGGCGGCTTCAGCGATTGGTATCTGCCCTCCCGCATCGAGCTGCAATTGCTGGCGGCGCAGACCGGTCTCATCAACAGAGATTTAGAAAATGATAACGACCCCGAGTCCAAAGGGCTGCAAATAGAGTATGCAGCGCCTACCTGGGGCGGTTACTGGTCCTCCTCCGAATTCAATGCTGATTGCGCCTGGGCGTATGATTTTCATTTCAGCGGCAACACAGCACACCTCGGCAGCGCCGACCAGCCTGTCGAACTGAACTTCAGCACCGGCAATAACAATTTTTACTCCAAACATAGGCCGTTAAGGGTGCGAGCAGTGCGGAGGTTTTAACTGAAAAACTAATAAGCAAATCATGTAAATATACTTATAAAAAAACCATCAGTAACCCCTCAATTTTCTCATGAATCTTAATACTCCACGTCACGTTCTTACGAAAAGCGCCGTCTCGGTGGTGGCATCGCTCTCCTTGTGCTTAACTGGTTGCGATTCCTCGCACAAATCCCATTCAAGCGAGCGTTCCGATGTCTCCGCAGATGCTACGCTCGCGACGCGCAGCCAGTCTAAAATCGCTGGCATCTCTGTGTTCAGTTTGAACAACATTTTTTTAGCTTCGGAGGCAAAGTTGGTCCAAGGCGCATTGACCGAGGCGGGTTGGGATGTGCGCCCTCCAATAGACGCGAATTCGGCGGTGGATCAGCAGGTTACCGGCATCGGAAATCTCATCGCAGCCGGTGTGACTGGGATTGTGATTGATCCCGCCGATAGCGCCGGAATTGTCCCCGCTCTGAACGCTGCAGAAAAAGCAGGCGTCAAGGTAGTGCTTGTGGATGTCGGGGCGAAGGCGGGCAACGTCTATATGACCGTGCGCGTCGACAACGCTGCGGCCGGCGCACAGGTGGCAGAGCAAATGGGCAAACTTCTGGCTGAATCAGGAAAGACCGTAGGGACTGTTCTGGAATTGCAGGGCATGCTCTCGCAGGAGGCGGGGCGACTGCGTTCCTCTGGGTTCGGAGAGTATATGGCCAAGAACCACCCCAATATTAAGATCATCAAACAGCCTACCGACTGGGATGCCAGAAAAGCGGCCGATGCGACACAAACCATAGTGTCTAGCGTGCCCATTGACGCCATCTACATGCACAGCGATTGCGCGCTGCTTCCCGGGGTACTATCTGCACTGAAACAGACTGGCAGCCTAGTTCCAAAGGGGGATCCGAAGCACATCATTCTTGGGGCCATCGACGGAAGCCCACTTGCCCTTGAAAGCATCCGATCGAAGACGCTTGATTTCACGGTTGAGCAGCCGTTGCTCACCTACGCCAAACTGTCTGCTAAATATTTGTCGGATGCGGTTCAAGGCCTTCCGGCAACCGAAGGCGAAGATGGCCAGGGAGGACGAATCATCAAGAGCGTCACGGGCCACGAACACATCGTCAAGGCGACGCTGGTGACGGAAGAAAACGTGAATGATCAAACTCTTTGGGGCAACTCTGTCAAGTAACCCTATGCAAATCAATGCTCCATGCTTTGAGGGCGGCCCACAGCTAGGCCTCGCCGAATACGCCGTGGAAATTGACAACGTTTCCATGAAGTTTGGCGCCACCACGGCTCTCGATTGCGTCACATTCAACCTTGCGCGTGGGAAAATTCACAGCCTCATGGGGCGCAACGGCGCGGGAAAGTCAACCCTGGTAGGGCTTCTGGCAAAAATCCGGCAGCCAACCTCCGGAGAGATCCGTTTCGCGCACGATATTCCGTCGGTCGCCACCGTCTTCCAACATTCCACGCTTATTCCCCACCTGTCCGTTGCGGAAAATTTGAGTCTCGCCAGGCTTCCGAGGGCGGGCAGCTGGATCGACTGGACGGCCACTCGGCGCAAAGCACGCACGCTTCTGGATTCATGGGATCTCGATATTGATGAAAACGCCGAGGTGCATTCCCTCTCGGTGGCCGAAAAGCAATTGGTTGAGATTATCCGCGAATTTTCACGGGGCGTGAAATTCGTCCTTCTTGACGAACCGACTTCGCGCCTCGAGGGAGCAGACATCGCGCGACTTCACGATCGCATCCGTCGGGCGCGCGATTCTGGAATCACCTTTATCTACATCTCGCATCATCTGGCGGAGGTCATGGAACTATGCGACTTTGCCATTACGCTGCGCGACGGGCGTCTCGTTTCCTCCAGGACAATAGCAGAGACAACCCCCGATGCTCTCATCCGGGACATGGTTGGCGAACAGTTTTCCAATCCCGCACGCCGACAGGCCCGTTCGCGGCAACAGGCTACCAGCCCTGTACTGGCAATCAACAGACTGCAGCTCGAAAACCTCAAAATCTCGGAATTGTCGGTAGGCGCCGGCGAGATGGTAGGCGTTGCAGGGCTTGTGGGTTCGGGCAAAGAACTGCTCGCTGAGACACTTTCCGGGCTGAAGAAGGCAGAAGAATTCGCAGTGACACTCATGGGAAAAGACATTTGTTGCGCCACGCCACGCCACGCCATCGAGGCAGGAATTTCCTGCGTTCCCGAGGACCGTCACCGCGAGGGCCTGGTTTTATCTCTTGGAGTCGGCGAGAACATGACCCTGGCGACAGCGCACCGATTGGCCAACCGCTTCGGTTTTCTCCGTCCGCAAACACGGGATCATGCGGCGGCAGAGCTTGCAGATGAAGTAGAACTAAAAGCCTCCTCGGTACATCAGGAAACCGAGGGGCTCAGCGGGGGCAACCAACAAAAGGCCGTTCTGGCACGCGCTCTGGCAAGCAATCCCAAAGCCTTGATTTTGATGAACCCAACCATTGGCGTGGATGTAGGTTCCAAAGCGGTGATCTACGATGTGATTGCGCGTCGGCAATCCGAGGGGCTGGCGGTGGTGCTCGTGACCGATGAGCTGGAAGAGTATGAGCGTTGCGACCGGGTGGTCGTACTTTTTCAGGGGAAAATCACCAAGACCTTTACCGGAAACTGGGAGCAATCAGAACTGCTCGCAGCCATTGAAGGAGTAGCTGTTTAAACCGATGAGCCAAAAAATGAAAGAAACCACAAATACAACGGCATTGAACCCCACCGGGGCGGCGCACTCTGCAAGGCATGGCTCCGAGCGGCGGCGTCATTGGACAGCACAATCCCAGTTGGCCGTGTGGCCAGCAATCATCGGACTGATCCTAATCGGATGCCTCGTCAGTCCGGCATTTTTAACCGAGCGCAATTTTGTCAACGTCCTGCAGCAAGCCACGGTTCTTGGTGTGCTGACCTTGGCGATGCTGCTGGTGGTACTCGTGCGTAAATTCGACCTTTCCATCGAGTCCATGGTTGCCTTTACCCCAATGCTGGCGGCGCACGCCATCGCGTGGCCTTCCGCTGGAGGGGGGAGCCCACTTCCTGGATGGTGTGGGTTCATGATGACGCTTGCCATCGGGGCGTTGATCGGTTTCGTCAACGCGTTCCTAGTTGTCAAACTCCGGATCAATGCCTTCATTGCCACCCTGGGTATGCTTATCCTTCTGCGGGGAGCGACGCTGGGAATATCGAATGGGGAAACCATTGTTTCGCCCCCTATGGGAATGGTCTGGCCCGGGAAGGCGATGCTCGGGACGGTTCCCCTGAGCATCCTCTTGGGAGCGCTCCTCTACCTGGCTGCAGGGCTGTTTCTGCGGTATCACCAAGTGGGGCGCAATCTTTACGCCATCGGTGGCAACCCTCTGGCATCGCGGGCGGCCGGCATCCGCGTGGAGCGCACCATCTTCGGAGTTTTTATCGTTGCAGGGTTGCTCTCGAGCTTTGCAGGGCTATTACTCAGCGGTCGAATCGATTCGATTGTCGCCAATCAAGGTGTGGGGTCGGTTTTCGACGTCTTTGCCGCACTTGCGATTGGAGGAGTCAGCCTCAATGGCGGAAAGGGCACCGTGAACGGGGCTCTTTCGGGAGTTCTGTTTCTTGCCTTGCTTTCCAACATTCTTATTTTAGGGGGACTATCGTCCTTTTGGGTGGATATGGCCCGCGGCGCCATCATCATCATCGCCCTCATTTTGTCGCGATTTACAGGAGGACCTTCAAATGACTAACCAACCATCATCCATCACAAACGCCAAGCCCGACGTAGCAATCGTAGTAGGATCCAGTTCCGGTGTCGGAGCGGCAACCGTGCGCTTAATGCTTGCTCGCGGGGTTCACGTTCTGGGAATCGATCGCTCAAAAGAGTCGCCCGCTTTGACCGCAGGCTCCGAAACGAGGTATGTCCACCTCGTGGCCCATGCTGGAGAAGAGCAGACTTGGCCCGATGCACTCAAACTGTGCCGCAGCCGTTTCGGGGCGGATCCAAACGCCGTAGTGTTCTGCGCGGCTGTCCTCGTGATTGGTAGCGTAGTCACCTTGAGTGAGGAGCACTGGCAATCTGTCTTTGAGACGAACGTCTTCGGACCCGCACGGGCGCTCAAACACCTCATTCCGAGAATGGCCGCACGCGGGGGAGGCGCGGTGGTTTTTGTAAACAGCAGTGATGGCCACGTCGGAGAACAAAATCTCGCTGCCTACTGTGCTTCCAAAGGTGCCGGCCTTCAGTTGATGCGCGCGGTGGCGCTCGACCACGCGCGCCAAGGCATCCGATCCAACGCAGTCTGCCCTGGGTCTATTCAAACGCCCTTCTTCATGAAACATGTGGAAGCCGCCCCAGATCCCGACGCCTTTCTCAAGGCAAAGACGGACCGCCATCCAGCAGGCAGGCTTTTGCAGCCGGAAGACGTAGCCTCAGTCATCGACTTCCTGGCCAGCCCCGTCTCCCTGGGCATGACCGGCGCTGCCTTGCCAGTGGATGGAGGGCTGACAGCCGGATTCGACTTTTACGTGGACCAAGCCGATAAGGAGTCGGACGAAAGCGCCCGGCGTTTCGCAGAACTACCTCCGCTACCAGCCCAATGAGCAAGGAGTTTCTGGTGCGTATCGACCTGAGCCCCCCACCAGACGTGGACGAAGGGGAATTGTCTCGGCTTCGCCAGCAAGAAGCGCTTCGTGCGCGGGAACTGGCCAGCCAAGGTGTTCTCCTCAGGCTGTGGCGCTCCAGCAGCAACTGGGGCAACTGGGGACTGTGGCGCTGCGCTTCCAAGGACGAGCTGATGCGCTTGCTCGGCTCCCTCCCGCTGCGCCCCATGATGGCCATCGAGATTCACGACCTCGCCCCCCACCCCAGCGATCCCGCCTGCGAGAACCCGCCTTCATGAATGAAATTCGTGTTGCCGAAGCCGAGGCTTGGTTATGCCGCCTTCCGCTAAAATGGCCTGTCCGCCTAGGACCGATCTCCTATCTGACGCGCGACTATGTCGTCTTAAAACTCACGAGTGACACCGGCCACGTTGGTTGGGCCATGGGGTACACGCGAGGAACTCCTCTCTTGGAAAGTACGCGCACGCTTGCAGAAAGTCTGCCCTCGCATGCGAACACACCTCCTCATCTGCAGGAGCAGTGGAGAAACCAGTTCGCTCCCGGGTGGAGTGCGCTCGTGCGCGCGGCATCTCTTTTTGATATTTGCCTGTGGGACATCGCCGCCAAAACGCAGGAACTACCTCTTGGCAGGCTTTTTGGAGAGCGAACCCCCGCACTGCCACTGATGGCCGTGGCTGGCTATTTCATCAGCGAGCGCGGAGTGGAAGCTGTCGTCGAAGAAGCACTCAGGTTTGCAGACGACGGATTTTCGATGATCAAAGTGATGCTGCCCGGTCTGGACTGTCGCGCAGATGAGCTACTGGTACAAAAAATTCGGGAAGCCCTGCCGTCCCATTGCTCGTTGGCGGTGGACCTGCACGGCACGTTTCAGACGCTCGATGAGGCTGCCGGCTATTTGGCATGGCTGCCTACCTCTGGGGTTTCATTTGTCGAGGACCCCTTTCCGAGCGCCCTCTGGCGGGAGGTGTCTTCCTTCCAAGCGCAATTGTCTGTTCCCGTTGCCTCAGGCGAGGATTTGGTTGGCTTGGGTGGATTTCTCGATTTGATGCAGGGGGGTATTCCTATCCTTCGCATGGATGCCACCGCGAGTGGCGGCTTCAGTACCGCTCTAAGGGTTTTGGGGGCGAGCTCCGGAAGCGCGGTGCAAATAATACCACACGTATGGCCGCATTTTCATACGCACTTGGCAGCAGCTTCAGGTCAGGTTTCCTTCTTGGAGGTGATACCTGACCATGTCGGAGCGGATCCTTTGTGGACACTCCTTGGTGAAGGCCCCTCCGTGCGCAAAGGGACATGGGACTCTGCGACGCTTCCTGGCACTGGCTTGAACGTCGACGTGGACTCTGTCAACCGTCACGCTGAAGTGCATTGGCATCTCAAATGATTTTACCAGAAACCATCTCAAAAAACGCGCAGAATGCTCAGTCTTATCCACAGCCGGAGCACACCGCTCATTGCTCACCGCATCGGGGCAATACCCGATACTCAATAGACCTGCACCGCAAAAACTGACCTCGTTACCGAGGCATTTTTCACCCGTATACTATGAACCTATATCCGGTAGTTGAAAAAGGAGGATTGATTCCATCACGCTGATTCCGGGGTCGGCAGGCCGGTATTTTGGAGTTTGGATTGGATAAATTTCTTAAAAATTCGCAGAAGGATGAGCCCCCAGTGCTGGGGGTAGGTCAACTGCCCCTCAGTCAAGATCAAGTTTTTTAAAAAGGCACTGCACTCGGCGAGTTTCGCTTTGATAATATTGCTTTTACCATGGGTGAGGCTGATGTTGATTCGGGTTTGTCCGGCGTGCCGAGTTTGGCGGCCCACCCCGCCCAGAAGTTCGGGGCGCGTTGTAACGGCTTGCCAATATCGATCTGTATCCACACCTCGCATAGAGGCTCCACCAGTTGTAAATCTGGGCTACGAGGCGTGCCGTGACTTGCCATTGGTCTGTGTCTTGGGTGGTAAATCCGGCCCATCCCCACTGGTTCTTCAACTCATCGAAGGGATTTTCGGGGCCACCCCGCTCCCGGTAGAGGCAAACCAAAGCATCAACCCCATAGTGTATGGTGCTCGCAAGGACGATGTATTCGGGGGACTCGGATTCCACTGGCGACACGCCGTAATGCGTCAAGACAGGCTTGGCATTTTTTGTCGCTTCCAGATTCTCCTTTTTGACGAGCCTTCGGGCTATGATCACGCGGCGCTTGCGACTCCATCCGCTCAAGCTCACTTCACCCTCGATGCCCTGAAATCCCTGACCGCAATCCACCCATCCGCCTTGCAGCTCCATCAAGGAGATGAGGTTTTGGATCTTCACGGTTTGCCTCAGCTTAAAAAGATAGGGGATGTTTCGCCTAGGCCGAAACCGCAGAGTTCATGCAGCCGTAGCCCGAAAAAAATCGCTCAGCCTGTATTTATCGGTCTCTACGGTCGAGAAGAAGGGTAGTCAGGTTAACGCCCCCACTTCCATGCTGAAGAAATCGCGCCAAGGGGTAAAAAGTAAATGCTTATCCCTTCGATTGGTGCGCGAAGACCTCGGGATGCCGATCGAGTTCGATGCGCGTGCGTCGGATGTGCCCGCGCAAGATACTCTCGGCCTCTTCACTGTCAGCTTGCTTGATGGCTTCGAGTAGCAGGTCGTGCTCGAGATGGGCCACCTCGATGCCTTTGGCGCTTCGAACGAGATTCATGTACACGCGACGATAGGGCTGTGTCGTGTTCCATAACCGCTCGATCAACTCGGTCAAGCTGCTGGTGTGCACGCGGGAGTACATAATCCAGTGGAACTCCCGATCCAGGTGAATGAGCGCTTCGATATCCGGCGTGTTCTTCATTTGTTGCACAAGCTCGCCCGCACGCGATATGTCCGTCGCTGTCAGCTGGGGCAGGTTGAAGCGAAGCAGGAGCGGCTCGAGTCGCTCGCGTATCTGGTACTGCTCCGAGCACTCCTGCTGTGTCAGACTCGATACCCATGCTCCCGAGTTGGAGACTATATTCACTAGCCCGTCGGTGACAAGAATGCGTAGCGCTTCGCGAACGGGAATCCGGCTAGCCCCAAACTGATCGGCGAGTTCCTCTTGACGAATTCGTTTCCCCGGTGAGAGCTGCCCCGACAGGATTATGTGACGCAACTCGTCGGCGATGCGCGTGCTCAGTACGGCGTTTGTGGGATGCACGTTCTTCATTGTCATGGTGTGGGTCGAGTTTCGTTTGGAGTGATTGGAAGGTTCAAAGCTCGGGACGCGAGGGATGCCACAACTTTATCCGCGCGGACGATTCGTAGGCCTTGCCGTTCGGAAAGCTGACCAATTCGAATTGCATGCCCCATGGGCTCAAGAAGTAGACCCAGCGTTGACCCTCGCTCGCTGAAGAGCTCGCGCTCGGCTCACCCAGCACTCGAAGGTTGTGCGATTTCAGGTACTCGACGGCAGCGACGATATCGTCCACATAGAACGCAAGGTGATGGCCGCCCACATCGCTGTTGCGAGGTGGCGTCGCGTTCTGATCGGGTGACTCAAATTCGAACACCTCAAAGTTGGGCCCAAACTTGCACCGATAGAATCGGATTTCCCTCAGAACGCTCCGCGGGTGGATGTTCAGATGCTCGGTGAACCAATCGTCTTTGCGCGTCCACGGTCCGAGCTTGTAGACAAAGTCGCAGCCGATGACGTTGGCAAAGAAGTCGTGTGCCTGCTCGATGTCGGGAACCGTGATTCCGATGTGTTCAGCACCACGTAGACTGGGAATTCCTGCACTCATAGAGTATCTCCTTGTTTAAAATATATCCATTGCTACGAAAAAAATGCGATAAAACAAGACTATCTGGTATTTTAACCTTGTCAATGGATACATTTGGCAGTATGCTCTACGGAGAAGCCTTAAATCTCAAATCACCAAAAAGCACACCGACATGCCCAACATCACGCAACTGGAACCCGGATCACCGTGGGTTGAACTGAAGACCACCGCAGCGGACTGGAAAGAAGCGGACCCACAACTCTTGGCCACCCTGCTCGGTCAGCTTCATCTAGTGCGTGCGTTCGAAGAAGCCGTGCTTGACCTCGCGGGTGGGGGTCTGGTGCACGGTCCGGCTCACTCGAGCATCGGCCAAGAAGGCGGCGCAGTTGGTTCGACGGTCGGCTTGCGCCCCTCGGATGCGGTCAACGGCACCCATCGCGGACACCACCAGTTCTTGGGCAAAGCTCTGGCTTACCTCAACCCAAAGGGCATGAATCTGACGAAACTGGTCAACGAGCCGACGCAGGAAATGCTCCAGCGCTCTCTCGCCGAGATTCTCGGCCTCGCGCAAGGTTTCTCGGGCGGCCGTGGCGGATCTATGCACCTGCAGTGGCTGGAAGCGGGTGCACTGGGCACGAACGCGATTGTCGGTGGCGGCGTTCCGCTCGCGGCCGGAAATGCGTGGGCACAGAAGCACGCGAAGACCACCGACGTGACGGTGACATATTTCGGTGATGGTGCGACGAACATTGGATCCGTGTTGGAGACGATGAACCTCGCTGCGGCGTGGGACCTCCCGCTGTGCTTTTTCATCGAGAACAACCTATACGCCGTCGCTACGCACCTCAACGAGGTGACTAACGAAACGAGATTGTCGGCGCGTGCCCTCGGCTTTAACTTTCCTGCATGGCGCGTCGATGGCATGGACCCGCTCGCCGTGCACCTGGCCATGCAGCTGGCTCAGGATTACATGCGCTCCGGGAAAGGCCCGGCACTGGTCGAGGCGGAGGTCTACCGTTTCTTCCACCAGAATGGACGATATCCCGGAAGTGCTTTTGGCTACCGACCAAAAGAAGAAGAGCAACAGTGGATGAATCGGGATCCGCTGAATCGCGTGGCGACCGAAATGAAGAAACTCAAGCTCATCGATGACGAGGGAATAGATGCCGTGCGCACCGCAGCCCTAGAGGCCATGAAGACGGCGGTTGCCCAGCTCGTTGAGCAAGACCCCAAGGGGAATCCGGGCATTCTTCGAATCAAGCCGGACTTGTGGCCGGACCCGAGTTTCGTCGACGTGGGTATTCGCGGAGATGGCAGCGAGCTTGCCTCGGCACGGAAAGAAGAGGAGTCGACGTATTCGGGCGAGATGATGACCGTGAAGTTCATCGACGCCGTGGCAGCCGTGATGGACCGCCGTATGGAAATCTCCGATGCCTATGTGGTTCTTGGTGAAGACGTGCACCGGCTCAAAGGTGGAACCAACGGGGCCACCAAGGGGCTGAAGGGCAAGTACCCCGATCGAGTCCTCGGCACACCCATCAGCGAAAACGCATTTGCCGGGCTCGGTGGAGGCATCGCATCCGACGGTCGATTCCGACCTATCGTCGAGTTCATGTATCCGGACTTCATTTGGGTCGCCGCAGATCAGGTGTTCAACCAGATCGGTAAGGCGCGACACATGTTCGGCGGTCAGAACGGGGTGCCGCTCGTATTGCGCTCGAAGGTTGCGATGGGTTCGGGATACGGTTCGCAACACTTGATGGATCCCGCAGGAATCATGGTCACTAATCCGGGGTGGCGCGTTGTTGCTCCCTCCACCCCCTTCGACTATGTCGGGCTGATGAACGCCGCGCTCGAGCTGAACGATCCGGTCTTTGTCATCGAACACATCGACCTCTACGCTGACTCAGGAAACATTCCGACCAACGACTTGGATTACCAAATCGAACTCGGCAAGGCGGCCATTCGGCGCCCGGGTAGCGATGTCACGGTGTTGACATACCTTTCGATGGTCAAGCACTCCCTCGAGGCAGCTGAGCAGTCCGGCATCGACGCCGAGGTGATCGACTTGCGCTGGCTCGACCGCGCGTCGCTCGACTGGGAGACGGTTGGGCAAAGCATCAAGAAGACGAATGCTGTCCTCATCGTCGAGCAGGGCGCGAAGGGCACCTCCTACGGAGGATGGCTTGCCGACGAGATTCAGAGGCGATTCTTTGATTACCTCGACCAACCTGTCGAACGCGTGACCGGTGGCGAAGCGTCACCGAGCATCTCCAAGGTACTGGAGCGCGCTGCAATCGCGAGAACTGAGGAGGTCGTCGCGGGGCTGGAACGAGTGGCCGCAAACTTTGGAGGGGCACGATAATGGCTACCGTCGTACGTATGCCAAGTGTGTTTGCTGGTGCGAGCGAAGCCGTTATTGCCAAGTGGTTGGTAAAGCCGGGAGACACCATCAAGGTTGGCGACCCGTTTGCCGAGGTGGAGACCGAAAAGGCCGTAGTCGAATACAACTCCGAGGTGGAGGGCACAATTGGTCGACTCGTGATTCCCGAGGGCGCTAGCCGTGAAATCGGTACGCCGATTGCGGTACTCATCTCCGCCGGCGAGACCGATGCCGATATCAATGCAGCTCTCGGCGCCGATGGAGCTCCCACGCCCGCGGCCCCGTCAGCTCAATCGAGTGAAGCTCCCGGCTTCGCTCCCGCACCGACCACCGCAGCATCAGCAGTGGCGCCATCTTCGCAACCAGTGTATTCGACGGGCGAGCGTTTGTTCGCATCACCGATTGCCCGCAAGATAGCCCGTGAGCGGGGAGTTGACCTCACCGGTGTGGCCGGTTCTGGACCGGGTGGGCGAATCGTTCGCCGCGATGTTGAAGGTCTGTCGAATGGCGCTCATTCGACCGTGCCCCCGACGGAGGCGGCGCTTGCATCATCCGCCCCCGCGACGACTGTGGCGGGCAATATCGAAATCCCACTGACAGGCATGCGCAAGGCGATTGCTCGACGACTCACCGAAAGCAAGACGACGGTTCCACACTTCTACTTGAAGACCGAATGCAAGGTGGATGCACTCCTCGCCCTGCGCGAACAGATCAACAACTTTTCCCCCGTGCGTGTTTCCGTCAACGACCTCGTTGTGAAAGCCGTTGCGGCTGCGTTTGTCGATGTTCCCGAAGCAAACGTTACATGGAGCGACAATGCGCTCATCAAGCACGGCTCTGTGGACATCGCCGTGGCGGTGTCCACCAAGGGCGGCCTTGTTACCCCAGTCGTGCGCAACGTTACAGCCAAGTCGATTACAGCGGTCAGTGAGGAGATCAAGAGTCTCGTCGCCCGGGCGAATGAGAAGCGTTTGCGTCAAGAGGAACTCGAGGGAGGTTCGTTCTCCATCTCGAATCTCGGCATGTACGGCACGCTCGAATTCTCTGCAATCTTGAATCCACCGCAATCGGGAATTCTTGCTGTCGGTGCCGCAATGGATCAACCCGTGGTCGTGAATGGCCAACTCACTGTTGCCAAGGTGATGCGTTGTACGCTATCGGCCGACCACCGCGCTATTGATGGAGCGCTCGCTGCGCAGTGGCTTGCCGCTTTCACCAAGCGCGTCGAGAATCCAGTCAGCTTGTTGCTCTGGACCGACACTCTAAATTTGACCTCACCGCACACCATTACACAGGAGACCATATGAACGCATCCCTCGCGCCCGAGAAGCTCAACCTGAAGGACCCATCGCTACTGCGTCACCAGTGCTACGTAGACGGTGCATGGCTCGACGCGGATTCGAAGGCGACCATCGCTGTACTGAATCCAGCCACGGGCGGTGTGCTGGGGACGACCCCGAAGATGGTCGGGGCCGAAACGCGCAAGACGATCGCCGCCGCTGCTGCGGCTCTGCCTGCGTGGCGCACGAAGCTAGCCAAGGAACGCTCGGCGATCCTGCGCAAGTGGTTCGACCTGATGATGGCGAACCAGGAAGACCTCGCGATCATCATGACCGCTGAGCAGGGCAAGCCTCTGGCGGAGTCCCGGGGCGAGATCGCCTATGCGGCCTCGTTCATCGAATGGTTCGCGGAGGAGGGCAAGCGCGTTTATGGCGATGTGATTCCCCCCGTCGCTGCCAATCACCGTCTCGTAGTGATCAAGCAGCCCATCGGCGTCTGCGCGGCCATCACGCCCTGGAACTTTCCCGCGGCAATGATCACGCGCAAGGCCGGTCCCGCGCTGGCCGCCGGTTGCACGATGTTGTTGAAGCCTGCAATCCAGACACCATTCTCCGCGTTTGCGCTCGCCGTGCTCGCCGAGCGCGCGGGCATTCCCAAAGGCGTGTTCAACGTCCTAACTGGAAGCTCGGCCGAAATCGGCGCGGAACTCACCGCGAGCTCGGTCGTGCGCAAGCTCACCTTCACCGGTTCCACCGAAGTGGGTGCCAGGCTCATGGCCCAGAGCGCGCCGACCATCAAGAAGCTCTCGCTCGAGCTTGGCGGCAACGCCCCTTTCATCGTCTTCGACGATGCCGATCTCGATGCGGCGGTCGAGGGCGCCATGCTCTCGAAGTATCGCAATGCCGGCCAGACGTGCGTCTGCACCAACCGCCTGCTGGTGCAGGAAGGCGTGTACGACGCGTTCGTCGAGAAGCTCGCGGCCAAGGTGAGGGCGCTCAAGGTGGGCAACGGCGCCGAGGCAGGCGTCACCACCGGGCCGCTCATCGACGAGAACGCCGTAGCGAAGGCAGAGGAACACGTCGCTGATGCGCTGGCGAAGGGTGCCAAGATCGTGGTGGGCGGCAGGCGGCATGCGCTCGGCGGCCTTTTCTACGAGCCGACGGTGCTCGCGAACATGACCACCAACATGAAGGTGGCGAGCGAAGAAACCTTCGGACCCGTAGCGCCGGTGTTCCGCTTCAAGACAGAAGCTGAAGCCATCGTGATGGCGAACGATACCGAATTTGGCCTCGCCGCCTACTTCTATGCGCGCGACATCGGTCGTGTCTGGCGTGTGGCCGAGAGCATCGAATCGGGCATGGTCGGCATCAACGTCGGCATCATCTCCAACGAAGTGGCGCCGTTCGGCGGCGTCAAGCAGTCGGGCCTAGGCCGCGAAGGCTCAAAGTACGGCATCGAGGAATTCCTCGAGTTGAAGTACCTCTGCATGGGCGGTGTCTGAGGAGATCTCACGCAGGGCGCGGCGCGAGCCCCCCCCGAGGCCTTATCGTACCGATTCCGGGATAGGGCCGGCCGGCCGGACGACGCCCCACACAGTCCAGTGCAAGCGCGATTCACCCATAAAGTTCATCAAGTTGTGGATTCGATTGCCAGAGAGAATAAGCTATACGGGGAGGAGCCAAGGGCAAGGTCTGGAGCAAAGCCGAGAGCCGTTCCCAGTCTATGGCTCGTCTGCGGTTGCGCCAGTTGAGCCACTGCAGCCACACCCGCTCTACTTCTCCCCGCAGATTTTGCAGCATCCGGGAGTTATACGAGGTGGCATAGTAGGCGTCGTGACCAAGCAGATTGGAGTTGAAGCGCATCCCACTGCTCCTGCAGACCGCAGCGATCTTAGACTACACGGTCAGCGGCGAGGTCTTCTCCGTTTTCGATGACCTCAAGGACAACTTTTTCTTCGGCGTCCTCGTGGGCACAATCCACTCCGATCTCGGACTGAGTTGACCCAGATGGGGGATGTGTTAAGCGCCTTCACCTTTGCGTATGTCATCTTTGCAATCCACTCTGCCTAGTGAGGTGAAAAAATTGGCGCACGTCGAGTTTTGGCGCGCATCGTACCGTGGTGGTCGGCGTTCACGATATTAACTGCGGCGACCACCTGCTTTGTTAGTCTGTGGCTCGTTCAAATATTGTGTCCTAACTAGGAGTCTTAATCATGCGGTCGGCATTCGCGCAGACGGCCCCCAAGGCCAGATCGAAAAATTCTAACAAGACCGGTTCCTCGATTCGTTCGTCGTCCAGAGTGGCGACAGCAAGGGCTATCAGGCCAACTTCACCCTGGCCGGCACGCGTCTTAAAACCAACCTCAAGGACATCGCGTCCAGCATCACAGTCGTCACCCGCCAACTCCTCGAGGACACCGGCGAAAAAATGTCCTTACAGAGGTATTTCGGACTTGACGAAACATTACGGAAACGTATCATCTAATGAGTAAAGTATATCTATATGATATTTTGCATTAACCTTACGTTTTGATTTCCGAATGAAAAATACCTCAGTTAGTCAACGTGCCTTGGTGACGGGCGGCGCCGCCGGCATCGGTCAGGCCACCGCGTTTGCGCTGGCTCGGATTGGAATGAAAGTCGCAGTCGTCGACCTCGATGCGGGTGCGGCGGCTCGCGTTTGCGAGCAACTCATCGCAAACGGCCACGAGGCCTTGGCGATCGGCGCCGCCGTGCATGATAGCACGCAGGTCGAACGGGCCTTCAAAACGATCGATGAAGCCTGGGGCGGAATCGATGTGCTCGTGAACAACGTAGGTATTTCTGTAGTCAAACCCACCTTGGAACTTACGCCACAGGAGTGGCAGCACACCCTCGACGTCAATCTGGGTAGTCTCTTTCACTGCTCTCAGGCTGCCGGGCGAAGAATGGTGGCGCAACTCTCCGGATCGATCGTCAACATCGGGTCCATCTACTCCCTGATGGCTGCGCCAAACCGTCTGACCTACTGTACGACAAAAGCGGCGGTGGCCATGGCGACTAAGTGTCTTGCAGTCGAATGGGCGAGCTCGGGTGTGAGAGTGAATGCTGTGGCTCCCGGCTACGTCGAAACCGCGTTTACGGCTGAACTGGTGAGGACCGGTAAATTTGATCCAGCGGCCATCCTGAAGCGCACTCCGATGGGGCGCTTCGGTACCGCCGAGGAAGTTGCTGAAGCGGTCAGTTTTCTCGTTTCAAAGGAGGCGGCTTATGTGACTGGTCAAATCCTGGGCATCGATGGTGGTTGGACAGCATACGGCTATGTCTAAATCCCAAGCAATTTCAACTCAGGTGCTGCTGGGCTTGCTCAAAACAAGGCGACGCATTCGGCTTTTCGAGGAGACGGCCGCCGAGTTGTTCAAGAAGGGTCTGCTTCAGGACACGACGCACATCGAATGCGCTCGCGACGCTACCCAGCTGCACGTCGAATTCAAGTGGCAGATCGAAAAACCGGTAACCGTATTTTGCTGAAAACGCCCCTTCTGGGGCATGAAACGCATAGGAACCCAATATGAACAATATGAATCAAAAGCACGAAGTACGAACGGTGGCCAAGGGATTATCGTTTCTGGAAGGCCCTAGGTGGAGGGACGGTTATTTGTATGTTTCGGACTTCTTTAGCCATCGAGTTCTCAGATTCGATGGCAATGGATTGATGAATGAATTGTGCCTCGTGCCCGGCCAACCGTCCGGACTGGGCTTTGCACCGAATGGCGCCCTCCAGATCGTTTCAATGATCGATCGTCAAGTTTTACAATTGCAGGGCGAAAAGCTCGTGCAGGTGGCCGACCTGAGCGGTCTGGCGCCATACCACTGCAACGACATGATCGTTGATGGAGCCGGCGGCGCTTACATCGGGAATTTCGGATGGAATTCGGCGCAAGATGCACGAATCAAATCCACGGTGCTTTTACGGGCCGAACCCAATGGAACAGTCTCAATCGCGGCAGAAAATCTGGTGTTCCCGAACGGCATGGTACTCACGCCCGATGGCAAGACGCTCCTGGTCGCTGAAACCTTCGCAGCCCGGATCAGCGCATTCGACGTAGGGGCGAACGGGACGCTCCGAAATCGCCGCAGCTGGGCGTCGTTTTCCAATGTACCATTTGAAACGATTCCAGAGGCCGTGGCTTCCGGCAAACCGCTGCCTGATGGCATGGCGCTGGATGCCGAGGGGGCACTCTGGATTGGTGATGCTGGCGGCCGGGGGCCTGTGCGTGTGGGCGAAGGCGGGAGAATCCTAGACCGGGTGGTTACAGAAAGCCTAACAGCTTACGCTGTCGCTTTGGGAGGAGCAGATAGACGAACTCTGTATATATGCGCAGCGCCACCTTTGCTCTCCAAGGAATTTACTGAGACAGACCGAGCGTGTCTGCTCTCATGCCGCGTCGCTGTGCCCGGGATCGGTAGTCCTTGAGAAGGAAACATGATTGCCAGGGCCGTCCATTTGAAGAACAGTATTTGTGCTTCACAGTACCGACCAACTTTAAGTGCGCGTCACCTCAAAACATCCCTGCAATGAAAGATCGTGAACCTCGCGTTCAGTCAGTAGGCCGCGCAATCAGCATACTCATGGCCGTCGCCCAGAGTAATGCTGGCTTGAATGGGCCCGAAATTGTCTCAGCTACTGGGTTACCCAAGCAGGCCACCTACCATCTAGTGCACACGCTCGTAACGACGGGGATGCTGACGCGCAACGAGCAGGGGCTTTATATCTTGGGTCTTAGGATCGGAATCTTCGCAGAAGCGTTCCGGCGTCAGCTGGCTCCTGTACAGCATTTGGCTGCCGTGCTGCGCCGGGTTTCCGATGAGACTGGCGAAACTGCCTATGTTTCCGGTTGGTTGAATGGTGAGATCGTCACTCTGGCCACCTGTCGAGGGTCAAACTCTGTACAAGTACGCGAAATACCGCATGGCACCTACGGCGACGCCCACGCGCGGGCTGCGGGTAAACTGCTGCTAGCGTTCGCTCCGAACGAAACCAGTTTGCAATATTTGTTGTCACATTCACTGACGAAGCGAACGCGTAAGACGATCACGAGCTTGTCGCGATTGCAAAAGGAGTTCGCAAGAATTAAGGAGCAAGGATACGCGATCGATAGCGAGGAATACCTGACTGGTGTAACCGGCATATGTGTTCCAATCGATCAAGGATCCCTGCCATATGCCATCTCGGTTTCGTTCCCGGCCGAACGGTTTGAGACGAATTTCGATGGGCACTTGAAAAAGATGCTCAAGATTGCCTCGAGTCTCACGGGTGCGCGGCGTGCATACCAGCCAACCAAGGCGGTGATCCGGCGCAAGATTCCTGGGTAATCCCGGCGGGCGTAGTGGCCATTGACCAAGCGCCGGTTTGAACCTTTGGGCAGCCGTCGTTTCAACCGGCGCGCGATGTTGTCCTTGGCCCGGGTGACGAAAAGGATGCACCGCTGCATTAGGGCCTAAAGGCTGCTGAAGTCGATACAGGCTTTGTCAAAAATCACGATTTCTCCCTCGCACAAGCCAGCGCACAGCTCCTGGGCCCGCGTGTTGTCGTGCTGGTGGGCCGTTTCGATGATCGCAAAGCCTGGCAAGAAGCTTTGGAGGTTCAACCGCAGATGGCATTTCGCTGCCGCCTTGCGGTGGCGGTGCTTCGCCCAACTCATTCACGAATCCACCAACTGAATCGTCGTCGAGTCCACCGCGTGAATCGAACGGCGGAACCGCCAGGTCAGTCGACGTTTGCCAACGCCTCGAACAAACGAGGAGAAAATGCCTGCAAGTGACTGAGCATCGCCCAGAACAATTTCTCCGCCATGGCGCAGTCCCGTACCTTGTTCGCGTGGCTGAGCGTGTTCATGGTAGACGGCCGCACCGTGAAGAGCGAACCGAGCCGCAGCCTCAAGGCGTGGAGGATCTGCGCACACATCATGGTCACCACATGACTCCACGAACAATATATGTGCGCTCCTTTCATCGACGTCCGTTTCCCTTGCCAACTTCGGCACGAGGTACAGCGAAATCAACGGGCATACCTATCGCAGAACCGTAGATTGATCCCGGTTCGGCTGTTTAGATGTCTTTGTTTTTACACCCTGCCTTGTGGCAGGTCCGAAGCTCTCAGCCGAACCGCTTTTTTTGCCCTGGAAATCACGAATTTCTGTGGGACGGCAATGACCCCACACCTAAAATGAAAAAGAAGTTTATTAATAGTGTCCTCACTAGGAGTCTTTATCATGAGGTTGGCATTCGCGCAGACGGCTCCCGAGGCCAGATCGGAAAATTCTGACAAGACCGGTGTCCTCGATCTGTTTCTCGTCCAGAGTCGCGATAGCAAGGGCTATCAGGCCAACTTCACCCTGGTCGGCACGCGTCTTAAAACCAACATCAAGGACATCTCGACCAGCATCACGGTCGTCCCCCGCCAACTCCTCGATGACACCAACGTATAGGTGACATTACAGGAGTCTTTAGGACTTGACGAGATATCGCGGAAACGTATCATTTAATGAGTAAACTATCACTATATGACATTTTGCACTATCCTTCCATTTTGAGTATCCACCCATCCATGACTGAAGTGCCACAAACTCCAGAAGCGCCCGAAGATTGCCTGCCGATTCTAGAGGTATTCTCCGCAGACATATTTATTAAGGTGGCGCCAGTTCTCGGGGGGAAGATTATGAGCTTGGTCGACCGCACCGATGGGACCGAGTGGATGTGGACGCCACCCGATGGTCGCGGAATTTTTCGGAATGAGATCACTGCCCCCTTTGCTGAGAGCACATTGATCGGCGCAGACGAGTGTTTTCCGACCGTTGAACCCTGCCAATGGAAAGGGCGCCAGTTGCCAGATCATGGCGAACTCTGGGCCGTGCCTTGGAAGGTCTTGGGACACTCCACCGACAGCCTCGACATGGAGGTGCTGGCGCCGATTTCCCCATTCCGTCTGCGTCGGCGAATTCACCTCGCAGGCCGTGCGGCGCGTTTCTCCTACACCGTGGAAAACACCGGGGATTCTGTGGAAGATTTTCTTTGGGCGTTTCACCCGCTCATGAATTTCGGTCCCGGTGACTATTTGGAGATTCCGGCAAAGACCGCCCGTATCGGTTCCCAGATCAACACTCCCTTCGGCTCACGGGGCGCCGCGATCGCGCTCCCGGAGCCGGTTCCTGGGGTGCGGCTGGATCGGATGGATTTCGGTCCGTTAGGACCAGCGGCAGTGAAATACTTCACCGACAACTTAGATGAGGGGCGTGCGGCTTTGGTGCGGCCTGCGCTCGGACGGCGCCTCGTGTTCGAATTCGACCGCACCCAACTAAGTACGCTGGGCGTATGGATCAACGCTGGCGGCTGGGGCGCCTACCAGCACGTGGCGATCGAGCCGACCAACGGGGCGCCGGATCCCCTCGACGTGGCGGCAGCCTGGAACCGCTGTCAGCGACTTCAGGCAGGAGCGACGGCCAGTTGGGAGATGACCTTGCGAATCGAAAACTTTTTCAAATGAAACCAAACTCAAATTCATGAAACTTCAGAACAAATCTATCATCGTTACTGGCGCGAGTCGCGGCCTCGGGCGGGCAATGGCTCAGGTGTGTGCAACTGAGGGCGCCCGCGTGGTCTGCGCGGCGCTACCTAATGACCTCGATCTTCTGGAGGTTCTTGTCGCGGGCATTCAAAAGGCAGGTGGCGAGGCAGTGGCGGTTGCCTGTGACATATCAAAAATGAGCGATCTTGAGCGCTTGGTACAGAAGGCTGTCGAGTCGTACGGCGTGATCGACGGAGTCATCAACAATGCCGGCGTGAACTACGCGAAACCCTTCGTCAATGTCACCGAACAGGAGTGGGAGCATGTGCTCTCGGTAGACTTGAAGGGCGCCTTCTTCCTGACCCAGCTTTGTGTGCGACAGATGCTCCGGCAGACACCAGTGCGCGGCTCAATTGTGCAGATCGCCAGCGTGCACACACACGCCTCGCTCGCCGGTGCCGCGCCGTACGACGCGGCGAAATGCGGAGTGGTCGGATTCAGCAAGGCGGCGGCCGTGGAATTGGCGCCGCAAGGCATCCGGGTGAATATCCTTTCGCCCGGCCTGTGCCGCACCGAGATATGGAAGGACATCGTGGCCGCCGCGCCGAGCGAGCAGGCGTGCCTGGACTACTGGCAGGCCAATATCCCGGCGGGTAAATTGATCGAGCCGGACGAGATCGCGCGCTGCTGCGTGTTCCTGCTCTCGGACGATTCCGCCTGCATAACTGGAGCGAATCTCATGGCGGACCATGGTATGACCAGTTTGCTGGTCAGTCGTGATCCTCACGCCTCCAAAGCCGACGACGGCAAGGGCAACTAATCCCCCAAAGATGAACACCCTTACTGATAACATTCTTGGTGTCGCGCTCGTGGTGCTTTCGGGTTTCGCAATTAGCGGTAGCGCTTGGGCGATTAAGCGAATGCGGGGTTTCCGCTACGAGCAGTGGGGTTTTGTCGCCATGCTGTCGGGACTGATTCTAACCCCCTGGATCGTGACCTTGGTTGGCTGTCCAGAGGCATTTGCCGGTTATCGCTCGGTCGGCGTTCGCGTGCTTCTTCTCTCGAACCTGTTTTCGCTGAGTTGGGGCATCGCGAATGTTTTGTATATGATCTGCCTCGAGCGAATCGGGTTAAGTCTGACCAACGGCATCCTCAGCGGTATTGGGGCATCGCTCGGCGTGGTCATCCCAATGGTGTTCAAGGGTACGGGGTCATTTCAGAATGCGCCGGGATTGGGTTCGAGCGCGGGCCTGACCGTCTTGCTGGGAGTGGCTGTGATGCTCGTCGGCGTAGTCTTGGCATCTCTCTCCGGCATCGGCCGGGAGCGACTCAAGGAAATGGGCGATGGGAAAAAGAACCTCAATGCCTTTCTGCTCTCGCTTGTTATGATTTCCGCAGCCGGCGTGCTCTCAACGGGGATCAGCTTCTCCTTCATCTACAGTCAGGGACCGATTGTCGCCGCCATGAAGCAGCGTGGGGCGGGGGACCTTGCGGCTAACGTGGCAGTCTGGGCTGCCGGACTTGCAGCTGGTGCGGTGCTGAATGTCCTTTACCCGGCTTGGCTGATGTTTCGTCGGCGTTCCTTTGGCGTGCTGCGTGAACACTCGCGTGATATCCCCCTTGCCATTATCTTCGGCGTCACCTTTTTCGCCGGATTCCCAATCATGGGCAAGGGCATGCTCCTATTGGGCGCACTTGGCGCATCAGTCGGATTTGGGCTGCAGCAGGCAAGTCTGCTGCTGGGCGGTCAGATTGTCGGTTTCCTCAGCGGTGAATGGAAGAGTGTGTCAGGTGCACCCCTGGCGCAGATTCGCTGGGCGATAATGCTGCTGGTGTGCGCTGCAGCCATTATGTCGGTGGGAAATGCATTGACCCGATGAGAAGACATCGACGGGCGCCGAGACCCACTACCAGATGGTCTATTTCAATAATTTTTTCCCAGTCTCAAATTCAGCTAACTATCATGCTAACGCTTTCATAACAGGCGCCGTTTTCAAGAACCCTTCAATGCCCCGTGCGCTCGAACTACTATGTTTTACTGGAAACCGCGAAGCTGCCCGAAGTTGTGGTGCGAATATTTCTTAAACTCTAACGGTGGTTTCCTCAGGCTCTCTGCACAACCCAACTTTCGAAAGTGTCAATGGAAATGAACTCCACATCACTTCTCATCCACAGAAACCAGAACGCCCGGAGCACACCGCTCATTGGGCGCTGCATCAGGGCAATACCCGATACTCAATAGACCTGCACCGCAAAAACTGACCTCGTTACCGAGACATTTTTCACCCGCATTTTTCACCCGCATACTATGATAGACACGACATACAAATCCGATCAGCCACTCACCAAGAAAGAAAGCCTGGTGAAGTGGATCCACAAAATTGCAGCCCAAACCCAGCCCGACGCAATCCACTGGGTAGACGGCTCACAAGAGGAATACGATGCTCTGTGTGCCCAGATGGTCTCGAAGGGGACGTTTAAGGCCTTGAATCCCGAACTCTGGCCAGGGTGTTTCTACGCCAAATCCGATCCAGGCGACGTCGCGCGGGTGGAAGAGCGAACCTTCATATGCTCGCTATCCAAACACCACGCCGGACCAACGAACAACTGGGTGGATCCTTTCGAGATGCGCCGCACACTCAAAGCCCTGTTTACCGGGTGTATGCGCGGGCGCACCATGTATGTACTTCCCTACAGTATGGGCCCCATCGGCTCCCCGATGTCGCAGCTGGGCGTCCAGCTCACAGACTCTCCCTACGTCGTTGTCAACATGCGGATCATGGCGCGTATTGGCCTGCCTGTTTTCAAGGAAATCGATCGCACCGCAAAACGAGTGGTTCCCTGTGTGCATTCCGTCGGCGCGCCCTTGGAACCGCATCAAACCGATGTCCCCTGGCCCTGCAACACCAACAAGTACATTGTGCATTTCCCTGAGACTCGTGAGATTTGGAGCTACGGCTCCGGCTACGGCGGCAATGCATTGCTCGGCAAAAAATGTTTTGCGCTGCGCATCGCATCCAACATCGCGCGCGACGAGGGGTGGATGGCGGAACACATGCTCATCCTTGGCGTGGAAAATCCCGAGGGAGAAAAAACCTATGTGGCTGCCGCATTTCCCAGCGCGTGCGGGAAGACCAACTTCGCCATGCTGATTCCGCCACGGGAGTTTCAGAACGCTGGATGGAAACTATGGACGGTTGGCGATGACATTGCTTGGCTCAAGCCAGACAGCAGCGGCCGGCTGCGCGCGATTAATCCAGAGGCTGGTTTCTTTGGTGTCGCTCCCGGCACCTCGCAAAAAACCAATCCAAATGCCATGTCGGCGCTCTCGAAAAACACCATTTTTACCAACGTCGCGCTCACGCCTGAAGGCGGAGTCTGGTGGGAGGGTATGACGGACACTCCCCCGGCGGAATGTCTAGACTGGCAGGGCAATCGCTGGACCCCGGAAATTTCGCGCCAAACCGGTGCAAAGGCTGCTCATCCAAACGCCCGTTTTACGGCACCTGCAAACCAATGCCCCTGCATCGATCCCGCCTTTGAAGATCCCGAAGGCGTGCCGATCAGTGCAATCATTTTCGGCGGCCGCCGGGGGACCACGGTCCCTTTGATTTATCAATCTTTTAACTGGAGCTCAGGCACCTATCTTGGAGCCACCATGGGTTCTGAAATGACTGCAGCTGCCGCTGGAACCCTTGGAAAAGTACGCCGCGACCCCATGGCCATGCTTCCTTTCTGTGGCTACAATATGGGAGACTACCTCCGCCATTGGATCAGCATGCAACGCCTGCTCAGCGAGACACCTCGTATTTTCAACGTCAACTGGTTTCGAAAAGATTCAGACGGCGCTTTCCTCTGGCCTGGGTTCGGAGAAAACATGCGCATCTTGCAGTGGATTGTAGAGCGCTCTCGCGGACGTGCTCTTGCCAAGGAAACCGCTCTGGGATGGCAGCCCCGATATGAGGACATCCGCTGGGAGGGCCTCGATTTCCCAAGGGAAAAATTCGAGGAACTCCAGCGCATCGATCGCGCCGCTTGGCGACAGGAAGTCATCGGTCACGAAGAACTCTTTTTGGATCTGCACGCACATTTGCCCAAAGAGATGATCTACGAACGGGAACTTCTCATTTGCCGACTATAAACTCACCTCAAGGAGGGGGCTATGATTTCGAGTGCCGAGAAGTGGTTCCTCGCTGCGGACGCAACCCTTGGCAAAAGCATTGAAAAGGGCGTCTTCAAGCGCGCCGCCGTCATCGAACGCAAAATCGGAGCCCTCCAAAAACGCCATCCCAGCACGGCGAGGTTCTACACCCTCAAACACAGCGCCGGACGGCTCGAAATCACCCGCGACGAGGA
>DGXZ01000058.1:0-17614 GCA_002396485.1 Spartobacteria bacterium UBA5019
GGCTTTCATGTCATCTGACCCCTAGCCCGAAACGCCGGGCCGCCCAGATTGGGATATGCTTGGGCATCAGTCGCGTTTGAGAGCATCCACAGCTTGCGATCCCGTATCACCAAGATAAACCAAAGCTCCTTCTCTCCGATCCTTTTCGATTTCTGAATCGAATTCCTCCAACCCCTTCATCGAAATTTCTGGATTAAAATGCAAATCGGCTTCCGTGACTTTCAGCAATGTCACAGCAGGACGCGAACCGCGAAGAATCATTACCTCTTCGCCCTGCTCCGCCGCCTCAATGAGAGAACTCAAATGTGTTTTAGCTTGTGAAATATTGACCAGTTTCATAGACCAAATATGAGGTTGGGTTTTACTCTGTCAAGTTTCTATTCCCATGATTTTATTAAGCCAACCGCAAGCTCATACAGCACCCATGTCGCTTATGAAACCACCTCAATGTCAGAAATTAAGACAGTTGCTGACCCCTTTGACCATATCCGAAAAAAATCGCTCCGCTTGTGTTTATCGGCCTCTCCGGTCGGGAAGAAGGGAATTCAGGTTAAGTCCGACTGGCTGCTAGTTTCACCCATCAATTCCCAAGGTGCTCCAGCGACATGTTATCGGCAATGATGTCGTGCGGAATGAGCGCATACTTCCAGGGCTTGCCGCCATGCTTGGCGTTGTAGTCGCTGGCATTTTGGCACCAGGTTTCGGCGACGGTCTTCTTGGTCTGAACGATGGGGTCATCCAGTTCGTTCTTCGCCTTCGGCTCTAGCATGTAGATCGTCGTTTCCGTTTCGGCGACGAAGTCGGGCATATACTCGGCTTGATCGGCTCCATTGCGATAGATCATTTGGAACTGGCCTTTGGCGGGTTTCGTCCATTTGATGGAATCACGTTCGAGAATCACGGCTAGGCGGCGCTCAGAATCGGAGTGGAACTTCTGCACGGGGCTCAGGCATTTCTGGAAGCCGCTGAAGAGATACTTGGCCATGTTGCTCTTGTCGGCAGGGCTCAGTCGGAAATCGAGGGGTTGCTCACCCTGCTTGGCGGTGTAGGCGCTGTCTTTGAGTTCGGTAAAGCCTTTGCTGATCACCACGTCGTAGCCCACCACCTCTTCGCGGAAGTGCTTGTGCATCTGAGCATGGATGAACTGCGCGAGGTCCTTCTGGTGGAAGTGCAGCACCTGCCAGACTTCCTCGTCTCCGAGGTAGGAGCGCAAATGAGTCACGGTCTGCGTGGCGAGGTCGTAGAGCAGCTCGGCGTTCGTGTCGTAGGACACATCGTCGTAGTCGACCAAACCGGATACCACATAGTCCTCCATGCGTTTCTCGCGGGCACCATCATTGTTCACAGTCACCGCTTCACCTTGATTCGTGCGCAGATTGTGAACCCAGAGATCCTTGGAAGGAGCTGGGAACTTGATCGTGCTGAGGTCCAGCGTGAACGGCTCGAACCAGCTCTTCACCTCTCCCTTCGGCACCACGAGAATGCGGGGAATCGAGATCATCTCACGCCGGATGAGGTCCGTTGTCTTCGTGACCACGGCGGCGAGATCAGTCTTCTCGACGATGCCCTCCATCTCCATCTGCTGGGGCTGAAACTGCGACGTTACTTCGCGGAGAATGAACTCCTGCACAGCCGGGCGATCCAGCGCCTCAAGAGTGGGCACCAGTTCTGTCTTTGCCTCCAGACGTTTGATCACCTCATAGGCGAGTTGAGCCACCCGTTGCTCGTCAGGCTTGGTGAACACCGGCTTCACGTCCTTGCCTGCGTTCTCCGTGCTGGTCGTTGGATGCTCGGGTTGGAAGCCAAGCTTGGCTTTGAGGTTGGACTCCGCCACCACCGTCACCGTCCGACCCTGCACATCATCCGTCGTCAGAATGACCTGCTGCATCTTGATCGTTGATCCCGGCTTGTTCGCCTCATCCACGATCTCTTGGAACTTGTCGTGCGCGATGATGCTCAGGCGATCCACTGCCGCCACGCCCGTGCGCTTGCCATAGGGCAGACGCAGACCACGACCAATGGATTGCTCGATAAGAATCCGAGCATTCGCGGCACGCAACGGGACGATAGTGTAGAGGTTCGTCACGTCCCAGCCTTCCTTGAGCATGTTCACATGGATCACAATCTCGGTGGGCGACTCCGTGCTTTCCACGGCCAGCAGGTCTTGGATCATTTGGTCCTCTTCCGCCCCCGTCTTGCTGCTATCCACTTGGATCACCTTGTCCTTGTAGCGTCCCTCGAAGAACTCATCGGACTTGATCAGCTCCACCAAGCTCTTCGCGTGGGTGGTATCCCGTGCGATCACCAGCACAAAGGGTTTCACAATCCCCACCCCAGCCTCGCGGGCATAGGTTTCCAGCAGCACCTTCGTTTGCTCGTGCATCCGCACGCCGTCTTCCAGCTTCAGTTGTTCGATGGCTTCGGGTGACATTCCCTTCGGATCGAAATCCTTGCGTGTCACCACGGCAGGTTCTTTGACAAACCCATCCGCCATGGCTCGGCCTAGCGGGTAGTCGAGGATCACGTTCTTGAAGGCAATGGCTCCCTTCGGTCCTTCGACAAAAGGCGTGGCTGTCAATTCCAGCCCAAGCACAGGCTTCAGCTCATTGATGGCTCTCACCCCGGCGCTAGCGCGGTAGCGATGGCTTTCGTCCATGATGAGGACGAGGTCCGGCAGGTTCGCCAGATACTCAAAGTAGCTCTCGCCGATGTATTCGCTGAGCCGCTTGATGCGGGGCGACTTGCCGCCGCGCACCTCGCTGTTGATCTTGCTGATGTTGAAGATGTTGATCTTGCAGCGCAGCAGTTGGTCAAAGAGCGTGCCTGCCTTGGATTCATAATCATCTCCCGTGATGATCTCCGGCGCATCGGTTGCAAACTCCGAGATGCCTTTGAAGACATACTTCCGCGTGTTCGGCGTGAAGTCGGTGATCAGCTTGTTATAGATCGTCAGGTTGGGAGCCATGACGAAGAAATTGTTGATGCCGTGCTCCAGATGCAGGTAGGCGATGAAGGCCCCCATGAGTCGCGTCTTGCCCACGCCAGTGGCGAGGGCAAAGCAGACAGAAGCAAATTCTCGCTCGAAGTCGGTGACTGTGGGGAACTCGCTGCGCAGCGCGGCCAGCAGGGCCTCACGGTCCGTTTCCTTCTTTGGCGGGGCCAGTTCGGTGATGCGGTGCAGGATTTCCAGCGAGTCACGCTGCGGCTTGCGCAGGCTCAGGCGACCGGAGATGGCATTGACGTTTCGATTCATTGTTTCTTCCCTCCTGGCAGCTTCTTCACTACCTCCTCGAAATCTTTATCCACCGCACTCGGCTGGGCGTCCAGCACACGGCGGTAGCGGTCATATTCCAGCTCGGCCTTGGCTTTCGCCTGCTCGGCTGAAATCTTGCCTGCGTGGGCTAGCAGTTCGTGATCACCGGCTTTCAGGAAGTCATCCAGCTTTACGGCCCAGTCCTTCATCTTCATCAGGCGACCCCGTTTCGCCTGCACTTCGGCGAATTCCAGGTAGGCCATCACGATGCTGTTGAGCATGTCTAGCTCCGCAGCGGAGAGGTAGTTCTTCGCCACCACAATGTCCGCACTCGTCGGCCCCGTGCCGATGAAATGCTGCACACCCATGTTCGGCTGGCGCCCATCCGCACGGGCGTGGATCACTTCCGCAGCGGTTTGACCGTGGGCAGCCCAGTGCATCTTGTTCTGCACCTGGGCAAAGAACTCCTGGCTGGTCTCCGCCTTCCCATCATAGTCGATGCTGGTGGCGAAGATGTCGCAGATCTTCCGCCAGAACACCTTCTCCGATGAGCGGATGTCCCGGATGCGCGTCAGCAGACGCTCGAAATACACGCTGGAACCGGGCTGCTTGAGCCGCTCGTCATCCATGGCGTAGCCTGTGACCGCATATTCTTTCAGCAAGGCGGTGGCCCATTGGCGAAACTGAATGCCACGAGGCGAGCGCACTCGGTAGCCCACTGCGAAGATGGCTTCTAAACTGTAGAAGTCCACGTCGTAGCTTTTGCCGTCGGCGGCAGTTGTTGCATAATTTGCAACAACTGAGTCCCGCACCAGCTCACCCTCCTCAAAGAGGTTCTTTAAGTGTTTTGAAATAACTGACTTGTCCCGCCCAAACAGCTCGGCCATCTCGTTGAGCGACAGCCAGAGCGTCTCGTTGTTGAAACGGCATTCCACCCGCACCGTGCCATCTCCAGCTTGGTAAAGCACCATTTTGGCCGGGGATTCGTCAGGGGCGCTCATGCGTCACCTCCTTTAACCACAGAGATCACAGAGATCACAAAGGAAGGCACTGAGAATACATTCAAAATCCCCTTTGTGATCCCTGTGTTCTTTGTGGTTGATGCAGTTTTACAGCGCATATTTTTTGATCTCGAACTTGTAGGAACCGAAGTTGATGAGCAGCCCATGCTTGAGACGGGCCGATTTCAGGTAGCCCATGATTTGCGCGGTGTGCTCTGGTGCCAGCGCCTTGACCGCCTTTAGTTCTAGGATCAGCAAGCCATCAAGAAGGATGTCCGCATAGTAGTCCCCGATCACGGTTCCATCCTCATCATAGACCTTGATGGGTTCCTGCTGCTTCACCTCTAGCCCCGCCTTACGCAGTCGATGCGCCAGCGCATTCTCATAGACCTTCTCCAGATGACCGTTCCCATGATAAGCATGAACGTCCCAGCTCGTCTGCCGCACCCGGCTACAAAACGCCTTCACCTCACCATCAGTCATCTCAGTTTTCATATCTTTGTGTTCTATGTGTTCTTTGTGGTTAAAAAAGTTCCTGTTGCCCCACTTGTGGTGCGGCTTTGGGGAGGTTTTCCACTTTGAGGCTGTAGTCGTCCTTGCCCCACTCGCAGCGGGTGAGCACGGCTTTGGGGATCTTCTTCACGGTCAGGTTGCTGTAGCCTTCCTTGCGGGGGCGGAAGGCGGAGCAGACAACGAGCAGGCAGCGGTCCGTCCCCACTTCATCGCTGAGCTGCTGGAGCTGGTCGTGGCTGAGGTTGGCGGTGGTGGTGTAAATGAAGTCTTGTTCCGTGCTGTGGCCTTGCTGCCAGTAGAGCGTGTCGCTGGGGGCATAGGTGAACCCTTCCAGCTTGCACACGGCCTCGGCCAGCATGGGAGCGTTGAACTCCGGGTTGATGACGAGCTGGTCCCACTTGTCCCGCAGCAGCAGGGAACCCGCCAGGCGGTAGTATCGGAATCCGCCGCCGCCCTTCCAGCCCACGGCCTCGGTGATGCCGCCGGGGTCCGCGCCATCCACGACTTTCTTCAGGCGCGGCAGGCAATGCGTGTGGCAGTGTTCCCCCAGCTCGATCCCGATCCACCGCCGCCCCATCTTGTGCGCCACCGCCGCCGTCGTGCCGGACCCGAGGAAGGAGTCGAGCACGAGGTCGCCGGGGTTGGTTGCGAGGGTCAAAATACGTTCCATCAATCGCTCCGGCTTTGGAGTGCCAAACAGTTGATCTCCAAAGAGGACTTTGCTCTCCTTCTTCGCCTCGTCATTGTGCCCGACTTCATCGTAAGTCCACAATGTCGTGGCAGGGATAGTATCGGTTACTTCGGTGATAAATCGTTTAACCGCTGGTCGTGCGGTGCCGTCCACGCCGAACCAAATCCGGTTGTCGGCAATCATCTCGTCAAACTTATCTTTGGTATATCGCCAGCTTGTTCCAGATGGCGGCCACACCTCTTTACCTGACGGGAGCTTCACGGGGAAAATCGCATAGTCTCGCACTTCGTTCCTCAAAACATCGCCAGCTTTCCATGGTCCGCGAGGGTCGTTGTCACGATTGGTATATCGCGAGGTCTGCTTCTCTGTTTTTGGAAGACGATTCAGTTGCAATGCCTCAATCTTCTTCGCAATCACTAACACAAAGTCATGGGACTCTGAGAGAAATTTAGAGTCTGCTTTTGGGGCATACTTTTTCTGCCAGATGACGGTGCAAAGAAAGTTCTGGCGACCAAAGACTTCATCGCAAAGCACCTTCAGGTAATGCGCCTCGTTGTCATCAATTGTAATCCAGAGTGATCCTTCATTTGTGAGCAGGCGCTTCAACAGCTCCAGCCTCTCCCTCATCAACGACAACCACAACGAATGCTCGACGCCGTCGTCGTAGTGCTCGAAGGCGCTGCCGGTGTTGTAAGGGGGATCAATGAAGATGCACTTCACCTTGCCGGCGAAGTCCTGCTCCAGGGCCTTGAGAGCGAGGAGGTTGTCCCCGTGGATGAGGCGGTTGTCGAAGAGGTCCCCGTCCGTGACCCGGTGCGCCGCATGTTGCGACTTGTCCGCCTCCTCCAGCAAGATGCGCGGCTCCAGCCGTGGCCGGTGCTCCTTGCCAATCCAGGTGAGTTCGAGTTTGGTTCTTTTGGACATGTTTATACGTCTTTGATGCCCCCAACGTCATACTTTGCCCCACGCACATCAAATGCCCAACGGGTGCCTTCAAGGACGTCCGTGACGTATCGGCTGATTATGGGGTTCTCAAGCGCTCCGGTGATATAAGTAACCTTGTTGCCGTCGGTTTTATCAATACTCGCATGAATCACCTGATCGGCATCGCAAACGACAGCCAAATTAGGATTGTGGGTCACAATAAAGACCTGCCGCCGATTCTTTGCTTCTCGAATGCAATCAACCAGCACCTTCGCAACCGTATGATTGTCCAAGTTTTCTTCGGGCTGATCGATAACCAGAGGAGTGTCGGACTTATCAATCAGGAGATAGAAAACCAACAGAAGTGTGCCTCTCTCTCCTGGTGACAACATGCTCAAATCCTTTCCATCCCAGCGCAAGACATACCTGGGCTGCAAATAATCCAATCCAAAACACAGGTCATATACATCTTCGGGTTTTGCGCTGGACACAAGCTGCTCTGTAAGTGGCACAGGCGATGGAGGGTTTTCTCGTTGATCCTCATGCAACGCTGAATCGAGTGTATCAAGGAATGTCCCAACTGAGGCTGAATCCTCCCAGTTTACTGCCTCACATAGCTGCGCGATTTTCGCTTGCCCATCTTCACTCCCCTTGAAGCTCCCTTTTCTATTCTGTGAAATCATTCTAAGGAGCCTGTCACCCAATCCTTCGTTCACGAGCTCCGCTCGGAACTCCAAATGCAATCGGTCTTTGGCCAGCTCATGCGAACTGATAAAATCTTGAACAGCGCCGTAAAGATTCCGGTAGATTTTAGTCTGCTCATGTTTTTCTGCGAGAATTTCAAGAGATAGGTCTCTTTGCTTCTGACGCTCTTGCGCAATAAGAGCAGGTGCAAGATTGAAAGCCTCCAAGGACGCTGTTAGTCCATTCAAGGATTCGGGTTGATCGGCAGCCCCCTCCAGTTCGTTTTGACGGGTTTGCCACACGGCTAATGCCGCTATGCTGGCTTGATATGCGCGGCTCGGCGCATCAAGCTGGCCTTGAATTGATTCAATCTGCTCTTTCGTAGTGGCTAGCAATGCAGCAGAACTTCCTTCCCTGTTTCCGTTCAAGTTTTCACCAGCCTTCTTGATCTCCTCAGTCGCACTTGTCTGGACGGCTTTAATCAATTCCAGATTCGTTGTCAGTGACAACAAATCTGCGGTGAGAATATCGAGCTCTTTAGCGTCCTGAGTAATTGATTCACTGAAACTGTGGAACTGCTTTTCAAAGTTCTTCACGCTTTCGTGCAGTCGATTCGCAACCGCCAATCTGCGTTCGGCGTTTTTCTGAAGATTCTGAGAGCCATCAATTGCAAGCTGATAACCCTTAGCGGCCTCTTGCAAAGCATTCAGCCGTTCAATTAAACCAGGATCATTGCTCGAACTGTCAGGCAATACTTCGGCTGGTAAGGGTTTGGCCTGCAAATGATTTTCTATTTCTTGCCGTCGCTGTTGCAGTTTGGATTCAATTGTGAGCTTCACTCCAGGGCTGGATTGATCTTCCAACTGGGAGCGCGCTCTACTGACTGAACGAAGCTGCCCCAGCAGCACGTCAATTCGCTTCTGCTTCTCTTCAGTTTGGAACTTTACCAAGTCATCCAAGGTTAGCTGACCCAGACGTTTTGAATCGGGAACATGCGAGAATATTACCCCCTTCAACTCTTGCTCAAACCCATGCGAATCAAGGTTGGCCAGTTCGGAGCATATTTTTTCCACGTGCTCCTGAGGTAGATACTTTAACCGCTCTGGCCAATCAGATCTTGAGGTATCGCTCAGAAGACTGTCCCGCGTCTCTCCTGATCGGAACATCAGCGTTGCTTGAAAGTGCTTCGCGTAGCCGACGGAATGATGCTTAAACCTTTCGGGCCTGAGAAATGAAAAGTGCTTTGAGTTTTTCGATGCACCTAGCAATCCGAGAGTGTCAGCCAGCGCACTTTTGCCGCTCCCTTTGTTACCAACAATAGCCACGAGCCCCGGATTGAAATCAATTCGCCCACTGAACCAATTCTCTCCATCTGGTGCGGAAGGCTGGCGAGTAAATTCAACGGAGGCTAAGAATTTGCCTGGGCTTTGTTCAAGGCGTTCATGTTCATGAGGGTTCGTTCCGATGAATATGCGAGCGTCAGGTTCTCGGATTGCCATCAGTAGGCCCCGAAAGGTTGGATTTGCCCTCAACCACAGCGGACATTTTACCACATAGTTTTTAATGTCGTGGTTGTCGGAACAGATGATTAACGGCTTCTTCAGTTTGGTTACTGGGAAGATGATTTTCTTATGAACATCAATGTCCTTGATCTGCCCAATTTCCATCACGTCCACGAAGTGCTTGGTGATGTCATACTTAATGCGCTTTTGAAACTCCTCCTTGTTCTTGATGTTTTCAATCGAGTTTGACTTTGCTCCGGCGTGGATTGTCACAACACCACCAAGTTGTCTTGTTAAGGTCGCTCCGTCTTCCAGCGGGACATAGATTCTATCGTCGCCGCCCTTGGCTGCAATACCAGCTAACGTCAAACCAAGCTGGCCCTGGAGCGTAGTCCATATGTGTTCGAGGTCTGCATTCTCAGGGAATATGCAAATATAGTGAATTGGGTCTCCACCTTGGTCAGCGCGGAGTTCGATGCCTGGTAAGACGGTGAGCTTGTCTCCCCCGAGCCTTTGCATTTCCTTTATCATCGGAACATCCATCGTGTGGTGATCCGTGACAGCAATTACTCGGATATGTTTCGCAATCAGTTCTTCAACGATCTTCGCAGTCGTCACAGACTTATCAGCGTAATCGTATGAAGCTGGGGTGTGGAAATGTAGGTCCCATCTGCTCCACAATGAACCTGCTGGATGGTTGTTTACTTGAGTGTCCATTGGATTTGAATGAGTTCGGTTTTGAGAATTGATTGGCTGAGCTTTCCTTCAATCTTCCCGATCAACTCCTCGCGCTGCTGATCAATGGCGTCCTGAGCTTCAAAGAGGGAGCGGCGTTTGTCGTTGCGCTGGGATTCGATGGCTTTGATCTGCTTCTGGTTGGCGAGCTTTTCTTCGAGGGTGAGGGCGGTGGCGGCGTTGCGGCGGGTTTCTTTGATGAGGCGGTCCATCTCTTTGATCTCGCGCTCCAGTCCGACTTTCAAGTCATCGGCCCAGCCGTCGAGCTTCTCGGCTTCGGCTTCGTAGAACTGTGCGTTGCGCTCGGAGATATGGCGCTGGAGTTCGGCCTGACGGCGCGCGGTGAATTGAGCCAGTGACTCGGGGGATGGAAGGTCAAGCACCGGGCCTGCCACGCTGGCGGGGAGGCTGAGCATTCGGCGGGCCTGCTCTTCATCCAGCAGGGTGCCCCCATCCGTGCAGGCGGCGCAGATGAGATGATCCTCGCCCTGATCCATGGACTCCACACTGAAAAGGGAAACGGTGAGCGTGCCGGATTGCCCGCGAAGGCTTTCCAGAATGCTAATCTTGCTGCCGTGGTCGGCATAGCCGAACTGGACTTCTGCCGAGGGTAGCTCGCGCTCCTTTGCCTGAGTGAGAACATGCTCGGCTAGCGGATGCCCGAGGCGATAGAGGTGGGCTTCACCGCTGCGGCGTGGCAGCTCGTAGAGGCCGAGCTGGATGGCAGCGGGACCGGGGGAAGTTTGAAGAATGAAGGATGAATCTGAAGGGAATGTGGCGTGATCTCTCAACTCGTGCTGAGTGAGCTGGATGAACTGGCGCTCGAAGCGACTGAGAAAGGCGCGTGAGGCATCATCGCGGACTTTGAGCTTGTCCCGCACTTCGTCGTCGAAGTTCTCCAGGAGCTTCCGCCGCGTGGAAGTCATGGCGGCGCTGATCTCGAAGTTCAGCTCTAGCTGGAGCTGATCAAAGGCGGTCCTGATCTCGGTGGGCTTCCGGCAGGTCTGGTAAATGGCGGCGATGCGCTTCTCGAAGTCCACGCCGGACTCGATGGCTCCGAGCACTTCATCACTGGAGCCGAAGACGCCGGTGAAGAGCTTGAACTTCTCATCGAGGAGCTGGAACACGCGGAGGTCGGCCTCGTTCTTCTTGTTCAAGAAGTTCACCACCACCACGTCATGCTTCTGGCCGTAACGATGGCAGCGGCCAATGCGCTGTTCGATGCGCTGAGGATTCCATGGCAGGTCATAGTTCACCACGAGGGCGCAGAACTGGAGGTTGATCCCCTCTGCTCCGGCTTCGGTGGCGATCATGATGCGGCCTTCCTCACGGAAGTAATCGACAAGGGCACTGCGCATATCCGCCGTGCGGGAGCCGGTGATCTTGTCGCTGCCTTTGTGACGCGCTACCCAGCGGGCGTAGATGGCCTTGGAGGTGTCGTCGGTGTTGGTGCCATTGAAGAGCACGATGCCGTCTCCATACGGGCTGTCGGCGAGCAAGCGCAGAAGGTAGCTCTGAGTCTTGCGGGACTCAGTGAAGATGATGGCTTTCTCTGATGCACCGAGTTCCTTGGCTTTTTCAAAGGCGACTTCCAGGGCCTTCAGCAGCGCTTTGCCCTTGGCATTGTGATCAATCGAAAGGGCGAGGCGCGTGAACTCTTCCAGGTCCACGATTTCCGCCTGCATGGCCTTCCGGTCGTCGCCCGTGAGAGGCTCGATTTCATCTTCGTCCCACTCCTCAGCGGTTTCGTCGAGGGACTCGTAGTCTTCATCGAGTTCTTCTTCGAGGGAGGTGGAAATGTCGTCGGCCTTCAGGCGTGCCTTCAGCCTGTTCGCGATGGAGGTGAGCGCTCCAGCAATAGCGAACGACGATGAGGCGAGCAGCTTCCGAAGCACCAAGGTCATGAGGCTGCGCTGTCCGGGTGGCAAGGCCTGCAAGTTTTCTCGCTCAAGATAATCCGAAACGAGGTTGTAAAGCCTGTCCTCACTCTCACCGGGATCGAAGGGCTCGACCATGGCGTGACGCTTCGTGTAGGGAACGTAAGCGGTGACCTGCCGGCGAAGCGTGCGGTGGCAGATGGGCTTCAATCTGGCCTTCAAGGTATCAAACACCTGCGACTGGCTCAGACTGGCGAACTGCTCGCGGAAGCTCTTCAAGTCACCAAAGGTGTGGTCATCAATGACGCTGACAAGGCCGAACAACTCCAAAAGTGAGTTCTGCAACGGCGTGGCCGTGAGCAGCAGCTTGTGCCGCTCCTGCAAGGCACCCTTGAGCACGTTGGCGATGATGTTCGAGGGCTTATAGACGTTCCGCAGGCGATGCGCTTCATCGACGACGACGAGGTCCCAAGCGGTGTGATGAACATCCGCCGCTTTATTCGCGGCGAACTGGTAGGAGCAGATGACGATGGCATCTTCCTTCGTCTCGAACGGCCTGAAATGCCCCTTCTTGATGGCGGCATTGTAGTTCTTTGACTCCAGTAGCTCGCAGTTCAGGAAGAACTTCTCGTTCATTTCCTGGTGCCACTGCTTCCGCAGGTTTGCGGGGGTGATGATGAGAATGCGCCGCTTCCGCTCCGCCCACTTCTGCGAGATGACCAACCCGGCCTCAATGGTCTTTCCCAAGCCGACTTCATCCGCAAGGATCGCGCCTTTTGACAGGGGCGACTGGAAGGCGAATAGCGCTGCATCCACCTGATGCGGGTTCAAATCCACCTGCGCCCCCGCCACTGCTGCAGCTAGCTTCTCCAAGCTGTCAGACGAGCAGCGCTTCGTCAGCTCGTAAGCGAGGTATTTGGCTTGGTAGTCGGTGATGCTCACGCGGCGAAGGCGAAGTGGCAGGTCTGGTCGCGGTTGCTAACGATGAAAATCTGAAGGAAGCAGAGGAGGGTCTTGGCGGCGCTGAAGACATCGGGAGATGAAGATTTGCGTGCCATGAACTAAGCGGGCGAAGATGAGGTGTGGCTCCGGTTGCCTTCTGCTGTTTGCCCCAGTGAGTTTGAAAAGCGTGCGAGGCTATCTCCGCTGTGGTTCAGTTCGGGTTCGCCTCGACTGTCGGCAGTGGGCCTGCGCTTGGCCTCGAAGCCGATGGTGGCGGATGCTTGGAAAGAAGTTGGAGGTTTGCGTTCCATCGGCAAAGATTTATTTCCCTCGAATCGACTTGTCGATGTCCCGATCAAGCAAAATTCCGTCCCAACTCCACTCCATCGCCATTTATTCGTTCCCTTTTAAGGGGGTAGCAAGGAAGAAGATTGGCTATCGGGGATGCTCGCGCAGGTGGTCGCAGCTACCCGAGAAGCTTGGCGCGGGCGTCTTTCTCGCTGAAGCCGCCAGCGACAAGCATCGAGATGGCTTTCTCGATCACTGCGTCTTTTTCGACGAGAGCGGCGTTTTTTTCTGCTAGGGCAGCGTTTTTTTCTGCTACCATGCGTTCCATGTCCTCGAATTCCTCGAGGTAGTCGTCCTCGACCTCCATCGTTTCGCGTACATCGGGTTCGCTGATGGCTTTGATCAGGCGGCGGATGACTCCTTGAAATTTCTCCGGGTAGTCTTCCTCTCGGATGCTGAGCGTGTGGGCGTCGGCGGGATCTTTCTGGCTTTGGTCGAAGATGCCGAGCAGGGATTCCAGATCATTTTGGCGGCGTTGCTTGAGGTGGGGAATCTGCACGATGATGCTGTCGTGGGTGAGGCTTTCGATGAAATCCTCTTGGTGTGCAATGTGTTCGCGTCCGGTGGCGTCAAGATACTGCCGGACGACTCGGATCACCGGCGATTCGGTATGCTCGAGCGAATGCCCGAGCAGGTAGATGCTTAGGATCGGCATGGCGCGCAGTGCGCCATCGACCATGTAGGAATTCTCCTTCGAGAGGTATTGCCGACCGAGATATTTGCGAAAGCGCATAATGTCGGACGCAAACTTCGCCTTCTGGATTTCAATGATGACGAGCTTTTCTCCGCCGTTGGGCAGTGCGATACGGGCCGAGAAATCGATCCGGAACACCGTGACATGGCGTTGCTCGACATCTGTGCGGTGCTCGGTCGGACGAAACGTCAACTCGACAATCTCCTCACCGATCATCGTCGAGAGAAAAAGCCGCGCGACCCGGTTGTCGTCCAGCAGGTATTTGAACGCTCCGTCGTAAATCGGATTGGCGATGCGCGTTAGGCCCATAAAGTTAACCTCGCCTTCAAGACGCGGGCAGGTCAAGTCAAAGGACTCTCCAAAGCTTATTTGGGATTCTTCGGCACGCTTGTGGGCGGCACGAGCGGAATGTGCGCATCCGCCGGGGGGTATGTCTTGAGTGTTTCAAAAACCACCTGCATATCGCGTGCGCGAAAGCCTCGGCCATACATTTTATAGAGGGCGTTGACGACCTGGCACACTTCGGCGCCGCTGGCAAATTCCTCCTGCTCTCTGCCGATGCGGCGCAGCATGAGGCAGAGGGGGATGGGTTTCGGGCCGTTTTCCTGGTCGATGATTCGCGGGTCGCGGAAATCCGGCTGCCAGTAGTCCACAATCTCGGGGTCCACCATTTTGTATCCGGCCTTCTCATAAGCGGTGAGGCGGATTTCGGTTGCAGCGTGGCTGGGGTTGAAATGCTCCATCTCGCCGACCAGCGTGACCGGGGCATCGATCGGACGGCCTGCTGCCGCAAGGGCCTCCAGCGCGGTTGAGACTGGCAGGGCGCGGAGCCAGCCGGCGATTCCGCTGCGCCTCCACGCAGGGGCGACCAGATTATGCGACAAGTGGACGATGGCGCCGGGCTCGTTTGCGAGGAGGATGGCCGTGTGGTCCCTCACTGCGACAAACTCGCCGTTGTGGGTGATGAGTTGCATGGCGTAGAGGAGGGCGGCTCCGTCGAGCATTTGCGAGGGATTCCATTTCATCCGCTCGGCGATGACGCTGGCCTGCTCCATTTCGCCCGCTGCGCCGAATTCCTTCCAGAGCGCTCCGAAGGCGGTTTCGAAAAATGGATCGTCCGTCGAGCGGATCGTGTGCAATTCCAGTCCGCGCCAATCGCCACGAAGGCTTTTGGTGTCGCCCGGAGCGAGGTGCTCCGGTCGCATCCAAGGCAGGAGATTCATCACACGGTCACCGAGGGGACAGGGCCCTCGCTGTGGTGGAATTGGAGCTCGTAGAGGCTGCGGTAGAGGTCAGATTTCGCGAGGAGTTCCTCATGGCGGCCGGTGGCGGCGATGCGGCCGTGATCCATGACGACGATGCAGTCGGATTTGAGAATGGTCGAGAGGCGGTGGGCGATGGCGACAACGGTGCGACCCTCGGAGAGGCGCTCCAGAGCGGCCTGCACCATGCGCTCGCTTTCGGAGTCGAGTGCGGATGTGGCCTCGTCGAGGAGAAGGACGGGTGCGTTCTTGAGCAGGGCGCGGGCGATGGCCAGGCGTTGCTGCTGTCCACCGCTCAGCATGCAGCCCTTGTCGCCGACGACGGTTTCGTAGCCGTCCGGCTGGGCTAGGATGAAGTCGTGGGCGAAGGCGGATTTGGCGGCGGCGATGACTTCGTCCTTGGTTGCATCGAGCCTGCCGTAGCGGATGTTTTCAAAAATCGTGTCGTGGAACAAAAATGTCTCCTGCGTGACCATGCCGACTTGCTCGCGGAGCGAGTGCTGGGCGAGATCGCGGAGGTCGGTGCCGTCGAGACGCACCACGCCGTGCTGGGGATCGTAAAATCGCATGATGAGCGAGAGGATCGTGCTCTTGCCCGCACCGCTCGCTCCGACCAGCGCGTATTTTTTCCCCTGCTCGATATGCAGGCTCACATTTTGAACGGCGGCCTTGTCCGTGCCGTAGTCGAAACTCACATTCTCCAAGTCGATGCGGCCATCGCAGCGCTCGAGCACCTTTGCGTTGGGCTTGTCCGTGATGCTTGGCTTCATCTCCATGAGTGCAAAAACATTTTCCGCCGAGACCATGGACTTCTGCATGAGCATGGGGATGCGGCTGAGATTTTTTACGGGGTTGTAGAGCATGAAAATGCCACCGCAGAGGGCTGCGAATTTGATGAAGCTGATGTCGTTGTAATAAACATAGATCATGGCCAGAACGACTCCAAAGGCCGCAACGGACTCAATGAGAGGCTGGACGATGTCGGAACTGCGACGCACGCGCAGGCTGTTGCGGCACTGGGTGTCGCTGGACTTCGCAAATTGAGCCGTCTGGTAGCCCTCGCGCGCGAAGCTTTTGATGACCCTCACGCCAGCGAAAGTCTCTTGCAAGATGATCGACATTTGAGCCGCCTCTTTTTCCTCCGCCTTGCCCGCCGAACGCACTTTGCGACCAAAAACAACGACTGGAACAATGCAGAGCGGAAAAAGAACCAGCGTTGTGAGGCTGAACTTCCAGTCGATCGCCACCAGCACGCCAACTTGCGTGAGAATAGCAATCGGATCCTTGATGATATCCCCCGAGATCGAAGTGAGAGCATTTTGTGTGACGCGCGTGTCGCTCATCACGCGCGACATGAGCTTGCCGGATTTTTCCCGGTTGAAGAAATCCAGGGATTGCGACATCAGGTGGGAAAAAAGTTGGGTCCGGATGTCTCGAAGGACGCGCAGACTGACCCACGCCAGATAGTAGACATTCAGATAGGAAAAAAGTCCCCGCAAGACCATCACCAGCGGGATGAGCAGGCTCATCCAAATGACTCCCCCGATGCCTGGCCCATCATTCGAAACTGCTCCCGGGATAAGGGCGGACTTGTCCATTTTCACCCCAATGGATTCGCCGGCCTTGAGGATGACCAGCGTGAGAGATCCGCTCACGATACCGGCAAGCACTCCAAAAATGATGCCCATGAAAAACTGTTTACGGTAGGGCGTCATGTATCCGAGTAAACGCAGATAGGGACTCCAAAACGCCCGCACCAGTTGCGGGAAGGGAAGCTTGGCAGGTTTAGACATGGGATTTGTGAAAAACTAACGCAACCGCGTGCCGGTGCGCCACACTGATCATCGGGATGCGAAAAAGGCAGGGCGTCGCTGCCCTGCCTTTTCGGGTTGAGATTTTTCCTTGGGATTAACGCAGGAACGCTTCGTGCAAGCCGCCATCGACCGTCACGATCTGTCCGGTTGTTTTGGACAGTCTGTCGGCAATGAGGAGGAAGTAGGCTTCCGCTTGATCGGCCGGGGTGATCGGCGAGCGGGTGAGTGTGCGGTCGGCGTAGAACTGCGCGAGCTTGGTTGTGAGCGAATCGGTGGCTTCGTCATCAGTGTAAGCAATGCCGTATTTTGCGAGCGAGCCGATGACGCGGTCGCGGGGGAACATGGCGCTGCCTTGAACGACTGTGGCCGGGGCGACACCGTTGACGCGCACGAGCGGGGCGAGTTCCATGGCGAGTTCGCGCACGAGGTGGTTGGCGGCGGCCTTTGAGGTGTCGTAGGCGACGCTGCCTTTTTTGGCTACGGCGGCGTTGGCGCTCGTGGTGAGGACCATCGACCCGCGCAGGCCTTGGGCTTTGAAGTCCTTCGAGGCTTCGTCGGCGACGAGGTAGCTGCCGGTGACATTGATATTGAAGGTAAGCGCCCACTTGTCGTCGGGGATATGGCCGCTTGTGTCGCTCGGCACAAAAATGCCGGCAGTGACGGCTATCGAATCAAATCCACCGTAGGCGAGGATGACTTGATCGAGCATGGCGCGGATGCTGTCGCGCTTGGTGATATCCGCTTGCAGGCCGATGGCCGATCCGCAGCCGGAGATGCCGGTTCCAGCGACGCCGATTCCTAGACCGGTTTTGGTGAGGATTTCATCCGCCGTGGCTTGTGCCGCCGCTTGGTTGAGATCGACACAGACGATGTGCGCACCCTCGCGAACCAGGCGCAGAGCGGTTTCGCGTCCGATGCCACTGCCGGCGCCGATCACCACGACAACACGACCCGCGAGTTCCTTGTCGGCGGGCATGCGGCGGAGCTTGGCCTCCTCAAGAGCCCAGTATTCGATGTCGAAGGCTTCTTGGGCCGGGAGTGAAATGTAACCGCCGATAGCCTCGGCACCGCGCATGACTTCCACCGCGCAGTTGTAGAATTCCGCCGTGACGCGGGATTCGGATTTGTCTTTTCCAAATGCCACCATACCGAGTCCGGCGATGAGAATGACGGTCGGGTTCGGGTCGCGCATGGCGGGAGAATCGGCCCGCTTGCAAGCATTGTAATACGCGGCGTAGTCGGCGCGGTATTTCTCGAGACCGGCGGCGAGTTGGGTTTTCAGCGAGGCGACGATCTCTTCAACGGGCGTGTCAGCCTTCGGCGCGGTGCCGATGTAGAGCGGCTTGATTTTGGTGCGCAGGAAGTGGTCGGGGC
>DGXZ01000058.1:17779-26933 GCA_002396485.1 Spartobacteria bacterium UBA5019
GTGCGCAGGAAGTGGTCGGGGCAGCTGGTGCCAAGCTCCGCAAGACGCGGGGCGTCCTTCGAGTTCACAAAGCGCAGGATTTTTTCGTCGTCCTGAATGGTCGCGATGAAGCGTTTCTTTTGGCTCACTTGACCACGAAGCCAGGGGAGCAGAGCGGCAAAGACTTCGCGGCGCTTCTCCTCGGGCAGGGCGGCTTGGACGGCTCCGCCAAAAATGGCAGCCTCGCCCCCGCGTTCAGCCTGCTTTTTCTCAATGTGCTCGGCGGCTTTTTCGATCAGCTCCAGCGTGAGTTCGTAGCACTCGCGGCCGGTTTTTCCCCAGTTGATGAGGCCGTGCTGGCCCATGATGAAGCCTTTGGCTTGCGGATGATTTTTGCAGGCTTCCTGCATGGCGAGTCCGAGTTCGAAGCCTGGGCGCATCCAAGGAATGTGCACGACCTCGTCGCCGTAGATTTCCTTCGTCACCTCAATACTCTTCGCGCAGGCGGCCACGGAAATGGCGGCGTTCGGGTGCGTGTGGTCCACATGGGCGTGCGGGATGAAGCTGTGGAGAGGCGTATCGATCGAGGAGGGACGCGGATTCAGGTTGAAGGTGCAATGCGAGAACATGCCGACCATTTCGTCTTCGGCGGGAGATTTCAGGCCCTTCTCGGCGCGGGCTGCATACACGCGCTGGAGATCGAGGAGTTTGGATTGGTAGAGGGAGGAGAAATTTTCTTTCTTCGAGGTCCGCAGGTCGCCGCCCGAGCCCTTCACCCACATCACTTCGACCATCTCGCCTGTCAGCGGGTCTTTTTCGAAAATCTTGGACGAGGTGTTGCCTCCGCCAGTGTTGGTGATCCGCTGGTCGGTGCCGAGGCAGTTCGAGCGGTGGATGAGTTCTTCCACGGAATTCGGCGCGACGGGGTCTGCGGGATTCCAGTGCATGGTGACATGTTTCATGTTGGTTGGGGTGGGGTTTGTTATTGGCATCGGTTTTGTTTATGTTGTTTTTTTATTGTTTGTCGAATAAAAAATGATTTAAACAAAGAAAAAACCAATGCTCGCTCTGGAACGCCATCGCAAATTGATAGAATGTCTAAACGCCCGAGGGAGCGTGCGAACCGCCGAGGTTGCCACCGAACTCGGTGTCACCGAAGAAACCGTGCGCCGTGATTTCGAGCGTCTGGAAACGGATGGTCAACTCGTGCGCACCCACGGAGGGGCTTTGCGATTGGATGTGAGCCGGCGGGAGTTCCCCATGCGCGAGCGCATGGCGCAGAATGCCTCCGCGAAGGCGCGCATCGCCCGTGCCGCATTGGCCCGTGTGGCCGAGGGGAGCACAGTTTTTTTCGATGCCAGCACAACCGTTCTCCAACTGGCTGCGATTCTTCCCGACAAGCCGCTCACGGTGATCACAAACTCTCTTCAGGTCGCTCTTTCCCTCGCGGAAAAAACGCATATCACCGTGTGTCTCCTCGGCGGACGCTTGGCGCAGTCTTCTCTCTCCTGCACTGGCTGGGCGGCCATGCAGGGCCTCGAAATGAACCGCATCGACGCGGCTTTTATTTCTTGCCGTGGACTCGACCCGGCGCTCGGGCTCAGCGACGCCACCGAGGCGCAGGCCCAACTCAAAAGGCAAGTTGTTCTGAGGGCCTCTGAGGTCGTTCTTTTGGCCGACCACACAAAAGCTGGCTTGTCCTCGAGTTTTTTCTTCGCCAAGAATTCCGATGTGGATTTTTGGATCACTGATTCTCCCCCGCAGGATGATATGCGCGATGCTGTCGTTTCACAGGGAGTGCGCTTGGAGGTGGCACAATGAGTGCCGCCCGTAAAACCTTTCTGGCTGTCGATCTGGGCGCTTCAGGTGGCCGTGTGATGGCTGGGCATTTCGATGGATCCCGACTCGAAATCGAGGAGGGCGCGCGATTTCCAAACAGTGGCCTGCAAACGGCCGACGGCTGGCATTGGGATGCGGAGGGACTTTTTAAAGAAATCACGCAGGGCCTCGCTGCCGCCGGCGCGCGCTTCGGAGGCGATATCGTCTCCGTGGCGGTTGATACTTGGGGCGTGGACTACGCCTTGATCGGGCCGGAGGGCGGGGCTCTCAACGAACCTTGGATGTATCGGGATTCGCGCACGGATGGCATGATTTCCGAAGCCGCCCGCCTCGTCGGCGAAGAAAAAATCTGGAATCGCACGGGCATTCAGCCGCTGTTTTTTAATACGATCTACCAGCTCATGGCCGAGTCGAGGTTGACGCCGCAGGCATTGAAACAAGCGCAGAGCCTGCTTTTCATGCCGGATTACCTGAATTACCGGCTTTGTGGCGTGAGGGCCATCGAGCGGACCATCGCGAGTACGTCGGGTCTCCTCCGCGCAGGCACGGCGGAATGGGACGCCGAACTCGCAGAGACACTCGGAATCCCCGCGTGCATTTTAGGAAAGCTCACCGAACCGGGCGTCATTCTTGGCGAACTCACAGAAGCGCTCGCCGCCACCACCGGCCTGCGAGGCGTGAAAGTGACCACCTGCGGAAGCCACGACACCGCGTCGGCCGTGGCTGGCGTGCCATCGCGCTCCAACCCTCTCTTTTTGAGCTCCGGCACTTGGTCGCTTTTAGGAATCGAGCTGCCTGCCCCGGTCCTCAGCCAAGAAGCCTTTGACGCGAAATTTTCCAATGAGCAAGGCCTCGAAGGCACCACGCGCTTCCTGACCAATATCGCAGGCATGTGGCTCCTCCAGGAATGCCGCCGCGTCTGGGCTGAGCAGGGACATGCCATGGAGTATGGCGAAATGGTCGAAATGGCTCGAGACGCCAACACCACAGTATTGATTGATCCCGATGCACCGGAGTTTGGCAAGCCCTGTGATATGCCACAGGCCATTTTGGACTGGATCAAAAAAACGAACCAACCCGCTCCGGCATCCAAGGCCGAAATCGTCCGCGTCATCCTGGAGAGCCTCGCCGTCAAATACAGCCTGATGATTCAGAGGTTGAAAAACATGATCCCGGATCTGCCCGACACCCTTCAAATCGTCGGTGGAGGCTGCCGCAATGCATTGCTCAATCAAATGACAGCCGAGGCCACCGGTCTCCGCGTGGAAGCAGGCCCCGTCGAGGCCACGGCTTCAGGCAACATCATCGCCCAACTCATCGCCACGGGAGAAATCAAATCCCTCGCCGAGGGACGCGAAATTTTGCGTAATTCCTGCAATCCTAGAATCCACGAACCTGTTCGCAGCGTAACATGGACAGAGAAGGCCCAGCGTTTCCTCCAAATCCAAACCGCACTTTCATGACACAAAGCCCTTCCCGCCCCACCGGTCGCACCGTTCAGCTCATGGCCACCTGCCTCTGCGACGCTTTTTTCGACGACGTAGCAAAAGCGACCGTCGAAGTGCTCGAACACGCCGGTTGCGAAGTCGAGTTCCCGGAGAATCAGACCTGCTGCGGCCAGCCGGCCTTCAATTGCGGCGACTGGCCGGCCTCGCGCGAGGTCATGCGCCACACCACGCGAGTCTTCGAGGGGGACAAGCCGGTCATCGTGCCATCCGGTTCATGTGCCGCGATGCTTTTCCACGGAGCCCCGCTCGAGTTCGAGAAGGAAAAAGACCTCCCGACCGTGCAAAAACTCGCCAGCCGCACTTGGGAGCTTGCCGATTTTCTCGTCAATGGCCTCGGCATCGAAAAATGGCCCGGTCGCTTTCCTGCCCGTATCGCCTTTCACCGCGCCTGCCACACGCGCGGCACCGGCAGCGGCGAGGCGGCTTTGAAGCTCCTCGAGTCCATCGATGGACTCGAAGTGATTCCTTTCGGCGAGGCCGAGCAGTGCTGCGGCTTCGGCGGCACATTCTCTGTGAGCTTCCCGCATGTTTCGTCATCCATGGGATGTCTGAAACTTGAGCACATGACAGCGGCCAATCCCGACTTTATAGTCTCTGGAGACATGAGCTGCCTCATGCACCTCGGTGGCCTGGCCGATCGCGGCGGGCAGCCGGTCAAAACACTCCACTTCGTGCAAATCCTCCAAAGCGCCCTCCACCGTCATGGCTGAACAAAAAGTCGAACTCTTCGCCCGCCGCCTCGACCGGGGCGTTCAACAAGCCGTCCACAGCAACAGCGCCGCCGGCACCGAGAAGCGTTACACTGTTCTCGGCAAAGACTATTCCGCTCCCGACGATCTCCGCCGCCTGGCAGGCCAGATCCGCCAGCATGCGATCGAGCATCTCGATACCTACCTAGAGCAGGCCGAGCAAAGCCTCAAACGCCAGGGTGCCCATGTTCACTATGCCGTCACAGCGGAGGACGCCTGCCGAGCCGTGTCGGATATTCTTCAGAAAGCCGGCGCCAAAAAGGTCGTGAAGTCGAAGAGTATGATCTCCGAGGAGATTCATCTAAACGACCACCTCGGCTCCGTGGGCATCGAGTCCGTCGAGACCGACCTCGGCGAATACATCATTCAGATCGATGGCGACCACCCCAGCCACATCGTCAAGCCGATCATCCATAAAAACCGACGCGATATCGCGAAGAGCTTCGAGCGCGAAGGCCTCGGCGACTACAACGACGACCCGGAAACAATCACCCGCCGCGCCCGCGTTTTCATGCGGGACAAATACCTGCAAGCGGATGCCGGCATCACCGGCGCGAACTTCGTCTCCGCCGAGACTGGTCGCCTCGTGCTGGTGACCAATGAAGGCAATTCCCGCTTCTGCCTGGCCGCGCCGAAGATCCACATCGCCCTCGTGGGAATCGAAAAAGTCATCCCCTCGGATGCCGAACTCGCCGTTCTTCTGAACCTTCTTGGCCGCTCCGCCACCGGTCAGCAACTCACGGTTTACACCGAGTTCATCAATGGCCCCGCCCGCACCGACCGGCCGTCTGGCCCACAAGAAATGCATGTGATCTTCGTGGACAACCAGCGCTCACAGATTCTCGCCTCCGACTGCCGCGAAATCCTGCGCTGCATCCGCTGCGGAGCCTGTTTGAATGTCTGCCCCGTTTACCGCCAGGCCTCCGGCCACGCCTACCGCAGCGTTTATCCCGGCCCCGTGGGAGCAGTCCTCTCGCCCCTCCTCGCTGGAAAAAATTTCAAACAACTCGCCGATCTGCCCAAGGCCTCCAGCCTCTGCGGCGCGTGCAATGAAGTTTGTCCGGTGGATATCCCGATTCCCGACCTGCTTCTCAAACTCCGCAACCGCGGCCATGAGGAACACGCTCCGTCGCCCGGCACCCCGCCCATGGGCGCATTTGCCAAGCTGGCCTCCAGCCCCATGCTCTGGCGCTTCGCCATGAAGAGCAACAAGGTCATGAATCTCGTCCCGCTGGAAAAACTTCCGCTTCCCTACCTGCAACCCTGGCTGAAAACCCGCACGCTTCCCGAGTGGCGCGGCGGTGAGTTCCGCTCCTGGATGAAAGACCGCCGCAAAAAATGAGCACCGCCCGCGATCAAATCTTCTCCAGCGTCCGTGCCGCACTCGCCCCGTTGCCCGAACGCACGGCCCGCCCTGTTTTCTCAAAAGATGTCGCCGAGCCGCACTGGCTCGCCACCGAGGCGGATTCTCTCACCCTCTTCCAGAAACGGGCCGAGGCCACCGGCACAAAATGCTTCACCGACATGGAGTCCTGCGCCGCTTGGCTTCGCAGCCAAGGCGTCCGCACCGTTTATATTCCAGCCCCGCTGACCCGCCTCGCCGCGCTCTGTTCGGAATTCTGTGAAGTCACTTCCAACTACACCCGCGCCAGAGTCAACGAGATCGACGCCGCTTTCACGCCGGCCGCCGGAGCCATTGCGGAATCCGGCTCCATCATTCTCAGCGACGAATCGACGCCCGACCGCCTCGCAGCCCTTGCCCCATGGCACCACATCGCCTTGGTAAGCCGCGCCGAAATCCACCGCACCATCGCCGACGCCCTCGCCGCCATGCCGGACGATCCCAACCTCATCTGGGTGACAGGCCCCTCGAAAACGGCCGATGTCGAAGGCATCCTCATCCAAGGCGTCCACGGTCCGGGCGCCCAAGCGTGTTTGATCGTTTAAAAATTCCGACCCGCCGAGTCAGTCGGGCTCTCTGTCTGGCGGCTTTTTCCGTCCTCCTCGCGATCCCCACAGCCCGCGCGTTCAACCCCTCGCTGCAGCCCACGGCGGAAGACCGCCGCAAGGTGCTCGAGCAGGGATTCGCCGCATCGCTTAAGGAACTCGAAAGCGCACTGACCCTCGCCTACAGCCCTGAAAAAAACGCCTCCTCCGCAAAGAACCCAGCCTTTGTTCAATGGATGGACCTCTGGCGCTGGTGCGATCTGCTTTCGAGGGATGTCGCATCCGAGGAGCGTGCTCTCGTGCAGCGCCACTTCCTCCGCCGCACCGGATCGGGTGAAATCATCCTCTGTCCGCCGGGAGTCGTGCCACCACCGGATGCCGCACCGCTACGCCCGGAAGAGGTCGCCGCATTGACAGCTGCGTCCAATGTGCGCCAGGCCGTTGCCGAGCAGCTTCTGCCATCGGGCGCACCCGCCACGGCCGGCCAGCTCGGCGACATTGCCGGGACACCGCTTGCCTCGGCGATGATGTCCGATCCCGATATCCTGCGCTCCTTCCTCTCCACATGGGACTACCGGGATTTCGCCCCGCTCGTCTTGAAAAATCTCCGGTCCATCCGCGGGGCGCATCCCTCAAAATGGCGCGAGTATGCCGACCTGGCCATCGCCATCGCCGTGGTGAACGACTCCGCTCTGCCTCCACACTGGCCCCACCAGCAGGTCAGCCCCGACCTCGTGCCAAGGGACATTCCATCCCCCGCAGAGCAATTCCGCCGCTGGGTCGATGCCAACGAAAGCGGCCGCCTCCTCCTCGACCTGCGTCGATTCACGGCCGACCAGCTCACCTTCGTTGTCGATGCCTTTATTACCCCCTCGGAGACCGCTTGGGCGCGTGAAAACAATTCGGTCCATATCGGAGTCTTCAGCCGTGCATTACGATCGATCCGCTACCGCGAAGACCGCATCAAACAAGGTCGCTTCTTTTGGACCCAGAGCCCCTACACATTCGCCGCCATCCGAAAAAACGGCGGCATCTGCATCGACCAGGCTTATTTCGCCGCCTACACCGGCAAGGCGCTCGGGATCCCCACCGTTCTCTTCAATGGCCAAGGCAGCAACGGCGGCCACGCCTGGTTCGGCTACATGGGCGCTCCAAACAAATGGGAACTTGATTGCGGCCGCGACCCCGAGCAAAACCTCGTCACCGGCATCGCCTTCGATCCCCGCACCTGGGAACCAGTGAGCGACCACGACCTCCGCCAACTCGCCGCCCGCTTCCGCCGCACCCCCGCATTTCTCGCCTCGACGAACGACCTCGCCATGGCACGCATATTTTTGAAATCCGGCGACATCACCCGCGCCGCAGCCGCCCTCGAAAATGCCACCCGCACCTGCCCGCAAAATCCCGAGCCCTGGATACGATGGACCGAGTTTCTGGAGACATCCGGAGCGCCCCTCGAGCGCCGCATTCGCGTTCACGAGCAGGCCGCAAAAGCCCTCTCCCGCAACGCCGACTCCAAAGTCATCCATCAAAACGCCGTCGCCACCCTGCTACGCCAGAGCGGAAATTCCGCCCAGGCCGAGGCCGCCGAGAAGCGCATCCTCTCACAAAACCTCGGCAACCGCGCCGATCTCAGCTGCGAAGTCGCCGCCTCCCGCGTCCGAGAGGCCCTCGCCACCGAGGGCGTCGAACAGGCCGCCCTCGTGTTCCACGCCCAACTTCGCACCATCGGAAAAACAGGCGGCGGCAATTTTGTAAAGGAAGTCGGCATCCCCTTCGTCAGCGCCCTCATCGAAAAAGGCCAAAAATCCCGAGCCCTCCGCACCGTCGACATCATGCGCCAGCAATTCGTCCCCCAAAAAGGCAGCCCCCTCGACCTCGCCCTCAAAGAAATGAGCCTCGAATGCAAATGAGTTTTTAAAAAGAAGGCTAGCCCGTATAGGCGCAACGCATGGCTTCTCATCGATAAACTCCCCCCACTGCCTTTGCATATCCAAACTGGGGGTCAGGGTTCATTTTCTTTCATTTTTTCCGAGACAAAACACCACAATGTTTCGGGAACCTTTTTCTCCATCCGAGATAAATCCATGCGGTGGATGACCCTGCTCACATTCGCTGCGTTTTTCATGCCAAGATGCTCGGCGATCCATGATTGGGACATCGTTGTCTTTTTCCACAGCAATCCTGCAAGCAATACCTTTCGTGGCTCAGTGCAGCGATGCCCAGCCAGCTCATCAGCGCTAAGGTTTGCCAACCGCAATCCCTCATCCAGAAGGGCCAGCGCATTTTGCTCACCGTGGGCCTGCCTTTCGAGGCTCGCATCATAGCTCCGCGCTTGGCGTTTTTGACCGAGCACCCCCTCGCCCAGCTTTATCAACTTCTCGGCAAACGCCTGTTTTCCCCAATACCAACCCCGCCCCAAATGGCTTCCGCGCTTGTCGGCATCAGCATCCACTGCCACAAACCCACTCCGCTCACGCTCTTCAGCCACACGCTTGTCCAAGCGATCGATCATTTTTTTCCGACCCTCGGCCGTATCCTCCACCCCCATCGTCGCCAGTCCTTGCTCGGCCGCCAACCACTTCGCCCTTTCATGCGGCATCAACGCATAGCCCCCCGTAAGACTGCTCCACGGATAATCCAAGACACTCTGCCCGCAGTTCACATCCACCAGACCCGCACGGCCCGGATTCAAGTGAATGTAATCCCAGAGCGTTTCGTAATAGTAGGGGCTTTCTCCATCGACCACCACCGCCTTGTAGCGATCTCCAAACAACCGCCCCCACTCGCGATGCCGCACATTGAATCGCCGCGTCACCGTGTTTTGGAACCACTTCATGCCCTCCACCAAATTCGCCTCGGGCGTCTGAATGAAAAGATGGTAATGATTGTCCATCATCACCCATGCGTGAACAAGCCAACCCGTTTTTTCACAGACATCGGCCAGACATTGCAAAAAAAACCGCCGGTCGTGGTCATCTACAAAAATCGCCCCCCGCCGGTTCCCCCGGGCCATCACATGATAAAAAGCTCCTTCAAATTCCAATCGAATACTTCGTGCCATGACGGAAATTCAACAGATAAAACAAACGCACGCAACCAAAATTTGAAAGAAAATGAACCCTGACCCCC
>DGXZ01000026.1 GCA_002396485.1 Spartobacteria bacterium UBA5019
AGGCTTTCATGTCATCTGACCCCTAAACTATGTGTAACCCATGTCCTCGGTCACTTTGTAACCGATCTCCTCGGTTCATACCAAGGGGTATTCGCCGGTTTGCTCGAGTCTGGAATGGGGTCGAAAAAACCCTACGTAGGAGGCGTCTTTCAAGGTTTAGCGTGTTTCCGTTGGGCGACTTGGTCGCGGAAATCTCGAGGCGAGAGACCAACTGCATTTTTGAACCGGCGGGAGAAATGGAACTGGTCGCTAAAGCCCAGTTCGGCGGCGATCAGGTACATGGGCTCGTCGGTTTCGACTAAGCGCTCGCAGGCTCGTCGCATGACTTCCGCCGTGCGGTATTGTCCCGGCGTCGTGCCTGTCAGTTTCAAGAACCGCTGTCGGAATAGCGTGTAGGACATGTTCATGAAGGCCGCAACTTCTTGCAGGCTGGGCGAGGTTAGGTTGCCGGCCGTCAGTTGCGCGCAGGCCTTCTTGCACCAGAGGCTGGTTCCGGAGGTTTGCTTTTCAATCTCCTGCAACTGCACTGCGTCAGCCAGAAGTTGCTGCAGCCGACAGAGCCGCACCAGCGGCGTTTCAAAAGACATCGCTTCGGGTTGGACCACGGCCAGAAAACGTTCGGTCCAATAGTCGAGCGGCAGTAACTGAAACTCGCGGCTTTGCTTGCCCGGAAGACCCTCTTTCTGCCAGGCATCGAACAACGGGCCGGCAAACCACATGAACATCTCACTCCACCGGGAGCCTTGGCGTGGGCCGTAACTCTGGTTAACGCCCGGACGTGTCCACATTAGGCTACCCGTGCGCAGCACGGTCTTCACTCCGGTGTCATCGACGTAGTCAGCTTCGCCCTCAATCGTGTAAACCAAAAGATAATGCGGTGTTGGACGCATGTAGTCCGGCTGCGGCGCGTGTGCGTAGGTCGCACGACTGTTCCACTTGGTGCCAGCATAAATGATTTCTCCCAAAGGGCAGTTAACCGGCTGTGGCGCATTGAGCGTGAACGGCCCCGGCGTGCTGAAATACAGGTTCGGATCTCTAGTCATGGCATGTCAAAATATACATAATTTGTGGCAATGCGTCCATTCCGTGTTCTCAAAAAACAACTAAAATGATCTCTGAAATTTTACATCAAAAGTAAATTAATAATAACGAAAAAATCTATGCTGCAAGGGCACCTGTTAGGATTATACGAAAAGGCGCTTCCCTCTGACTGGGGCTGGGAGCAGCGCCTTAAAACGGCTAAGGAGCTGGGGTTCGATTATGTCGAAATATCCATTGATGAAACCGATGACCGGATAGGCCGGTTGTATTGGGACAAGCTGCAGCGCCTGGATTTGCTGAATACCTGCAGGGAAGTTGAAATCCCGCTCCGCTCGATGTGCCTGAGCGCCCACCGGCGTTTCCCTTTCGGGAGTGCCGACCCGACCCTGAAAGCAAAAGCCTACGAGTTCATGGAGCGTGCAGTGGAATTTGCTGAAGATTTGGGAATTCATGTCATCCAACTTGCCGGGTACGATGTCTATTATGAGCCTTCGAGCAACCAAAGCGTTCATTCATTTTTGGAAGGGATGCGATGGACAGCCAAGCTGGCAGAAAAGCATCAGGTGATGCTGGCAATGGAGATCATGGATACTCCATTTATGAATTCGATCACCAAGCACTTATGGTACGAGGAAATGATCAATTCCCCATGGTATAAATTATACCCCGATTTAGGGAACCTGTCGGCCTGGGGAAATAATGTGGAAAAAGAATTGGAGAAAGGAATCGCCAGTACGGTTGCAGTCCATGTCAAGGAGACGAAAGCAGTGACTTCCGATTATCCCGGCCAGTTCAAGGGGGTCCCCTTTGGCACAGGGTGTGTGGATTTTGTAAAGTGCTTCAGGAAGCTGGAGCAACTGAACTACAAAGGACCCTACACCATTGAGATGTGGAATAATCCACAGATAGATAATATACAAGCGATTAAGGACGCATTGTTATTCATTCAAAAACAATTTGGAGAGTTATGAGATATTTTATCGGACTGGATAATGGCGGCACCCTGACCAAGGCTGCCCTTTATGACGCAAAAGGGCATGAAATAGGCGTTTGTTCCGCTGAAACCCGGATGATTGCCCTTAAACCGGGCTATACGGAGCGGGACATGGAAGAGATGTGGCAGGCAAACTGTAAAGTACTGAGGGGACTGATAGAAAAGACCCAGATCAATCCTTCAGATATTGCGGGCATCGCCTGCTGCGGTCATGGAAAAGGGTTATACCTGTGGGGCAAAGAGAATAAACCGGTACGCAACGGAATCATATCTACGGACAACAGGGCCTATGCTTACCCTGAGAAATGGAAGAATGATGGCACGGCTGAGAAGGTATTCAGCCTATCCTATCAAAGTATCTTGGCCTGCCAGCCGGTATCGCTCCTGGCATGGTTGCGCGATAATGAGCCCGAAAGCATCAACCAGATTAAGTATATTTTCGAATGCAAGGACTATGTCCGGTTCAGGCTTACAGGCCAAGCCTATGCCGAGATCACCGACTACTCGGGGGCCAATTTTGTTAACCTGAAAACCCGGCAATACGATGATGAATTACTTCGTTTGTTTGGCATCGAGTTTGCCAAAGGCATGCTACCTCCTCTTAGGAATTCAGCGGAAATCTGCGGCACTATCACAGAGGAAACGGCAAAGCTGACCGGGCTCAAGATGGGAACACCGGTCGCCGGCGGGATGTTTGACATCGATGCCTGCGCGCTTGCCGTAGGCGCAGCCCATGAAGAGAGAGTATGTATGATTGCCGGCACATGGAGCATCAACGAATATATACGCAAAGAAGCGGTGACCGATGGCAAGGTGATGATGAACTCCCTCTTTTGCCAGCCTGAATACTACCTGATTGAAGAGTGCAGTCCCACCTCGGCGGGCAACAACGAGTGGTTTATCAACACCCTGCTTCCGGAATTAAAGGCGAATGACACACTGGCAGGCAAATCGGTTTATGAAACCATCAATGAAATGGTGGAATCAATCCCTGCCACTGAATTTTGCCCAGTATTCCTTCCCTTTTTAATGGCGACCAATGTGCATCCCCATGCCAAGGGTAGTTTCGTTGGATTAAGCAATTACCACACAAGGCCACATATCATGCGTAGCGTGTATGAAGGAATTGCGTTTTCGCACAAATATCATTTTGACCGTCTGCTGGCTACAAGGGATCAGCCGGTGAGCGAGATCCGGCTGGCCGGAGGAGTGGCAAATTCGAAAGTATGGACCCAGATTTTTGCCGATGTGATGCAGCATCCCATTGAAAAAATCGATGTTAATGAAACAGGCGCCTTGGGCTGCGCCATGGCGGCAGCTGTTGCCACGGGAGAATACCGTGATTTTGCGGAAGCTGAAAAGAACATGGTCAAAGTCAGGGGAAGGACAGAACCAGATCCCGGGAACAAGTTGATTTACGAAAAAAAGTATGAGCTGTACTTGCAGGTCATAGCCTCGCTGGATGGCGTTTGGGATAAGATGCAAAAACTAATCTGCTAAGAATATGCTCGAAAATTTAAAAAAAGAGGTTTATGAAGCCAATGTGCTTTTGCCTGCCCAAGGGTTGGTGAACTTCACCTGGGGGAATGTTTCAGCCATAGACAGGGAAACCGGGTTGGTCATTATCAAGCCATCGGGAGTTTCATACGAAAAAATGAAGCCTTCTGATATGGTTGTAGTAAATCTGGAAGGGACAATTATCGAGGGGGTTTTAAAACCCTCTTCTGATACAGATACCCACCTGGAACTATACCGGAATTTTTTAAATATCGGTGGGATAGTGCATACGCATTCCCGCTGGGCCACGGTATTTGCGCAGGCCGGCTGTGCCATCCCGGCATTGGGGACCACTCATGCGGATTATTTCGATGGAGAAGTGCCTGTAACACGTCCCATGACCAAGGCTGAGATCGAGGGGGATTATGAACTCCAGACAGGGAAGGTCATCGTCGAACGATTCAAAAAGCTGAACGAAGGGTTTTTACCAGGTGTACTGGTTCACTCGCACGGGCCTTTTACTTGGGGAAAAGATGCCCGTGAAGCGGTGTATCATGCGGCTGTACTTGAACTGGTTGCTGAAATGGCCTTCAATACCGGAATGCTTTTAAGACGAGATCCCGCACCGATACAACAGGAGTTGTTGCAAAAACATTTTTACCGCAAGCACGGCGAAAATTCCTATTATGGTCAATAGAATTCAGAGGACAAAAAAATGAAAGATACAAACTGGAAAAATAAGATTTCGAATTCCCATCAGCTCGGGGGGATAGAACTTTCGGTGCTGGATGACGGCACAGCCCGTGGCAGTCGCATTGCCTGGTTCAACACCGGTAGTGGACTGCGGTTTAAAGTAGTCGTCGACCGTGCGATGGATATAGCCGATGCCTTTTACAACCAGCACAGCCTGGCATGGATTAGCCATCTGGGAGTTACTGCTCCCAATCCATGTACCACATCTGGTTTGGGTTGGCTGAACAGTTTTGGGGGCGGGCTGCTGACGACCTGTGGCCTGACACATATCGGCGGTCCTGAAGAGGATGCGTCTGGAGCACGCGGGCTGCATGACAGGATCGGGAACATCCCAGCAGCAATTGAATCCATTATCCAGCCAGACTTAACGGATGATAATCCTCAGATGAGCATTACAGGCCGCGTGCTACAGTCATCTGCGGTCACAGGCCCACACCTCGAATTAAAGAGGACTATTTCTGCCAGGTTGGGTTCTCCAAAAATTACCATCAGCGATACGGTAACCAATCGGGGGAATATTCCGGCCCCGCACATGCTCCTGTACCATTTCAACTTCGGTTATCCGCTGGTGGACGAAGGCACGGATATCCTCTGGGAGGGTTCATGGCAATCGCGGGGCGGTGCGGGCAATGATTTTATATTTAACGAACAAAATTATCCCAATCTTAAAAAATGCCTTCCACCTATTAAAGAACATCTGGGCTCCGGAGAATCCGTGGGATATATCGACATTGAAGCGGACCCGTCAGGGATTTGCGAAGCAGGACTGCTTAACGGGAAGTTAGGTTTGGAGGCCAAACTGCGGTTTTCAAAGGAACAGATGCCATGGCTCGTCAACTGGCAGCATTTTGGCAAAAATGAATATGTGGTTGGGATAGAACCGAGCACACATATTTTGACGGGCAGGAGCGCAGCGCAAAAAAACGGAACAATCATCATCTTGCAGCCCGAAGAGAAGAAAATGTATAATTTGGAATTCGAAGTTATTGCGAAGTGATTTAACAACAAATTAAAAAATAAAAATATGTTTATCGTAACTAATTATCCGCTGGCAGTTTTTTTCTGCTTCATCACGATGCTATGCTGGGGCTCTTGGAGCAATACCCAGAAATTGACTTCCAATACATGGAGGCAAGAGTTGTACTACTGGGATTATGTCGTGGGCATTTTGCTGATATCCATCTTCCTTGGCTTCACCTTGGGCAGTTTCGGAGAGGGCGGTCGCAGTTTTGTGGATGACCTTCAACAGGTGAGTTTAAAGAATTACCTGAATGCCTTTACCGGCGGTGTTTTAATGAATGCGGCCAACTTACTGCTGTCAGTAGCAATTGGCATTGTTGGTATTTCTGTGGCATTTCCGTTGGGGGTGGGGATCGGACTGGTTCTGGGGGTTATCATTAACTATATTGAACAGCCCAAAGGGGATCCATATCTTTTGTTCCTCGGCGTAGCCATGGTCGTGGCGGCTGTCATACTTGATGGTGTTGCCGCAGATAAAATGGCGAAACAGAAAGAGCAGAAAAGCCGCAAAGGCATTATCCTCTGCATCATTGCCGGAATCATCATGTCGTTTTTTTACCGCTTTGTGGCAGCTTCAATGGACCTGCAGAATTTTGAGTCGCCAACACCCGGAATGGCCACTCCTTATGCAGCATTTTTCATTTTTGCCATAGGCATGTTTCTCAGCAATATCGTGTTTGACACCTGGTTGATGAGGAACCCGTTGGTTGGGGAGCCAGTAAGTTACAAGGTTTACTTTGCAGGTTCTTTTAAAGTCCATTTCTGGGGTATTCTGGGTGGAATGATTTGGGGTTTGGGCACGGCTTTCGCCTACATCGCCGCAGGCAAGGCTGGAGCGGCTATTTCCTATGCGTTGGGTCAGGGGGCAACCATGGTTGCCGCATTGTGGGGCTTGCTGATCTGGAAAGAATTCAAAGGAGCAACAAGGTCTGTGAATCTGATGCTCGCATTGATGATCATTCTTTTTATTGCAGGAATAGCCTCTATTATTCTTGCCGGGAAATGAACCATGCAGAACATAAATAAATAACAACCAGGAAAATAAAATGAATACACATACCCTCAGACTCCTCACCTCCCTGCTGCTCATGCCGCTGGCTGCACTACATGCGGATAACAAACCGGCACCCATCCCAACCAACCCGCTCCCCACCGCCAAGGCCGTTTGGCGCATGACTGGGGATGAGGCTGCGGCAAAACAACCGTTCGCGCTCAAGGCAGAGGGGCCGGTGAAGTTCGAACCCCTTAGCCCGGAGGAGGCGGCGGAGTCACGCAAACGCGGCGGCGCGGATTCTGCGGTCACACTGCCTAAGGACGCGTTTCTGTCACTCGACGCGGAGCGCGCCACGCAACTCCGTCCCACGGGCGATGCGCTCACGCTGTATGCGCGGGCTCGCTTTGAACCCGGTGCGGCCGGGACGCTGTTCTTCTCGGATTTCCTCACGCTCGGCGTGCATCCTTCGGGTCTGGTCATTGCGCTGCTCGGCGTGCACACGCCGCAGGGCAAGGTTTACCGTGAAATACCCCTCGCGATGGTGGAGCGTAATGGCTGGCTCGATCTGGTGCTGCGCGTGGGCGATGGGCGGGTTGAGTTCTTTTGCAATGGCGACCTGAAAATGACCGTGCCACTGCATCAGAAGCTCGTTTCGCCGTTCACCAACGAACTGCGACTGGGTGCGATGCGCTGGCTTCCTGCGAAAGCTGACAGGGGCCATCCGCACACTGAGTTCGGCACCAAACAGATCGCCACCGTAGCTTTGTGGCATCGGGCACTCCGTGATGATGAGATCGCGTTCCTGAGCGGTGCCTCGGAGGTCCAGGCAAAGCATGCGGCCAGCGCGTTCGACCAGGCCATTCTCGATTACAACGCCTTCTTCGATGCCTCCATCGCCAAGGATGTCGCCGCCTGTAACAAGCTCAGCCGGTCGTTGCAGACGTTCGCCGCGCAAGACCCGCAGCGTCCCATCTACCACCTGTCCCAGCCCCTCGGCTGGCTGTTCGATCCTGCGGGAGCGTGGTTTTACGAGGGCCGTTACCACGTCTTCTCCTACCACAACATCTACGCCCGCCTCGCTTACAACAGTCTCGACCACTACGTGAGTGACGACCTCGTAAGCTGGACCCAGTGGCCGATCGGCCCGTGGGCCGACAGCCCCGACGACATCTACGGCATCTGGCTGAACAACCATTTCCTCGACGACGACGGCGTGCCGACCGCGATCTACTCCGCCATCGGCGAAAAGGGCAACCGTCGGGGTGCACCCGGCGACTGGGGCGATCACGGCATCCTCGCGCGCAGTCACGACGGGCTGGTCTCCTTTCCTGACAAGCAAGTAGTCATGCCAGAGTATCAACATGATGGTCACATTTGGAAAGAAGGCCGCACCTGGTATTGCCTCACCTCGGATCAGTATCGCGGCGGTCGCGACGGGGATTGGGGGGATGGCATCGTGATTTACACATCGCCCGATTTGAAGAATTGGACCAACCGGGGCGAGATTTTCGCGCGGCGCAAGGATGCTCGAAACAAAAAGGGCGTGATGGAGTTTCCCTACCTGCTTTCGTTCGGCGACAAGGAAGTGCTGATCATGGGTGTGAGTCCCAGTCTTTACTGGGTTGGCCGGCTCGACCGGCAGAACTTTAAATTCATTCCCGACCATGCCGAGGGGCTGCTGATCGATTACTCGGCTCCGAACCACTGCTTCAATCCGCTCACGGTCGACAACAAGGGACCCGGCGGAAGCCCACGTCGCATCGTCATGGCGATGATTCCGGAAGTGAATGGAAAAGGGGAGGGGCTGATACCGTGGGATGGCGTCCACGCCCTGCCGCGAACGTTGGAATTCGACGGGCGGCATCTGCGCCAGGAACCGCTGCCTGAGTTCGAGTCGCTGCGCGGCGAAAGCGAAACGCAACGCGACGTGACCATTAAACCGGGCAGCACCGGCCAAATCCGCACACGCGGTGACGCGGTGGAGATCGACGCCGAGTTCGAGCCGGGCGACTCGCAGCGCTTCGGGTTGAAGCTGCGGGTCTCCGGCGACGGCACCCGCTTTGTCCGGGTCTGGTTCGATACCGCCACCGGCGATTACGGTGTGGACGGGGAGGTGCTGCACAAGGGTTCCGGACCCTCGTACCTCACCAAAGGACAGCGCGTGCGGATACGGGCCTTCGTAGACAAGGCGGTGGTAGAAACCTTCGTCAACGGCCAGACCTGCACGACGGTAGCGCGGGTCAACGCTCCCAAGCCCGCGCAACCGCTGGGCGCTGGCCTCGACCTCTTCAGCGAAGGCGGCACCGCCCGGTGCACCAAGCTGGATGTCTGGAAAATGAACCGCGCGGAACCGAAATAAATAACAATCAGGAAAATAAAATGAATACACATACCCTCAGACTCCTCACCTCCCTGCTACTCGCGCCCCTAGCCGCGCTGCACGCTGCCGAGCCAGTCACACCGCCCGGCGATCGCAACTTGCCGATTAACCAGATCTATCCGCCCGAAGCGTTTTACCACAACGGCAAGGGGGGGAGGGTGATCGATGTCACCAAGCCGCCTTTCAATGCCAAGGGTGACGGCAAGACCGATGACACCAAGGCCCTGTGCGATGCCATGCGGTTCTTGGTCGCGAACCGGGAGCAAATTAAGCGGATAGACCCAGACGGCAAGCCCTATAGCTCCTATGCTACCAAATACAAAGATTGCGCCTGGATCATGTACCTTCCGGATGGGGATTACCTCGTCAGCGATACAGTGAGCACTGGATGGCCAACTATCGCCTACGACACCATGGACGGTTGGTGGAGTGTGCGCCACCACACAATCGCTTCGCCCGAGGCCGAATTGCCCCCTCGGGAAGTGAAAGAACTCAATGCCTTTATTCGCATTGTCGGCCAGAGCCGTGCGAAGACAGTGATCCGCCTCAAGGATGGGTGTTCGGGTTTCGAGACTGGAAAGTCAAAGCCGGTTTTGACCTTTCATCTGCTCCAAGTCGGCTCAAGCGTCAACTTTGGTAACTCTGCACAGAATCTCACGATCCATACGGGCAAAGGGAACCCGGGTGCCATCGGTCTGAAGTGGAACTCAGCAAATTGGGGACATCTTTACAATCTGGCCATCCTTTCAGGCGATGGTAGCGGGCGTGCCGGGCTGATGATGGACCAGCGCCACGCAGCCGGATACCATCGCGATATTCTGGTCGAAGGATTCGATGTCGGCATCGCCTTGGTGGCGGGCTTCTTCTCGCACGTTGTCTTGGAATATGCCACGCTTAAGGATCAGCGGAAGGTCGGAATTCAGGTTGCTAGTATCTAGTTTATTAAATTAGC
>DGXZ01000024.1 GCA_002396485.1 Spartobacteria bacterium UBA5019
TTTCATGTCATCTGACCCCTAGTTCTCTACGCTATTCGCGAATGGCGAATAAGCAGCGCCTAATTGAATTTTTAAAGTGCGGCTATAGCCTCGCTGAGTCCGCAGGTCGTGATCTTTGGGGCGAGTGGCTATATCCTTGGACGCGGTGATATCACAAAAGGCGCGGCCCGAACTCGCTCGACTCGAAAGCCCGTGATGAAAAAGGTTCCCGCAGGATAGACAAATCCCATTACCATCGCGTCTGGTTGACAGACTGCCATTCATGGACCTTCGAGAATTGGAATCCCTTTACGACGAATTCGCTCCTGCGGGCTATGCATTTGCGCTGCAACTGACGCGCGATGCCGACGCGGCGGAGGATCTTTTGCAGAGCGTCTTCCTGCGCCTGGCCAAGCGTCCGAGGTTTACCATTCTCAACCCTCGCTCCTTTGTGTTGCGGTGCATCTACCGCGCCCATGTGGATGTCGTGCGCCGCGATGCGACCCGTCGGCAGATGCTGGAAGCCTTCGCTTGGGAAGCGCAGATCGTCTTCCGACCTGAGCCCGGCGAGGATGAAAAAATCGCGGAGTTGCTCGAACAGTTGGCTGCCCTGCCGCAGGAGCAGCGCGTGGTGGTGCATTTGAAGACATGGGAGCAGAGGACGTTCCGGCAGATCGCCGGCATCCTCGGCATCCCAGCAAATACCGCCGCGAGCAGATATCGCTACGCATTAGACAAATTGCGCGACGCCATGCGTCTGGAGGACGAAACATGAACAACGACCAAATCGAATCCCTTCTCCGCCGGGCCCGCCCGCAGGAGCTGCCAGCCGGGTTGAAGCACCGGATTCTGCAGGCCGCACGACAAAACGCGGAGCCCATCGCCTGGGCTCCACGGTTTGCATGGACTTCTTTGGCTGTGTGCTGGTCGTTGATCGTTCTTCTCCGGACCACCACGCCGGACGTTCCGACTGGGACTCTGCCCTTCGACAGCGAGGCGTTTCTGGCGCGAGCCGCAACGCTCAAGTGCATCGTCGCAACCGGACAATTTCCTCAGGAGATGGATGCCCCTCCGATCCAGCAACCCGTTCAGATGGAATTGCATTTTCGCCTGCCAAAGGCCACTCCCCAAGCATCCCAACCTGCAACTTAGAAGATTCCCAAAACCAATAAATGTATGAAAATTCTCAAACGCCTCCTCATTATTGCTGTCTGCATCGTCACCCTTGTCACCCTGTTCTATTCATGGACAAACTGGTGGGGTGCAAGAAAGCTGAGCGCCGCCTTGGCCGTGCTCCGGGAAAAGAACGAACCCACGCGATTCGAGGAATTCGTGCCGCCCCCGGTGCCTGATGCCGACAACGTGGCCGCCGCACCGGTCTTTCAAGAAGTCTTTGTTTCCGCAAAGGATTCGCGACTTGGAAAGCTGGATCTTCCTTGGAAAAAAATCACTGGAAAACCTGAGTCGGGCGAGAGCACGATCCATTTCAAGGCAAGGTTCTTGAATCCCGATTTCAAGGGCGACGATCAGGCCGCTGGAGAATTGGTTTTAAAGAGTCTTGCCCCCTCAGCCCCTCTGCTTGAGGAAGTCGCTCAGGCGGTCCGCCGACCGGGGGTTTGTTGGCCGCTTGATTACTCAAAAGGTTTCACAATGCCGATGCCCTACCTCGGACCGATGATAGGAACCTCCAGAGTCTTCCAAGAGAGGGCGCTTGCGGAACTGGCGTCGGGCCATCCGGGCAATGCCTTTCAAGATGTCCAGACGCTTTTGGCTCTGGCACGCGCCGCCGGATCCAGCCCAGTGATCATGTCGCTGCTGCTTGAAAACAGCATCTTGATCCAGACATTTCAGGTGATTAGCGATGGTCTGGAACGCCACGCATGGACCGATACTCAATTGGCGGAGTTGTCCAGCGAACTCTCCCGCATCGATCTGCTGGCACGCTTGTCCGACGGTCTTCTCTGGGAAGCAACAACGTTTCTCCAACTTGTCTCCGGAACAGATATGTTCTTGCTGCAGCTCCGGTTCACGCTGCTGGGGCTGCCCGACACCGTCAAGGTGAGACTGCAAAACACAGCTCTCCGGGCCGCATGGGCGCTCTGGCCTACGGGATGGTTCAACGAGGATAAAGCCGCATACATCGGCACCATCCAGCGATACATCGATGCCGTGAAGCAGCCAAAGGAACTTCCATCAACCCTCGCTGAAATCGAGCCCGCGCGTGCCGGTTCCTCCGTTTGGCATAAGATGCGGAATCCCTTATCTCAGCTGGCAATGCCGGCTATTCTCGGCGCAGCAGAGACGATTGCAGCCACCCAGACACTCCTCCGAAGCCTCGCCACCGCCTGCGCGGTCGAGCGCTACCGCATGGCCCACGGACGTCTGCCCGCAACCCTTGAAGACCTCGTGCCAGCCTTCCTGCCATCGATACCCACAGACCCGCTCACCGGCAAGCCGCTCTGCTACAAACCATCAGAGAGCAGCTCGTATCTCATCTACGGCACGGGCTGGGACCAGACGGACAACGCCGGCTCCAGCGTATCTGCCCTCAACGATTTCAAAAAATTTGCAGATCAACCCGACTGGGGCGTGCTGGTGAAATTTTAGGAAGTCCGTCATTTTCTCCTTCACCCGACAATCCGCGACTCGACCTGTTTCATGGTTTCGCGGAGGGCGGCGTAGCCAAAGTGGCCTTGGGGGACTTGGTGGAGACTGGAGCCGGACCAGCGGGATTGGAGGCGTGCGAGGTCTTCGATGGGGGAGATGCGGTCGTGGAGGCCGCCGGTGAGGAGGATGGATGAGGGGTCACAGAGTGGAACCCCATGGAGCGGTGAGACGAGGTGGTCGAAGCGGGCGGTGTTGCCGCGCGAGTGGCCGCGCCTGCGGAGTTCGCGCCGCATCACGGCCGAGCCGGGGCTTTCCCAGACGGCCTTGTCCATGTTCACGATCGGTTGCACCAAGGCGACAAACCGGAAGTCGGCTTCGAGAAAGGAGAGAAGCGCACCAGTCCAACCGCCGTAGCTCGTGCCGACGATGGCAAACTCGCGTGTGCCGCGTGTGCCGCGTGTGCGGAGCAGGGCCATGAGTTGGCGGAGTTCGATCACGCCCTGCCGGATGCCTTCGGCGTTTCGAACGAGGTCGGCCGTGATGGCCAGCTCGCCGTTCCAAGTGCGGCGCGGCGTGCGCGAGTAATGGTATGGCAGGTGGGGAAAGGCCACGCTCCAGCCGTTGCTGTTGAACCATGCCGCAAGCCGACGGTAGCCGATATCGCTCGCGCTCATGAGGGCATGGAGGAGCAGGACGGTTGGAGCATTTTTATTGCGGGCTGGAAAAAACCGCACGCGCACGCGGTCGTTTTCGGGGTGTCCGGTTGTTCGTGGCGAATCCCATTCGATCCAGCCATTTTTGAGACTCGGACGCTGGGCCGGCGGCATGCGGTAATACTGCTCGCGGCTTTGTCCTCCGCACTCGGCCAGATACCGCTCCAGATTCGTGACCGAGCAGGCATCCGCCCTCCGCCGCCATTGGATGGCGTGCATCATGTTGCACATCGTGCCGTCGACGAGCCAGGAAAGGGGACGGTTTACAAGGGCCTTCATGGTTCGCGCATGCGCTCCTGCGGCGAGTGCGGGAGGTCATCGGCTGTGAGTTGGTATTTCGTGACAAGGTCATCCTTGAGGCGGATGAGCGCGGCGGCGACATCGTCGCGGAGTTTTTTTCGTCCACCCTCGGCACTTGGGAAAACCGGCTCACCCACCGCGATGTAAACCTGGGCCCTCCGCCATGGGAGCCAATTGCGGCGGTTGTAGAGGCGCTCACTGCCGAGGATCACAACAGGCACAACGGGGCAACCCGCCTTGGCCGCGATGAGAAATGCCCCCTCGCGCATGTCGGCACCGGAGAGGATCGATTGCGCGCCGTCCCGGATGCCGCCCTCAGGGAACACCCCGATCATGCGGCCCTGCTCAAGCCGTCGCAGCGCGTGTCGCAAGGCCTGCCGGTCGTCGCCGTGGCGGTCCACCGGAATCACATCCAGCCAAGTGAAGACGGCCTTCGACCACGAGGCACCGAAGAGCTCGACCATCGCGATCCAGTCGATCTTGCGCGGCAGCCAGCCGCTCAAAAACGGGGGGTCGAAGTGGCTAATGTGGTTGCCCACCATCACGCAGGGGCCTTTCGGAATTTTTCCGAATTGCACAAACCGGACGCGCGAGCCGAAGTGGAGAACGCATTTTAAAAACGAGACGACGCCGTGGTAGAAGACCGTGTGAAACGCGTCGCGGGCTGTCATGGGCTTACTGCGCGGCCGTCGTGAAAAAGCGCTCCTGCTTGGGAGTGATCTCGCGGCCGAGTTTTTTGAGCACCAGCAGCATGTCCTCCCAGACCTTGCGCTTTTCAGTGATCGTCTGGTTGCGCAAAAGCCATGCGGGGTGGTAGGTGACCATCACAGGCGTGCCCTCAAACTCCAGCCAGGTCCCTCGAATGTCGCGTATAAGACGCGTCTCGCCGAGCAGCCCCTCCGCGGCCGTCGCTCCGAGGGCAACCATGGCGCGGGGCTTGACGAGTCGCACCTGCTCACGGAGCCAAGGCAGGCAAGTCGCCATTTCATTCCCCTTTGGCTTGCGGTTGCCAGATTCTTCGCCCGGCATGTCAGGGCGGCATTTCATGACATTGGCGATAAAAATGTCATCCCGCGTAAAGCCCATGGCCTCGATGATTTTTGTGATGAGCTGACCGGATTTCCCAACGAACGGCTCGCCCTGTTCGTCCTCCTCGGCCCCCGGCGCCTCGCCGATGAACATGAGCTCCGCCGAGCGGTTTCCCACACCGAACACAACCTGCGTGCGCGAGGCCACGAGATTCGGGCATTTCACACAGCCGAGGATCGCCTTTTCCAGCAGCTCCCAGGTCCACTCGGTGGCGGGCGGTGGAGGCAGAGGCTGGACTGCCGCCGCCGGGCGGGTGGTCGCCGCCTTGCGAAGACGCTTCAATGCCGTCTGCGAAGCTTTGGGCGCGGACTTGATGCCCTTCTGGACCTCTTGCAAAAGAGGCAGCGCCTGTGCCAAGCCTTGCTGAAAAACATCACTCATTGGCGCCAGAATTAACAATCCCTCGCGGGCGGGGCGAGATTTTGCTGCGAAGCCATGGAATTTTGTTTCACGCGATCGGGGCGAAGGGCATAGTCCTCCTCTCTTTTATGGCTAAATCCGACGACTCCACACCCACTGACAAGGCGGCCGCAGCCCGCCTCAAGAACCTCGACCTCGCCCTCCAGCAAATCGAAAAAGACTACGGCAGCGAAGCGATCCGCCGCCTCGGCGACGCCCATGTGTCGCAGGTCGAAAGCATCCCCACCGGCAATATCATGATCGACCGCGCGCTCGGCGTGGGCGGTTTCCCCCGTGGACGCATCATCGAAATCTACGGCCCGGAAAGTTCGGGAAAAACGACGCTCACGCTCACAGCGATCGCCCAAGCCCAGAAACTCGGTGGCCTGGCGGCATTCATCGATGTGGAGCACGCTCTTGATCCCCACTACGCCCGCAAGCTGGGCGTCAATCTCGACGAGCTCCTTGTCTCCCAGCCCAGCTCGGGCGAGGAGGCTCTCCGCATCTGTGAGACGCTCGTGCGCTCGAACGCGCTCGACATCATCGTGCTCGACTCCGTGGCCGCTCTGGTGACCAAATCCGAACTCGAAGGCGAGATCGGCGACGCTGTTGTGGGCGCCCAGGCCCGACTCATGAGCAACGCGCTCCGCAAGCTCACCGCGTTCATCTCGAAAGCCAATACGATCTGCCTTTTCACAAACCAGATTCGCGAAAAAATCGGCGTTATGTTCGGCAACCCCGAGACGACACCCGGTGGCAAAGCGCTCAAATTCTACGCCAGCATCCGAGTGGACATCCGCCGCATCGGCGCGATCAAGAACAGCGATGGCTCGGTCTCCGGAAACCGCACAAAAATCAAACTCGTCAAAAACAAGGTGGCCGCTCCGTTCACCGAAGCCGAGTTCGACATCATGTATAACGAGGGCATTTCCAACACCGGCTCGCTCCTCGACCTCGCCCTCGAAAAAGGCATCGTTGAAAAACGCGGATCCTGGCTCAGCTACAAAGGCGAACAACTCGCCCAGGGACGCGACGCCGCGAAGGAAGTCCTCAAAAATGATCCAAAAATCTACGCCGACATCGAGGCGCAGGTTCTGGCGACTCTTTAATCACAGCATCCGAAGAAGGAATCACTGGCCGGCGGTCGTTTGCGCCGTCGGCCTGCCGTACGTGGACGTTGCTGAAATAATCGACTCTCTTTAGCGCAACAGAAATGGGCTGAAATTTCGCCAACTTGAACGCTTTGCCAGTCTGATTAAAGTAACAGGTATTGGGTGTTTGAATGAGGAATAAGCTCCTGCTCAACGGAGTTGAAATGATCGAAATCACATTACAGTTGGAAGCGATCCTGAAGCTCGAGAATCGGGAAAATCTCCTGGAGAATTTCATCAAAGAGGGCGTTGACGATGAGGTGCTGGGCTATCTCACCGACGAGGATCTGGTGAATCTCGGCATCAAGCGCATTGGAGACCGCAGGCGCTTGCTTGCGGCCTTTGCCCAAGTCGGCAAAGAACACGGTATCGCCGTGGCGACCGTCATGCCGAAAGCCAGTGCGACCGCGCCGTATGTGAACAGCGTTGGGCTTTCCTTCGTGCCGATCCCACGCTTCACAACGCTCGTTTGCATCAATCCGATTCGTGTTCTGGATTACAGGCTTTATTGCTCCACGAAGGGCATTGCCTTTCCGGATCAGAAAAATCCCACAGGTGATAATCACCCGGTGGTGGATGTTTCCTGGCACGAAGGCATCGATTATTGCCTGTGGCTCACCGCCAAGGAGCGGGATGCGGGCACCATGGGCAATGACCAATTCTACCGCTTGCTTACCGATCTGGAATGGAGTTCAGCCGTGGGACTTCCCAACGAATCCGAGGAAACACCTGCCGAGCGCAGCAAAGAATTGCCAGGCTATCCCTGGGGCCCGGGCTACCCCCCGCGCAGAGGCGCCGGAAACTACCATCAGTCGCTCAAAGTCGATAACTTCAAGTTCACCTCGCCGGTGGATGCCTTTCCCCCGAACGAACACGGGATTTATGACCTCAGCGGGAATGTCTGGGAATGGGTGATGGACAACTACAACAGCTCGCGCACCTACCACACGCTGCGCGGAGGAGCCTGGGACTTCTGTGGTAACAGTCTCATGTCATCCGCCCGCAATGCGAACGACCCGAACGGGCGTGGCACCAGCATCGGATTCCGCATCGCATTTGCCGCCCAGGATACCCTCAACCAAACGAAAACATAACCCTGCGCCGCCTGTGGGCCGCGCTTTTATAGATGACACCACTTGTTCTTATTGTCGGATTTCTCGGATCGGGAAAAACCACCTTTCTCAAAAACCTCATGCCAGCGCTCGCTGTCGAAGGGCTGACGCCGGAGCTGATCATCAATGATTATCAGAATGCCCGCATCGATGCGGAGCAGTTCAGCGACCTCGCCGCCGAGGTGAAGGCGCTCAGCGGTGACTGCGTGTGTTGCGGATCCAGAGACGAATTGCTGGAAGCTCTCCGGGAATTCCGGCACGAGAGCGGCAGGGTCATGATCGTGGAAACCAATGGCACGACCGATTCCGCGCAGCTGATCGAATCCCTCGCGCTCGATCCCTCACTCAAAAATTTCAGTCCGCCAGTCCAACTCTCGGTTATCGACGGCAAGCGCTGGCAGCGCCGGTTTTGGCACAATGCCCTCGAGCGCGAGCAGGCCCGCACAGCCTCGCACATCCACATATCGCGCTCGGATTCCGTCACGGCGGAGCGCCTGGAAACCGTGTTGGAGTCACTGAAGGAATGCGGAGTCAGGGGGAAGAGGACGGATCCCGTCGCATTCGCCAAGGACCTTGCACGCATCTCGGAGACCGCTGAGGAAACCCACGGTCACGAGCATCCCGCAGAGTGCGCCTGTGGACACCACTCGCACTCGCAGGACGTCCATGGGCACGATGCCCACCATTTCGCCTCATGTGAGATTCCACTGCCGGAGATTCTGGAGAGGAAGGCTTTCGATGCCCTCATGGACGATTTGCCCGAGGAGGTCCTGCGGGCAAAGGGGCTCGTGGTTTTTAATGATGCTCCGGGCGAGTTTTTTGTTTTCCAAAAAGTCGGCTCCGATGACGAGACCCGTTTGTTTCCGGTTGGCCGTGAGCCCCGTGTCAAGACGCCGCTCCTGCTTCTCATCGGGCCCAGCCTTCCGGTCGAGGCCCTCCGAGAGCGTGTGGCGGGTCTCATGCCCGCCCGCTAGCAGGCCTGCTCAGATCGGCAGCAGAGTTTGCACCATGTTGTCGATGACGCCGGAGGAGATCGCGTAGCGCGTCAGGCTCGCCGTGTCGTGGATGCGCAGTTTGTCCATGAGGTTCTGGCGGTGTTTTTCCACGGTCTTGATACTGATGTTCAGTTCTCCGGCGACCTGCTTGTTCGCAGATCCCTCCGCGATGAGTTGGAGCACTTCCACCTCGCGACTCGTGAGCTTGATCGCCGGCTTGTGGCCGTTGCCGGAAGGGACTTCATCATAAATCGTCCGCATGCGGCGTGAGATGGCCGGACTGTGGAAGGTATTGCCCTTCGCCACCTCATGGATGGCGTGGGTGATGAGATTCGAAGGCGAATCCTTGAGCAAGTAGCCATGGATGTCTCCGTCGATAACCTGCTGGATGTATTGGTCGGTGCCGAAAGCGGTGAGCAGGATGATTCGGACATCGGGAGCGAGTTGCCGGATCTGGCGCGCGGCAGCGAGGCCGTTCAGGCGGGGCATTCCGATATCCATGAGGAGGACGGTCGGGCGTTTCTCGACGGCGAGGTCGACCGCTTTGCGGCCGTTGTCCGCCTCGCCGATGATCTCGATGGATTTATCCAGCTCGACCAGTGAGCGCAGCGCCTCCCGGATGAAGGTGTGGTCGTCCACGATCATGAGCCGGATCGTTGCGGTCACCTTCGGCTTGGATGGTTGGTTGTCGGGGGCGCTGCGTCTGGCTGCCATGAGAGGCCGCTTGGCTTCACGGGAAGAGGTTGTTGAGTGGCGTTTCGAAAGAGTGATTTTTTTCATCGGGGTGTCTTGGTAGCAGTGATGGATTTGCGGCGTAATAGGGTGAATGCGAAATCGGCCGGAGCCGCTGCGCTCGACATCCCTAAGGGAAATCCCGATACGCCCGCCGGTTTCTTTATCGGTTGGAGGATTTGGCCTCCTCGGCTTGGAATGTGCGGGCGGTGGTTGCGGCACGCTCCATGGCGGCCAGCGTGCGGCCTTCACTGCGAACCTTGCTGTTTACTGTCTTTCCTGCGTTCGTGCGGGCCCGGTCCTCGCGGTCGATGTGGATGCGTGCAGCGGGGGCTGTTGTATTTTTTGGTGTTATGTTTTTCATTTTTGGATCGGCTTCGAGCCGCTTCCCCGCATGCTCAACCGTGAGGGTGGCGGATGCGATGGGGAGATGACCTTATTGGCGGGTGAGCGAAGCGGGGATTGATTGCTGTCGAAACTATGACTCACCCAATGCTCGCCAAATTCGCAATCAACTACACCGTCTTTCCGGAACACAACAAACGCGTGGAGACCCACCACACGGATGATCCAGTCGAGGCAGAGACATTCCTTGTTCAACTTCTCACCAGCGGAGCCCGCATCCATTCCATCATGCATGACGGAGTCCCCGTCGAACCCCATCAGTTCGACCGGCTGTTGAAAGTCGCTGCCACCAGAGTGGCCGCCGAACTCATCAGCCGATCGCTCCACATGGACTACGCCGAGGTGAAACACCGCTTCGGCTTCGCCTCGTAAACAAGCCGCCTCCTTTCAAAAACAAAAACCATGCTCAACACGCATCATAAAAACAGCCGCAGCAGGCTCGTGGACACCTTTTCGGGGATCGTCCAAATACCTGTCGATTCCATGCACCTCGAAGCCGAATGGATCATGCCACCGAATGCCTCGGGGGTCGTGATCTTCGCCCACGGGAGTGGCAGCAGCCGCCACAGCCGGAGAAACCAATTCGTCGCCTCCATCCTGCATGAATCGGGGATCGGAACCGTTCTACTGGATCTCCTCACAAGTCAGGAGGAAAGAAGGGACGCCGCCGATGGCCAACTCCGCTTCGACATCGAACTGCTCACCAACCGCCTGATCACAGCCGTGAGGTGGGTGGAAGACCATCCAGCCGCACATGATCAGCCGATCGGCCTTTTCGGCGCCAGCACAGGAGCGGCTGCCGCCATCGCAGCGGCTTCCATCCTCGGCGACCGCATCAGCGCAGTCGTCTCGCGCGGCGGGCGCCCGGACTTGGCCTACGAGCACCTCCGCCACGTCACTGCTCCCACGCTTTTGATCGTGGGCGAGCGCGACGATGCTGTTGTGCGTTTGAACAAGGAGGCCAGCCAGCACCTGCGCTGCATGAAGAAAGTCTCAATTATCCCTGGTGCCACTCACCTTTTTGAAGAGCCAGGCGCACTGGAAAGGGTGGCAAGCCTTGCCGCGTCATGGTTCAAAAACCATCTCGCACGGGATTCCCGCAAACAGGAAACGCACAGGGAGGCTGTTGAAGTATGAGTGCGCGATTCCAAAACCGCGAGGAGGCCGGGAGAATCCTTGCTGCAAAACTCATGATCTATGCCAATAGGCCGGAAACAATCGTTCTCGCCCTCCCCCGTGGCGGCGTGCCGATTGGCTACGAAATCGCAAGGGCACTCAACCTGCCATTGGATGTGATGATCGTCCGAAAACTCGGCGTGCCTGGACATGAGGAACTCGCCATGGGCGCAATCGCCAGCGGTGGTGTGCGTGTATTGAACCGCAGCGTCATCGAGAGCCTGCGCATCCCGCCCGACTCGCTCGAGGCGGTCGAAAAACGCGAAGCGTTAGAATTGATGCGCCGCGAAGCGACCTACAGAGGGAATCGACACCCGATCCCGCTCAAGGGGAAGACGGTTATTCTCGTCGATGACGGAGTCGCAACAGGATCGACCATGCGCGTGGCAATCAGCGCGCTCCGCGAGCAATATGTGGGCCGCATCATTCTGGCCACACCAGTCGCCCCGCCGACTGTGCGCTGGGAAATGGAGGCGCTGGTGGAGGATTTCGTAGCCCTTGTCATGCCGGAGGACTTCTTCGGCGTGGGCCAATGGTATGACGACTTCACTCAAGTCTCCGATGACACCGTTTACGAACTTCTTCGGAAGGGTGCAAAACTTCAGCCGGCGGAGGTCGCATGAACGCCGCTGTCGAAACGATTCGACGCGGCGCGCAACCACTACGCGGAGATCTATCGGACTATGACAGCCTCATCGAGCGCTGCGAAAAAGCAAAAGTCGTGATGCTCGGCGAGGCCACGCATGGCACACATGAATTCTATGAAGCCCGCGCGGAGATCACGAAACGGCTCATCGAAGAACTCGGCTTCAACGCCGTGGCCGTCGAAGCCGACTGGCCCGATTCGTGGAGAGTGAATCAATTTGTAAGCGGCTCGGATGGCGACACGGCCGCAGCCGATGCGCTCAGTGGATTCAAACGATTTCCCCAGTGGATGTGGAGAAACAGCGATGTGCTCGACTTCACAGGTTGGCTCCGCGACCGCAATATCAACTCTGGGGAAAAGGAGGTCGGCTTCTACGGTCTCGACCTATACAGCCTCAACGAGTCGATGCAAGCTGTCCTCGACTACCTGCGTGAAACCGATCCCGCAGTGGCGCGAACATTTTCGCACCGCTACGCGTGCTTCGACCACTTCGGTGGCGATCCCAAGCGATACGGACTTTTTACCGGCACGGGCATTTCGAAGAGCTGCGAGGATGATGTCGTCGCCGCTCTTGCCGATCTGCGTCGTAAAAAAGGAGCCTGGCTCGGACTCGATGGTCACCGCGCCGGCGAGGCCTATTTCTGTGCCGAGCAGAATGCCACCGTCGTTGCCGATGCCGAAAACTACTACCGCACGATGCTGCGCGGAGATGTCCAGTCCTGGAATCTCCGCGACCGGCACATGATGAGTACCCTGCTGGCGATATCCTCGCACCTGGAAGCTCTCCACGGACAAGCGAAGGTTGTCGTGTGGGCACACAATTCCCATATCGGAGACGCCCGCGCGACGCAAATGGGACATCGCGGTGAATTCAACATCGGCCAATTGGCGAGGGAACATTTCGGCCCGGAGGCCGTTCTGATCGGCTTCACCACCCACAATGGCACAGTCACGGCGGCATCGGATTGGGACGCGCCAGCAGAACGGAAGGGGGTCCGTCCAGCGCACGCGCACAGTTGTGAAAATCTGTTCCACGAAACAGAGATTCCACGCTTCTGGCTGGATTTTTCAAAACACAAGGACTCTGCCGAGCTGCTTCACCATCCCCTGCTTCAACGTGCCATCGGAGTCATTTATCGACCAGAAACCGAGCGGGAAAGCCACTACTTCACAGCCAATGTCTCCGACCAGTTCGATGCGGTTTTCCATTTCGATGAAACCCGCGCCGTAGAACCCCTCGAGCGCAGCCCCACTTGGGAGGCCGATGGAATCGCCGAGGTCGATGAGACCTACCCGACCGGTCTCTAAGCCCGAAAGCGAAAAATGAAAGGAAATGAACCCTTC
>DGXZ01000037.1:0-23815 GCA_002396485.1 Spartobacteria bacterium UBA5019
GGCATTGTTTCATACCACTTACGAAACTCTTTCAGAACCACATCTGCACGACCTCCTTTCATCAAGGCCCACCACTTCCATGCAATTGGCTCAGTAGAATTGTCGACACCAACATTTTTTTGACCGGAGAGTAACAATTCAATGCTTTTGTCAATTGCTCCGTTGGGACAGAGACCATATTCTACCGAGAGCCCTAGGGTCATTTCGCTGAAGTGAACGCCTCCATCCTCTTGCGCCCAGGGTAAATTATCCACAAAGGCCCCATACTCTTTGCTCCAAAAGCTCTTTTGGGTCGCCTCAAGCACCTGTTTACCCAGCAAGTCAAACTCGTCGGCCAGTTTGAAATCACCAAAGGCTCTGCAGATCGGAGCCATTGCCTGGCTCAGACTGGCTGCCCAGAAGAGATTGAAAGCGCACTGGCGGTCCCTGTTGTTTGGATAACTTTTGATAAATCCAACATAAACGATCGGGAAACCTAAAATATCCGGATCCACAGGAAGCAGACCATCGGGTTGCATGATGCTCTTTAAGTATTCCTGCTGTTTGAGCAATCGGGGATAAGTTTCGCGAAGTGGCTCTATATCCCCAGTATATTTATAGTAGTCCCAATTATCAAAGGTGAAGCGAACACCGATATCCAGACTTGTACCGCAATGGTGGGCATCAAGCAGGCGTTGACTCATTCGGTCCATCCGATCCACCGAGGGCCAGTTGTCCATAAAATACCCTTCTCTGGTTTGCCCCTGACTAAAACTTTTGAGAAAACGAGCCACTTGCCTGTTTTCACCCCCCAGCATCATAATGGGATAACGGCAGAAAGACATTCCACCCGAATATTGATTTCGCTCCCGGCTCATTCCGTCCACGAATGTTTCCTGTGCTGCATTGCGCAGGGTATTGGTGGATGCATCCAACACCCGTTGAATCTGCGTATCAGAAGTCACAACGCGTGGCTCATGCGGCCAGGGGTATTCCCTTTTTAAGATCCCGACATTGGAAACCACAACTTTACCGTGTCCAGGATGTAAATGAATCTGCATCCAACGGAAACAGTCAAAATCGAACTGCTGAAAACGATTGACACCTTCGCGACACGTGAAGCGCGCCCATTTGTGCTTATGCGTATTCATCACCGCCGGTCCACCAATGGCATGTGCATCTTCGGTCATGATTTCAATGGTAGTCCCTGCCGGAGCCTCTATGGTCGCTGCGGACCACCCCACCATTTGTTGTTCCAAGGCAAATGTTAATGTCCTTCCATGTTCGGGATCCAGTTCCAGCTCCCAGCTTCCATTCCCAAGGAATTTTACATCCGTGCTTTTCTCGGCCTGATACGCTTTGGGAGGACGCACCTCGAAATACTCTTCGATAGGTCGATCCCAACGGATGCGGTGTTGCTCGGCAAGTTCGGGAATTCCAATCCAGGTTTCGCGCATCATCGATTGACCGCGCGGACGCATGTCCATTTGGAGTTTCGATTCAAATCCGTACATGAATTTCATCGGACCATGAATTCCCGTGTAAACATCGCTGGACGGATTGGCAAAAATGGGCAAATTGGCGGCACAGGGCAATACAATGGGATCCAGCCAGTCTTTGTTTTCCACAAAGTTCTTTTCTGTCCAACCTTGTGGTTGTAAACGGGCATCAAATTCCTCCTGCAATGCACCCATAAACCAGCGGCGATGTTGACCAGGTTTCCATGCTCGCGAAAGGTGGCAATGCCAGGTGGTGGTGTCCGATACGACGATCTCCTTGGTTCCATCTTCATATTCTATCTCCAGCTTGAAGATAAAACCCGGTCTCCCCATGGGCCAGGTAGAGTCGCCGTGCCCGAAATAGAGCACGGTGGTTCCGATAACATTCTCTCCAGCTGTGAGTTTATCAGTCAGATCCAATGGATCAACTTCCGGCCAACGCGGATCGTTGGGGGCTGGTCCCCATTGTACCCGTTTGCCATTCACTTCAAGCAAGTAACGGCTCTCACCATGAATCCAGCCCGTGGCTTTTCGAGGTTTGGATTTCAGATCCAGTGCCCTGCGGAAGAGTATAAATGTATTCGGCAATACACGGTCGCCGGGGTACCATATCCATTTGGCAGGCGCAAGGTCCAGCGTAAGAGATTTATAATCCGATTTTGATACCGCATTATCAGCAGCTGCGGTGGTATTGCTACTGGATGGGGTTTGTGCGTCGCTTGTACTGGGCACATTCGCGGGCCGTTTCGACGGCACCGCCCCCTGCTGTACGGTTTGGGAAAAAACCGGTCCGGCTGACATGAGGGCGATTGTGAAAAGGGAAACTCCAAAAACTGCTTTTCGGAGATGGCTTGATGGTTTGTTTTCGGTTTGAGGCGGGGCTGGTTTCATGTTAACTCCTATTCTAAAACTTAGCTAATAGTGGCACGCGGTTGATTCGTTTTGAGTCGTTTTTGATTGGATTGAACAGATTCAAAGCGCTGAGTCCATGAACTCGGTTTTGGCAGGCTTGGCAGGGCTCTCTGGGGATGGAGGGGCGTGGTGTTCATTTGGAGGGATTTTTATTGTTTGTTTTTTGGATGCTGGATTATATGTAAAAATCTCACAGCCTATTATTTTTGTCATAACCTGATGATTTTATGATATTTTTATAATATTCTATTCAAGTTTTGATTTATTGGTGTTTCAGCTAAAATCTTAGTTGAGTGAAATGGGGCGGCGTTCGATGATCGAGCGGTTGCCGGCGTTGACGACGGCGACGGCGGCGCGGCCATCGCGACCGGTGACGGCGGCGGGCCGTTGCTCGCGGATGGCGGTGATGAATTCCAAGTCCTCCGCAAGATAGGCGTCACGGTAAAGATTCGTCCACGAGACGACCGACGGGCGGCGCAGTTCCTTGTCGCGAGTACAGATGAGGGTCGTGCCTGAGTTAAGGCTGCCGATGCTGATGAGGCCGTGCGTGCCGATGATTTCAACGCGCGAATCATAGGCATACTGAACGCCCTGCGCTCCGGTGATGCTGCCTTGCGCGCCGTTGCTGAAGCGCGCGGAGAGCAGCACCTGGTCGTAAAAATCTGGATGCGCGGCGCGGGCTTCCGGCGTGCGGTAATTGCCAGCGATGGCGTAAACTTCCGTGAACTCGCCGCCAGTGAACCAGCGCAAGGTGTCAATATCGTGGCTGCACACTTCGGCGAGCGGGCCGTTGCTCTGTTCAAGGTCGAACATCCACGGCTTCGGATATGTCGGGCCGTGCGTGCAGGATTTTACCAGCACCACGTCGCCGATTTCGCCAGCCTTCACGCGTTCATGCGCAGCGCGGAAGCTGTCGTCGAAACGGCGCATGAAACCGATTTGCAAAACAATCTTTGCTTTGTCAGCAGCAGCAATCATGGCGTCGCATTCGGCGGGATGCATGGCCATTGGCTTCTCGCAGAAGACGTGTTTTCCACGCTCCGCCGCCGACACGGCGATCTCGCGGTGCAGCGCGGTCGGCGCAGCGATGACGATGCCCTGCACGGAAGCGTCGTCGAGTAGTGCGCGGTAGTCCCCATAATCGGCGACTTCGCCCAGCTCGGTTTTCGCCGCCGTGCGGGCCGCCGCAACCGGATCAGAAATGGCTGCAACGCATGCTCCGGGAACAAGCCGAGCGAAATTGCGCGCGTGAATCATCCCCGCACGACCAGAGCCGATGATGCCGATGCCAACAATTGAACATTTCATTGTGTTAATTTAACAACCCGATGACACGCGCTCAATGACCTATACTGCAAAAAAGTTATACAATTTCGCACTGGCGGACAGCGACGGCAGCGGAAAGTTGCGCGACAGTAAACTCGTCCAGTCGGTGCACGACAAAATCGGCGTGGGACGCGAGCCATTCGCGCACGCCGGCGAGCGGTTCTACGCCGCGTTCACGGAAGACTTCCCGATAGAACAATTCCTTTCGGTCGGTGAGCCGGGTAATCTCCGCAGAGTCATGCGTCCAATCGAGAACTTCGGCGATGATTTCGGTGTTTTTTGTGACCGAAGGTTTTCTCCCTCCAGCCGTCGGGAAACCGACGTCCGGGGAACTGGTGGTCATGCAACATTTCCTTTCATTTTGTGTCAGCATCGATTCAGAGGGGCATAAATTTCTAGTATTTAATTGTTTAATCATGCGTTTGAATCATTTAAGCGCAAGAATTCGCCCCGCATTTTGACGCACTGGGTTTGGCGGAGTTGCCGCAGTGTCATCGCTATGAGCTGCTGATGCCGACGAGGACGTCGGCGTTCCAGGCGAGAACTTTTCTTCGTGTCTTGGTGGCTCTGTGAGAAGTTTTCCCCAAGACGAGCAACCCCAAGGTGAGCTCCATGACACGCCGTGGATCGAGCGAGTCGAAGCGCTTGAGGGCATCCTAATGCCAGTGGTTCGCACCGAAGCGATCGCTGCGAATTTTTGCTGAATAAAAATCACTTGCATGTATACTTTTGAAGTATACAGTATGTGGGTGATTGACTGGTCGCAAATAACCGGTTTCGAGTGGGACCCGGGTAATGCTTTAAAGAGCATCGACAAGCACGGTGTCTCTTGCGAAGAGGCGGAATCTGTTTTTAATCAGAATGAAGTGTTGGTTTTAAAAGACGAACGACATTCGCAAATGGAGATGCGCTGGCATGCATTTGGTGACTCGAATCGGAATCGGTTGTTGAGTGTCACCTTCACAGTCAGGGAAAATTTGTTGCGTGTGATTTCGGCCAGACCGATGAACAAAAGAGAAAGAAAAACCTATGCGCTCGATCAAAGATAAAAAAGTAGCTCGTGAAGAGGAAACAAGCACCGACCATCTGGATTTATCCAACGCGGTTCGGGTTTCGATGACGAACTTGAAATTTTCTACAGAGACAATTTCTCTGCGGATGCCAGTGTCATTGCTGGGGCGCATCAAGCAAGAGGCCAATCGAAAAGATATCCCGTATCAAAGCCTCATTAAAATGAGCCTCGCCGAGAAATTCAGCTGAAGCGTCGACCGTGATGGTTCGCGAACAAATTCCCAACCTGCATTTTGCTACATCCCAGTCGTCTAAAGCGATGCCAACAAGCACGGCATTGCTTTTGAGCGCGCCAACACCCTCATTGGCTTAGTTGGAGTCACGGGCCGAGGAGGACCTCGGAGTTCCTACATGGTGGCAACTACTCCGAAATGAGATGAGTGGGCGGCATCACTTGGCCGATTCGCGTTCGTGAAGGGTGGTGAGGAGGAGCACCCAGAAGCACTGAATCAAAACTGCGGTCGGCAATTGGAGGAGGGGCGGCATGAAATAAACGAGGCAGACGCCGGGAATCCACACGGCCCAGCCCGCGATCTGGGTCGGAACCATTTTTTCTACGAAGAAATTCCAAGAGAGGACTTCGCGAGCGGTGGCGGCGTTGAGACCCGAAGCGCGGAAGGCGAGGTAGGCATTGGTGATGGGATTCGCCAGAAACGGGCTGTAAAGGAACTGATCGACCAGCACCTTGGCGGCGACGATCTGCCAGGCATTTCCAGTGCCGAACCATTCATTTTGGCAGCGGTAGAAGAAGTCCACGAGCATTCCGAGTCCGGCCCAGAGTGGAGCTGCGGTGAGGAAGTTCCAAAAGTTTGCGCGCAGGAGACGGCCTTTTTGAAAGAAGACAATGCGGAGCAACTCGGGGAAAAGAGCGCCTGAGATAATATAGGTCCCAAGGGAAAACCCATAACTCATTTCCTGGCGCACCTCCCCCACCCTGGTCAGGAAGGCATAGGTGCCATCGTGGAGAAGATAGGCTGCGAGGAAGCAAAGCATGAGCGCCTGCAGGAGAAGGCCCGGCAGGAGGTTGGCACGGGCGGCACGGAGGCCGGTCTGGAATGCGGTGCGAAGATTCAAGCGTCCCCCGATTCCAAGAAGAGAACACCGCTGCGCCGGCGGGCGTGGTGATTTCCGGGGAGACTCACTTTTGCGGGACCGTTGACGGCATCGAGGAGTGAGAGAACGCGGCGGGTCTCGGCGTGTCCGGCCTCAGGCACGCCACACTCGCGGAGCCAGCGTAGGATGACACGGGACTGCATGGCCGGGTGCATGGCACGAAGCTGCTTGCAGTCGAGCTCCGGCTGGCTTGGAGGCATGAGAGACACAATCAATTCCTCCTCGCCACGGAGGATTTCTGCAGCGCGGAGAATGGCGGAGCGATACGACTCACCAATGACTTCTACAAGGAGCGGCATGACACGGTGGCGGAGTTTATTTCGCGTGTGCTCGAGACCGGCATTTGTCGCATCCTCGCGGAAGCGGACTTTTTGCTGTTTGCGGAAGGTTTCGATTTGCGTGCGCGTGACACCCAGAAGCGGGCGGTGAACGCTGAGTTTTCCGAGTTGGGAAACCGGTCTCATGCCCCCGAGTCCAGCAGCGCCCGTGCCTCTGAGGAAATTGAACAGACAGGTCTCGACTTGATCATCAGCATGGTGGGCGAGGACGAGGGATTTTGTTTTTGCCCGGGCAGAGCATTCCTCGAAGAAGGCCATGCGCAACTGGCGGGCGGCCAGTTCGACAGATTTTTTTTGGGATGTGGCGAACTCCGCAGTCCGCGCCTTGGCATGCTCGACGGGAAGATTCAGGCGGCGCGCCTCGCTGACGACAAGGCGGGCGTCCGCATCCGAACTCCCCCCCCGCAGGGTGTGGTTGAGATGGCAAACGACGAGGTTTTTAAAACCCGCCGCCAGGAGCGCGTGGAGCAGAACCATCGAGTCGCGGCCACCGGAGACGCCGACGAGGAGTTTTTTTCGCTTGGGAACTCCTGCCATCGACTCAGCGAGGGATGCCACCACGGCATCGACAGGTGCTTGGCTACTTGGAGATTTTTGAGGCACCGAAATAGGGTTGGAGCGCGGCGGGAATGTGGACGGAGCCATCGGGCTGCTGGCCATTTTCGAGAAGGGCGACATAGAGTCGGGCGAGTGCCGTGCCGGAACCATTGAGCGTGTGGCAGAACTTGTTTTTTCCATCCTCACCTTTGAAGCGAAGGTTCATGCGGCGAGCCTGAAAATCCTCGAAATTCGTGCAACTGGAAACCTCCAGATAAGCATTCTGGCCGGGTGCCCAGACTTCGATGTCGTAGGTCTTGGCGGCGCCGAATCCCATGTCTCCGGTGCACAGTTCGATGACACGATAATGAAGACCGAGAGCCTGCAAAACGCGCTCGGCATCTGCTGTGAGGGCCTCGAGTTCGGCTGCCGATTGCTCAGGTGCGCAAATTTTTACCAACTCCACCTTGTCGAACTGGTGCATGCGGATGAGTCCGCGCGTCTCTCGACCTGCTGATCCCGCCTCACGGCGGAAGCAGGGCGTGTAGGCGGCGTATTTGATGGGGAACTGTGCTGCGTTGACGATCTCCTCGCGGTGAAGGTTCGTTACGGGGACTTCGGCGGTTGGGACAAGAAAGAGCCCTCCGCCATCGATGCCATACATGTCCTCTTCGAATTTCGGCAACTGGCCAGTGCCCACCATGCAATCCCGCTTCACAACGAAAGGCGGGCTGACCTCGGTGTAGCCGTGGTCGCGCGTGTGGAGATCGAGGAGGAAATTCAGAAGCGCCCGCTCGAGCTTTGCGCCTTGGCCCATGTAGACAGAGAAACCACTGCCGCTGATTTTGACGGCGCGGTCGGGATCGATGAGACCGAGGCCCTCGGCAAGGGCGACATGATCCTTGGGATTGGCGATTGCTGGTTTTTTTCCATGGACGCGGATCTCGGGGTTGTCAGCCGCCTCTTTGCCAACCGGAACGGCAGGCTGTGGAAAATTGGGCAGAACAAGCAGCAAGGCGGTTTGCTCATCGGAGAGGGTATTGGATTTCTCAGTGAGGGCCTGCATCTCGTCGGCGAGGGATTTCACCTCGGCTTCCAATGCTGCGGAGTCCTGCTTCTGGGCGCGGAGTTTTCCGATCTCCTTGCTCAGGCGGTTGCGCTCGCTCTGGAGGCCTTGCAAGCGGGTTTCCGATGCCCGTCGGTCGGCGTCGATGGCAAGAATGGCATCGATGGTTTTGGAATAGTCGGCGTTGCGGGACGCGAGGCGGGACTTGGCGAGGTCGGGGTGCTCCCGAAGAGTGCGGATATCAAGCATGGGTTGGACAGAATGAATAAAATGGTCAGAATGCCGAGAGCAAATTCACGAACAGATGTCAGCGCAATTCCGCGATTACTACCAAACACTCGGAGTCTCCAAGTCCGCAACCCAGGCTGAAGTCAAAAGCGCGTTCCGCAAACTCGCGCGGCAACACCACCCCGACACGGCCAAGGACAAGAAAGTGGCCGAGGAAAAATTCAAGGAAATCAACGAAGCTTACGAGGTGCTCGGCGACCCCGAGAAACGCAAGCGCTACGATGAATTCGGAGCGGATTGGCAACACGGACCTCAACAGCGCGGCGGCTGGCAGCCCCCTGCGGGAGCTGGTGGCTTCAGCGGCAAACGAGGCGCGGCGGCTTTTGAGGAGGACATCCAATTTGGTGGAACGGGCTTCAGCGACTTTTTTGAGCAGATGTTCGGTGGACGCCGGGGAACACGCGCCGGCTTCGAGGAGGCTCCGCAGCGCGGTCAGGATGCGGAGGCTGATATCTTGGTGACATTGGAGGAAGCCCTCAACGGCTCTTCGCGCCCGGTTTCTTTTCGCCGGGGTGGATCCAAGAAGATCGAGACCTTCACGGTGAAAATACCCAAAGGCATCCGCGACGGTCAGCGCATTCGCCTCGCCGGCCAAGGCGGCACGGGCGCATCAGGCGGCGGCGCGGGGGATCTCTACCTGCGGGTCAAATACCAACGCCACCCGGACTTTGAAATCGAGGGCGCCAATCTCAATTACGACCTTGAAATTCCCGCATGGGATGCCGTTCTCGGATGCACAGTCACAGTTCCCACGCTGAGTGGACGCGTGAAGCTGAAGATCCCTGCAGGCACGCAGTCGGGAAAAAAGTTTCGCTTGCCGAATATGGGCATGCCGCTCACCGCTGACACGCGAGGCGACCTCTTCGCCGAAGTGCGCATCACGGTTCCCGAATCGCCGGGTGAAAAAGAAAAAATCCTCTGGGAGACGATTGCGGACTTCCATAAGCCCTGATTGCACCGCAGAGGGGATTCTGGCTTTTGCGCGATTGCCCGCCCGTGGTAGTTTGCAGGTCTTATGTCCAGCGCGCACACGCCACTCCGCACCGAAATTCCAGAATCCGACAAGTGGGACCTTACGCCTCTCTACACAAGCGATGCGGGCTGGGAGGAGGATTTTTCGAAACTGCAAAAGTCCTATGAGGGCGTCACAAGCTTTCGGGGCAAGCTAAAGGAGTCTGCAGCGGGATTGGCGAAGTGTCTGGAATTTGAAAAAGGCATCGACCTGCTTGTCGATCAACTCAATCAATACGCGGCTTTGAGCGTTTCAGGTGACAGCTCAAATGCCGACGCACTCGCGCGTGAGGCCCGTCTCGACAGCCTGATGGTGCGCGTCGGAGAGGCCTTTTCATTTATCTCGCCGGAAATCCAGGAAATCCCCGATGGTGAATTCGAGGCCTTCCTTGCTGATCCCGCCTTGGCGGATTGGACAATTCCGCTGCGCAAATTGCGTCGCCGCAAATTGCATACTCTGAGCGCGGCCGAGGAACGATTGCTGGCACTGGGGTCATCTGCCGTGCGTGGACACAGTGAGACATTCTCGCAACTCACGAACGTCGACATGCTTTTCGGAACGCTGAAGGATGGCGAGGGCAATGATCGGGAGCTGACCCAGAGTTCATTCTCTTCCTTCCTTCAACAGCGAGATCCAGCAGTGCGCAAAGTGGCGTTCCACCAGTTCTACAAGGAATTTTCGGAGCACCGGTTCACCCTGGCATCCAGCCTGGCCAACTCGGTACGCGCCGATGTTTTCTACGCCCGGGCCAGAAATTATCCCTCGGCGCGTGAGGCTGCACTCTTCGCCGATGACGTGCCGACCACGATATACGACAACCTTATTACCACCGTGCGGGGCAATCTGGATGCGCTTTTCCGCTATTTCGAACTCCGTCGCCGGGTGCTGAAGCTCGAAGAAATCCACCACTACGACACCTATGTGACCATGGTCGAAAATGTGAAGACCAATGTGTCGTGGGATGAAGCCGTCGAGCGTGTGATGGCCTCCCTCACGCCGCTGGGTTCGGAATACATGGAAAGCCTGGCCCATGGCCTGCGCGGCGGACGCTGGTGCGACCGCTACGAAAACAAAGGCAAACGCAGCGGGGCTTTTTCCTACGGCACTTACTCGAGTCCGCCCTACATCATGATGAACTACAAGGCGGATGTTTTTTCAGATGTCTACACACTCGCCCACGAAGCCGGGCACTCGATGCACACGTGGTATGCACGGGGAACGCAGCTTTACCAGAACTACGGGTATCCGATCTTCCTGGCTGAGGTGGCGTCGACTTTTAACGAGGTCCTGCTCACCGAGCATTTGCTGAAAACCACCGATGACCGCTCGATGAAGGCATTCATTTTAAACCGGCAGATCGATGACATCCGGGGCACACTCTACCGCCAGACGATGTTCGCCGAGTTTGAGCGTGAAGCGCACGCCGCCGAGGAGGCAGGTGAAGCGCTCACGCTGGAGAGCTTCAAGGCGATTTATCGCAAGCTCTTGTCCGACTACTTCGGCCCGCAGTTCGCGATCGACGGGGAACTGGAGCTGGAATGCCTGAGAATCCCCCATTTCTACAATGCCTTCTACGTTTACAAATACGCCACAGGCCTCTCGGCGGCTGTTGCACTGGCTACCCAGGTCTTGGATACCGGAGATGCCACGCGCTATCTCGGCTTTCTTAGGAGTGGCGGCAGCCGCTTTCCGGTGGAAACCCTGCACGAGGCCGGTGTGGACATGAGCACACCAGCGCCGGTGCAGGCGACGCTAGATCTATTTTCGCGAAGAGTCCGCGAACTCGAAGCGCTCATCGGCTGAGAGTGCTCTTCAAAGAATGACTTTTTGCTCGCCGAGTCAGTCAGGTCCAATAAAAGGGGACAGGGCATTCAATTATGAAAAAGGATAAATCAATCAGCTTTGAGCAGGAAATCATCGACCAACTGAAATTCGGCCTCGCCCGCGATTCCGTATCAGCCTCCCGCCGCGAATGGTGGATCGCTACTTCCAAAGCCATTCAAAAAGTCATCATCGAGCGCATGATAAAAACGCTCGCTGTCCACTCGGAAGGCAATGTGCGCCGAGTTTACTATCTCTCCATGGAATTCCTCATGGGACGGCTTTTCGTGAACAACATGATCAATGCCGGCGTCCTCCAGGAGGTCTCCGCCGCGTTGGAGAGCCTCGGCCATCCACTGGAAGAGACGCGCGATGAGGAATATGACATGGCACTCGGCAATGGCGGCCTTGGCCGTCTGGCGGCTTGTTTTCTGGACTCCCTCGCCACGCTGGACCTTCCTGCGGTCGGTTACGGCATTCACTACGAATACGGTCTTTTCAAACAAGAATTCCGCAACGGTTATCAGGTGGAACTCCCCGATGCATGGATTCAATACGGCTCGCCATGGGAAATCATTCGCCCGCAGCATTCCCAGGAAATCCCGATTTACGGCTATGTCGAGACTCACACCGACGCCCTTGGTGAGACGAGCAGCGTGTGGTCGGACTTCCGCAAGCTCATCGGCATTCCCTATGACATTCCGATTCCCGGCTATGGCACCGAAACGGTGAATTTCCTGCGCCTGTGGGAATCCAAAGCCCCCGAGGAATTTGATTTCGATGCTTTCAACCGTGGCGGCTACGAGCAAGCCGTGCAGCAGAAAAACATGGCCGAGACGGTCAGCAAGGTTCTTTATCCCAACGACCACACCGAAGCTGGCAAGGAACTCCGCCTCATCCAGCAATACTTTTTTGTCGCCTGCTCGCTCAGAGACATCATCCGCCGCTTCGAAAAAGACAACACCGATTGGGAAACCTTCCCGGATAAAGTGGCCATCCAGCTCAACGACACACACCCCGCCATCGGAGTCGTGGAGCTCATGCGCCTTCTGATCGACGAAAAGGAACTCTCGTGGCCTCAAGCTTGGGGCATCGTGCGCCGCACGTTTGCTTACACAAACCACACACTCATGCCCGAGGCGCTCGAAAAGTGGAGTGTCGGCCTTTTCCGAAAAGTCCTCCCACGCCATCTGCAGATCATTTTCGAAATCAACAAAGCCTTCCTCGAAGAAGTGGAAGCCAAGTGGCCCGGAGACACGGAGAAGAAACGCAAGCTCTCACTCATTGAGGAGGGGCAGGACCAAATGGTCCGCATGGCACACCTCAGCGTTGTCGGAAGCCATTCAGTCAATGGTGTTGCCGCCCTCCATACCCAGCTCCTGAAAGAGCAACTCTTCCCGGAATTCGACGCTCTCTATCCCAAGAAATTCCAAAACAAAACAAATGGCATCACGCCCCGCCGCTGGCTCGTGGCCTGCAACCCACGCCTCTCGGACCTCATTTGCCGCCACATCGGGCACGGATGGGAGCGCGACCTCGACAAACTTCGCAAGCTAGAGCCGCTCGCGGACGATGCTTCCTTCCGAGAGGAATTCATGGCGGTCAAACACGCCAACAAGGTGCGCCTCGCCGACAGAATTCTCGATGAATGCGGCGTGAAAGTGGATCCCTCGGCGCTCTTCGATGTTCAAATCAAGCGCCTCCACGAATACAAGCGCCAGCATTTGAATCTCCTGCACATTCTCGCGCTCTACCGCCGTCTGCTGCAAAACCCCGACCTCGACATTCCGCCGCGCGTTTTCATTTTTGCTGCCAAAGCCGCTCCAGGCTATGAAATGGCCAAGCGGATTATCAAAGCGATCAACGCCGTCGGCTCGAAGATCAACACCGACACCCGCATCCAGGACAAACTCAAAGTGGCCTTTATGCCGAACTACCGCGTCTCGCTGGCGCAGCGCATAGTTCCAGCTGCCGATCTCTCAGAGCAGATTTCCACCGCCGGAAAAGAGGCCTCGGGAACAGGCAACATGAAACTCGCTCTGAATGGTGCACTGACCATCGGCACCCTCGATGGAGCCAATGTCGAAATCCTTGAGGAAGTCGGCGAAGAAAACATCTTCATCTTCGGCAATACCGTCGAGCAAGTCCACGAACTCCTCGCCAAGGGCTACAACCCCGGCGACTACTACCGCGCCAATCCCGAGCTCGCCGCCATCATCGATTGGCTCGGATCGGATTACTTCACAGGAGACGAAAGCCGCGACATCCTGACTCCTCTGCGCGACAACTTGATCTACCACGATCCCTACCTGTGCCTTGCAGACTTCGCCGCCTACAGCGACGCGCAGGAAAAAGTCTCCGCCGCATTCCAAGACAAAGCACGCTGGGCGAAAATGGCCGTCCTCAACACCGCACGGGTCGGCAAGTTCTCCAGCGATCGCACGATCAGCGAATACGCGAAGGACATCTGGAAGCTCAAGCCGGTCAAAGTGCCCTGATATCCACTTGGGATGACGCTGCCCAGCCTCACACGAAGAGCAGAGGAGGGAAATCCCCTCACCCTTTCCGAGATACAAACAGCCTGTGACTTGCTCCTCGATGAGGCCCAATCCATCGAGGTTCGCGCGGAGTTTCTCGAAACACTGCACAAACGGGGTGAGACCGCCGGGGAGATTGCACACTTCGTTGAGGTGCTTCTTGAACGGGCGGTGAGGTTGCCGTTTTCGGGCGAGGGCTGTATCGATGTCTGCGGCACAGGCGGAGACCGCGCCGGCTTTTTCAACATCTCGACCGCCTCCATGTTCGTGGTCGCCGGAGCAGGAGTCAGAGTCGTCAAACACGGGAACCGGGGCATCACCTCAAAATCAGGCGGCGCCGATGTGCTTGAAGCCCTCGGGGTGCGCATAGACCTCACACCGGATGCGACAGCCAGCGCTTTGGAGAATGCAGGCTGCTGTTTTCTCTTCGCACCAGCCTGCCATCCAGCATTTCGCGCCGTTGTGCCAGTCAGAAAGCTTCTCGCCGCGCGCAACAGTGCCAGCATTTTCAACATCATCGGCCCGCTGCTCAATCCAGCCCGTCCGGAGTTCCAACTCGCGGGCGTCTTCAACCCCGACCTCGTGAAGACCTATGCAAGAGTCCTCAAAGACCTGGGTCGAACCCGCGCATGGGCCGCCCATGGAACAGGCCCCGATGGACTCCGAATAGACGAAGTTTCCCCAGTTGGAAAAACCATGGTCATGGCAGTCGAAAAAGGTTCGCTCAGCGAGTTTGAAATTCAGCCCCAGGATTTGGAAGTGGGCCTCATCAAACCCGAGTCCCTCCTCGGAGGCGATGCCGCAGAAAACGCAGAAATTCTGATCTCGATTTTCGATGGCTCGGATCGCGGCCCAAGGCGCCAAGCGGTGCAAATCAACGCGGCCGCCGCCTTGGTCGTTGCGGGGAAAGCCCCTGATCTCAAAGCCGGATGGAATCTGGCCGAGGCCTCCCTGAACGAAGGATGCGCTCTGGCATCCCTCCAAGCACTGCAAAACGCTTCCACGCTTTAGAAAGCCAACCGACCGTATGTAGCCGGCTTGACAAATGGACGAATTAGGATTACTCGTCCACTATGTCCAAAGAGCTATCAGTAGACCCAAACTTTGATAAACAAGCTGTCTTTCAGCTCCTTGCCAAATTCAACCTTTCCGCTGGCGACCTCGCCGAAGTCTTTGCATCATACCTCACGATCCACCCAGCCAAAGATGCAGACATTGAATCCCTCCGTGCCGCATTAAAAAAACGCGGCACGACCAGTCAAATTGAGGTGTTAAAGGTGGCTGGCCGCCTCCTAACTTCGGAAGAAATGGGAGAACGACTTGGAATGGCTTCTCGGCAGTCAGTTCACAATCTCAAGCTCAAGGGTAAACTGCTCGCCATCTCGTTTGAAAATCGCAGGGGAGATTACTTTCCGGAATTTCAACTGGATGGCGCGGCTGTGCGCGACTGGATCCCCGAACTCCTCAAGCGAATTCCTGATGGCTGGTCGGCTCTGGCCTTTCTCACCGCCCGCCGCAAGGAGATGGGGGGAATCCCATTTCTGATGCACGTCCTGCAAACCCCTTCGAAAGCATCGGAAATGATCTCTGCAGCGGATACTTATGCCAACTGAAGATCCGGGCAGACCGAATGCCCCGGACTTCTTAGACAACAACAAAATCCGCTGGGAACTGATGATTCCCGTGGACTGGTGGCGAAACCATCAAAAATCTCTACGCCTGCCAACCGCATTCACAAATGCCGCCGGGCGCTTCAGTGGACCAGATCTTCCCTGTGATGTGCTGTATTTGGGAGCCAATCCGATAACCTGTTTTTGGGAAAGCGGTCTTGGCCGCGACTTGAACGCCCGGATGCCTGATGACTTGGCCATAAGCAAATGCGACCTAAAATCCCGCTGGGAATACCGCTTGAAGATCAATCCTAAAGGTCTGCGAATTTTTAATGCAAGCGATGCTGTTGCAAGGCGAGCAATCGGCGCGAAAACAGCTGCCTGTTTTTCAGCAGACCATGAGATTTCCCGCTTGTGGGCGAAAGCTCTGATGAATGCTGGAGCGGATGGCATCCTTTACGAATCCACCCGACACAGTCCGGGACAGTGTCTTGCTCTGTTTCGAACAAAACCAGCGGCGGCGAGCCTCTCAGCCGTCCGAAAAGTGAGATCATCGTATGATGACTTCAACTTGCTAGCCGAGCTGTTTGCCGAAGGTGTTTCGATTATTGGCCCGACATAATTTCTTTCAGCAACACCCAAAATCCACCGAACAGTCTCGAATCAATCTACTTTGTTGGGCCTCGAACCGCTTTGAACAGCGGAATCGCAATCAGCATCCCAAGGACAGGCGCCGACAAGTAAATCCAGAGGTGCTCGAGATGACCAGAAACAATGGCCGGCGCGAGCGATCTGGCCGGATTCATCGAGGCTCCGCAAATGGGACCTGCAAAGAGCGCTTCGAGCGCAATGACTGCCCCAACCACAATCCCAGCGGTGATTCCTTTTTCCTTGGCTCCATGGGAAACATTGAGGATCACGAACATCAGAATCCCAGACAAAATCACCTCGAGCACAAAGGACTGCATTGGCGCCCCGGCAGGAAGAGTTGCACCCAGATTTATGTTTTGTGGAAACAAAAAGTGAAGTGTGAGGCTCGCCAGCAATGCTCCTGAAAATTGGGCAACGAGGTAAATCAAGACAGCGGCAAAGGGAAACAACCCTGCGACAGCAAAGGCAAGGGTCACCGCTGGATTCATGTGCGCGCCCGACACGTCGCCCAGCGAATAAATCATCACCAAAACAATGAGCCCGAATGTGAGTGCCACACCGAGGTGCGTGATAGCTCCGCCAGACTCTGCATTGATAACAATGGCCCCGGTTCCGGCGAAAACCATGGCAAAGGTGCCAAGGAGCTCCGCAAAAAACTTGCGGAGTGTGTCGATCTGGCTGGAACTCATTTCACGAGGCATTGCCCCTGACGAAGACCTGCGGCATAGGCTTCGAAAACGAGACGAATTTGATCCCGAACACGGCGGAACTCGCCAAGAACCTCCTCATCGGTCCCCACGGCATGCGCTGGATCGCTAAAGCCCCAGTGAAAGCGCCTCATCTGGCCAGGAAACATCGGACAAGCCTGATCGGCATTTCCACAGACCGTGATGACGGTATCAACCGGGCGGCTCAAAAACTCCTCGAGATGCTTCGAGTGGTGTGAGCTGATGTCGATGCCGATTTCGCGCATGACTTCAATCGACTTGGGATGCACATAGCCGGCAGGCTTCGAGCCAGCGCTGGCGACTTCGATGAGATCGCCCGCAGCGGCCCGCAGGATGCCTTCAGCGATGTGACTGCGGCAGGAGTTTCCCGTGCAGAGAATGAGAACAATCGGTTTGGTCGTCATGTTTAGTTTTTTAGAAAAAATCAGCAGCACCCTGAACCGGAGCAGCAGCCCTCGGGCTCATTCGAAGGCGCGAGGCAAATATCCTTGGCAAGGCAGTCGGTGTGTTTCGTGCCGAGAGTGATCACTGCCCACTCACCATCAATCGATACAGAATGAACGGGAAACTGGGAAATGAACCCATCCTCGTATTCCAACTCCACATCAAGGTCATCACCTTGGAAAAGTGGAGCAGCCCGGTCGATGATATCTGCAAGTTTGCCAGCCGGAAGGCGGTGGTCCGTGTCGTCGGCCACCCAGGCCTGCAGGCAAAGAAACGAGGTCTTGCGGAAGGTGGCTCCGCAATCAAAGAAGGTCTTGTCTACACGCCCGACTTCAGTGATGTGGGCGTGCGCGGGGACAAGTCCCCCATCCGGAAGCACAAATCTGAGGTTGAGGGCGGGATTTTGTTTGAGGGACGCGACGAAGGAGCTGGATTTCATGTGATATATATTTGGTATTTTTGCCAATGAAAGCAAACCTGCTAACACGCTTCGCAGCGCTTCAGGTGAATTTGGTTTGTTTGGATCAGATCGATGCAACGGAAGAATTCGAGAAAGCACGGACAAGCGATCTGGTAAAAGACATTCACCCCGCGCTTTTCACACTGTAACAAACCCGCGCGCCTCATCAAAGCAAGATGCTTGGAGAGTGTCGTAACATCACATCCCGCAAGATTCGTGAGCTCGTTTACACATTTCTCTCCCTGCGTGAGAACATCCATCACCAGCAGACGCGTAGGGTTAGCCATCGCTTTGACGATGACAGACCTGTCTTTGGCAGAAAGGCGTGATGCTTGAATGTCCATATTTATTTGGCATTTTTACCAAATAACAAGCATGAGGTCAATGGGGTTTCTCACCCGCTCAAACGATGCACATGGAAATAAAAAGCCGTGCAAACCTTGGAACGCTTGGGAGAATTGGTCCCAGACTATGAAATTCATTCCCGTCATTCTTTTCTCCATTGCACTTCCCTTTGTCATGAGTTCCTGCGCGACCTCGCAGCAGGCGGTGGCACCCGCAGGTATCGCCGCACAAATGGCACAACACGGCATTCCGGCATCCACTCAAAAGCGGGTGCAGGCTGGGCGCGTTCTGGATTTTGACGACATCATGAGCCTGTCAAAGGCTGGAGTATCCGACCAAGCCATCGTGGCCTACCTGAAAAGCACCAAAGCTCCTTACCGTTTCACCACGGCACAGCTTGAACAACTCACCAATGTCGGCGCGGGTTCGACTCTTGTGAACTATCTCGGGCAATCGATCGGCTACTACGAGGCCTCGAAGCGTAATCAACTCGGCGGAAGCAAGTGGGACAGCCATCCGTATTTCAACGACCCATTCTTCTGGGGCGCAGCGCCGTTTGACTACGGCTTTCCAGGCGAGTGGAGCGATCCAGGTCTCTATCGTGTAAGCCCTGCAATACCATCGCGGCGTTGAAAAACTGGTGTATTACTAATAATCGATGGAAGCTGTCCAATTCAGAGTCGGTAACGAAAAACTCATCCGCGTTCTGGATGCAGCAAGCAATCGCCTACGCTCACTCCTAACGAAGCAAGGCCGCCCCAAAGGCGCTCTCCGCGTGGCGGTGATCGGCGGCGGTTGCTCGGGCCTTCAATACAAGATGGATCTCGTGGATGGCCCCGCCAACCGGGATATCATGGTCGAGTCGAATCAAGTGCGCGTGGTCGTGGATCCGAAGAGCGCACTCTTTGTGAGCGGATCGGAACTCGACTTCAGCGATGACCTCCAGAAAGGCGGATTCAAAGTGACGAATCCCAATGCCGTGGCCCACTGCTCCTGCGGCGAGAGTTTTTCGGCGTGAGTGACCATTTCGCCGAACTCGGCCTCGCTCGCGCTGCATGGGTCGAGGCCGAGGAGGTGAAATCGCGTCACCACCTGCTCATGGCTGAGTGCCATCCGGATAAATCTCAAGGCGATGGAAACCGCGCCACCCGTCTGAACCTAGCGCGCCGCATTCTGGAAAAACCCGCGACGAGGCTGCGACATGTTCTGGAGCTCGAGTTTCCAAACTTTCAATCCACCCAAAAACCCGAACCGGACTGGGATTTGTTTTCGCGAACCGGCGAAGCGGCAAGGCTCGCCACACAAGTAGCGTCTGCGACAGCCTCGGCCACAAGTCCCTTGGCACGAGCCGTGGCAAAGAAGCAATCTGCCGAAACACGCAAAAATCTTGCGGCATTGCAGGAGGAACTCGCCCAGCGGGCGACGGACATGGAGCAAAAAACCAAGTCGCTGCCCCTCACCGATCCTCAAGCGATATCGAATCTGGCTGAGGAATGGACTTTTTTAAACCGCTGGCAGTCGGTGATTCACGAAGCCCAATCGACACTCTGAAGTTTGCTGGGCTCAGTCCGGCAGGATTTCCGTTCCGATACCTGCATTGGTGAAAATCTCAAGAAGCAGGCAATGTTGAATGTGGCCGCCAATCATGTGGATTTTTCCAACTCCACGTTCCATCGCAGAAATTGCCGAGAGAACCTTCGGAATCATACCGCCCGCGATGATCTTTTGCTGAATCAGGCTTTTGACTTGTTTCGCTGTGACACTGGGAATGAGGGATTCGCGGTCCGAGGCGTCGCGCATGATGCCCGGAACATCGGTGACATAGATCAGCTTGGCGGCTTGGAGTTCGGCAGCCAGAGCCGCTGCGGCGATGTCGGCGTTGATGTTTAAAACAACGCCCTCCGGCGTCGCCCCGATTGGGCTGATGACGGGAACGATCTCCGCATGCACCGCCTCGCTCACAGCTCCGGCATTCACCTCCTGGGCTTCCCCAACGAAGCCGATATCCACCTTTTCCCCCTCGATGACAGCCTGCTTTTGAAGCTGGCGGGCGATGAAGACATTCTTGCCGGAAAAGCCTTTCGCGCGGCCCCCGAATTCATTGATGGTCGAGACGATCGAGGGATTGATGTCCTTGTCGAGTGTCTCCTCCACGATCTTGATTGCCGTGGCATTGGTGGCCCTGAGGCCCTCGATGAAACGGGCCTGCAATCCGGCGTCTTTCATGCGGGCCGTGATCGCCTTGCCCCCGCCGTGAACAAGCACGGGATTGATGCCGACCGCCTCGAGAAAAACGACATCGCGCAGGAATTTATCAACGATCTGGTCGTCCTCCATCGCGGAGCCGCCATACTTGATGACGAAGGTCTGGCCGCGATATTTTTGGATGTAGGGCAGAGCCTCGATGAGGCATTCGGAACGGGCTTCGGGTGTGGTGAGCATTAAATTATTCACCGAGATTCAGCCGCACATATTCTTCGGTGAGATCGGTGGTCCAAACATAGTAGGAGCCTTTCCCGAGCTTGAGATCGACCGTGACCTTGAAGGATTTTTTGGCGGCAATGGCGCGGAGCTTTTCAAAGGGTGTCTTGGCAGCGATGCCGTCCTTCACGGAGGCGAGCTTGTCGTAGAAAATATCGGCCTTCGTGTCATCGACTTTCACCCCGCAATATCCAACAGCGTCGAGAATTCGCCCCCAATTCGGATCCCCGCCGGCCCAGGCGCATTTGACAAGCGTGGAGTTGGCGATCGCCTCGGCGGCGATGCGGGCCTGCTTGTCGTTAGCTGCGCCAGTGACTTCGACCTCAACAAAACGCGAAACGCCCTCGCCGTCGCTTACGATCATTCGAGCCAGGGCGCGGGTGACCTCATCCAGCGCCTGCGAAAATGCCGCCATGTCTGGCGTGCAGGCGCTCAGGCCATTGGCGAGCAGGATGACCGTGTCATTCGTGCTCATGTCGCCATCGATGGTGATGCGGTTGAAAGAATTTGCCACGGAGCGCTTCAAGTCGGCCCGAAGAGCGGGTTGAGGAATGTTGGCATCTGTTGTTACCACGCAAAGCATGGTAGCCATGTTCGGGTCGATCATTCCCGCACCCTTGGCGATACCTCCCACACGGAACGAACCTTTGGAGGTTTTCACCTCGACGGCATATTCCTTGGCAAAGGTATCGCTCGTCATGATGGCAGCAGCAGAAGCTGCACTTCCGTTGCGGGTTGGCTTCAACGCGGCGATGCCTTTGGCAATGCGATCCATCGGCATGGGAACACCGATTCGACCGGTTGAGCAAACGAGGACTTCTTTTTGCTTCAGTCCCAAAAGATCAGCAGCAGCAGCGCACATGGCTTTGGCGTCATTGAGTCCCCCCTCGCCTGTGCAGGCGTTGGCATTGCCGCTGTTGAGAATCACAGCGCGGTTGCTGCCAGCCTTGATATGCTCGGCCGAAACGCGCACAGGCGCAGCTTTGACATTGTTGGTGGTGAAAGTCGCCGCCGAGGTAGCGACACTTTCGGATAAGACGACTGCGACATCATCGCGTGTGACCTTGCCGGCCTTGATTCCACAACCGGCGGCTCCGGCAACAAAGCCCCGTGGGGCACAAACGCCGCCTTTGATTTTTTTGATTTCGATCATAGCAATCCAGCCGTCTCGTCGAGTCCGGCCATGAGGTTGAAGTTTTGCACCGCCTGACCTGCGGCGCCTTTTACCAAATTATCCTCCGCAGAAAGCAGGATCAGCATGCCCGTGCGGGCATCGAACCTTGCGGAAATGTCGCAGAAATTAGTGCCAGTCACATTTTTCGTATCGGGGAGATTCTGTGAAACACGAACAAATGGCTCATTCGCATAGCAGGCCTCCAGCGCGGGCAAAATGGCCTCCGCCGAAGCCCCCGCCGCGAGGCGTGAAAAGATCGTTGTATGGATTCCACGCGTCATAGGTGCCAGGTGCGGAGTGAAGGTGATCGTGACCTGCCGAGAAGCCGCCAGTGAAAGCTCCTGCTCGATCTCCGAGAGGTGCCGGTGCTTGGGCAATCCGTAGGCGCGCAAGCTTTCGTTGCACTCGCCAAAAAGAAGCGCTGTCTCCGCCTTTCGACCTGCTCCACTTACCCCGCTGGCGCTGGCCACAGTGATATCCCCGGAGTCGATCAGGCCAGCTTTCAGGAGTGGGACCAACGGCAACAAAATCGATGTGGGGTAACATCCCGCCGACCCAACAAGCTTGGCCGCGCGTATTGCATCACGGTGCAACTCAGGCAAACCGTAGACAGTCTCGGGGAGTAATTTGGCAGCAGGATGCTGGTCGCCGTAAAATTCCCGGTAAACCTCAGCATCGCGCAAACGAAAATCCGCACTCAAATCGATGACCCTTTTCCCAGCCTCCCAAAGCGGCACGGCATACTCCGCTGCCAACCCATGGGGAAGGGCGAGAAAGAAAAACTCGGCCCCGGAGCCAAGCAGCGAATGCATCGCAGGTTCGCTGAAGACCAGTTTGGAAAACTCCCCCACCCCGGAGAGGCGCGGCAGCACCTCGCCTGCAGGCTTGCCCGCATGCTGACGAGAGGTCACCGCAACAACAGAGACCGATGGATGCCTCGCCAGAATCGCGCAGAGCTCCTCGCCGGAATATCCATTGGCACCGACAATCGCGACTGAGACCTTGCCACTCATAGAAATCAGGCTGCAGCCATCGAGGCAGCACGCGCGAAGCGGGCCAGCGTGCGCTCCTTGCCAAGCACCACAAACATCTCATAAAGGCCAGGGCCAACCGAGCGACCGCTCACAGCAACGCGGGCAGGGTGAACCAACTCGCCGGTCTTCACTCCCAAGGCCGTTGCAGTTTCCTTCAACGCAGCCTCGAGCGAGGCGTGGGACCAATCCGCGACCTTCGTCAGTGCGGCGATCAATGCCTGCAGACGCCCAGCAGCACCCGCTTTTTTCAAACTTTTTTCGACGGCCTCGGGATCAAAAGCGAAATCCTCAGTAAAGAGGAATCCGATCCAGTCCGGCACATCGCTGAGGTGCTTCACCTTCGGTTTCACAATCGCGAGCGCCGCCAGAAGCTCAGCCTCCGAGCCATAGGCAATGCCCGCTTTGTCTACGAAAGGCTTCGCCAACTCCACAAAACGGTTGAAGCCCATCGAGAGGATATGCTGCCCGTTCAGCCAAAAACATTTATCAAGATCGAAGATGGCATTGCGGCGATTGATTTTATCGATGTCGAACAGCGCAAGGATTTCCTCCATGGTGAGTTTCTCGCGGTTCTCGCCGGGAGACCATCCGAGCAGGCAGAGATAGTTTGCCACCGCCTCGGGAGCATAGCCGTGCTCCATGAAATATGTAATGCTCGAACCGCCATCACGCTTACTAAGCTTTTTGCCCTCGTGATTCAGGATGAGCGGAATGTGGCCGAAGACCGGAGGCTTCTCGCCAAGCGCATTGTAGAGCTCGATGTGCTTGGGCGTGTTCGAGAGGTGATCCTCGCCACGGATGACATGCGTGAGCTTCATTTCGATGTCGTCCACCACATTCACAAAATGGAAAATAAAAGACCCATCCGGACGCCGGATCGTCATGTCCGGGTGCGTCGCCGGATTTGACATGTCGAACTCAATACGCCTGCAGACCATATCCTCAAGGACCACCGGCTTGCGCGGGGAACGGAAGCGAATCGAGCCGCCATCCTCATACACATGGCCACCAGCCTCCAATCGGGCGAGGTATTTGGAATAAATCTCCGACCGCTCACTCTGGCGATAAGGACCATAATCCCCGCCCATGTCCGGCCCCTCATCCCAATCAAGACCCAGCCATTTCAGACCATCGTAAATAACCTGATGAGCCTCCGCCGTGTTGCGTTTCTCATCCGTGTCTTCAATTCGGAGAATAAACCTCCCTCCATGTCGGCGGGCGTAGAGCCAGTTGAAAAGAGCCGTGCGAGCCCCTCCCACATGAAGATAACCAGTCGGTGAAGGAGCAAATCGTGTGCGAACAGTCATCCGCACACGAAAAGGGATTTCACACGGGAACTCAAGAGAGGAAAAAACATCCCGCAGGCGCGAACCAAAAATTTGGACGATC
>DGXZ01000037.1:24012-24921 GCA_002396485.1 Spartobacteria bacterium UBA5019
TTTGGACGATCGTCCAAATTTTTGGGTTGCGCGTCCGGCACCGAATGCTACTTCACGCGGCATGAAGCCAAAGACGGAGTTGTTCCTCTATACCTTGATGTGGGGCCTGAACATCATGGCGCGACCCACATTTCGCTCGATGGACCAATCTTTCGAAGGCTGGGCCTGGAGGCACGGACTCTTGAGACGGATTCATCGCCTCGAGAACGAGGGGCTTATTTCACTCGATGAGAGCGTCGGAGAAAAAACAATCACCCTGACGCAAAAGGGAAAACTCCTCGCCCTCGGCAGGCTAGACCCCGAGGCGTTGTGGAACTCCAAATGGGACGGCAAGTGGAGGATCATCACCTTCGATCTCCCCGAGTCGCAACGCAAAGCCAGGCACGATCTCAGGCTCACCCTGCGCCACCAAAACTTCGGTTGCCTCCAACGCAGCATCTGGATCACCCCCCATCAACTGGATGCGAGCCTTCGTCAAAAAGGACTCCAACTTAAAAGCCAAAAAGGATTCGCCATCATCGAGGGCGTTTTCCTCGGAGGCGCAGGCAACGAATCAATTGTCAAAAGCGCATGGGACTTCGTCAAGATCAACAAACTCTACACGCGCCACGCCGAACTCCTCAAAATCGCGCCCAAACAAAAATGCACCGAGGCGGAGTTCAACGAATGGGCATCCGAGGAATTGAGACTCTGGCACGAAATCCTGCACAGAGACCCGTTCCTCCCCCTCCAACTTCTTCCCAAAGGCTACAAAGGCATCAAAGCCCGGGATGAAAGACTGAAAGTGCTCGGCACCCTCAGAAAACTCTTCATAGAAAAGTAGAGCCTCCTTCCTGCACTCAGGAATCCGCCCCCACCTTCAAGACACTCCAGCGACCAAGCATGAACCAAAAATTTGAACGATCGTCC
>DGXZ01000037.1:25099-37941 GCA_002396485.1 Spartobacteria bacterium UBA5019
TTTGAACGATCGTCCAAATTTTTGGACGCCATGAAATCGTCATCTGGTCTGCATCGGAAGGAAAATATGCGGTTTTTTCGAGACTTGGTTACGGTTTTTAAAAACCAACTTTTTGGACGATCGTCCAAATTTTTGGTCGTGAGGATGGGAGCGGCGCAGGCGTTGGGAGCGGCGGTTAATTTTTTTCGAAGTGGTCCCAGCCGCCGGGCCAGTTGGGGGGAGCGGGTTGAGGGGGCGTGAGGGTGCCGATGCGGTTGAGGCGGGTTTGGGGGAAGGCGGTGGGCCAGTATTTTTGGAGGAGCAGGGCTTTTGAGGGGGGGATGGCGAGGAGGAGTTCGTAGTCTTCGCCGTCGGAGAGGGCGGATTCGATGTCGGATCCTTTGCGGCAGGGGATGGACTCGGGGTTGACTTCAAATCCGCATCCGCTAGCTCTGGCGAGGCGGGAGAGGTCGGTGCCGAGTCCGTCGCTGATATCCATCATGGCGGAGGGGTGGATATTTTTCGCGAGCCATTGGCCTTCTTGGAGCCGGGGGGTGAAGTTGAGGTGGTGGCCTGCGATGGAGCCGCCGAGTTGTCCTGTGACGAAGAGAAGATCGCCCGGTTTTCCGCCGGAGCGGGTGAGCAGGTGCTTGGAGTCAATGTGTCCCGTGAGCATGACCGAGACGGCGATGCCGTGTTTTTGGCGGGACATTTCACCGCCGGCTATGGTGACACCGAAGCGGCGTGCGGCGCGGCCAAGTCCACGGTAGAATTTTATCCAATAGGTAGAATCGAGGTCGGGGGGGGAAAAGAAGGTGATGAGGGCTTGGGCAGGCGTGCCTCCCATGGCGGCAATATCGCTCAAAGGACGGCAGAGCGCCTTCCAGCCGACTTTGGCGGGATCATGCGAACGGAGAAAATGAACATCCTCTGCGATGCAATCTGTTTTGAGTAGAATGAGCGTCCCGGGTTTTCCGCACTTGATGGCGGCGCAGTCGTCACCCGGGCCGAGCGGTTGATCCTGCGGAACGGGCACGAGGCGCAGGAGTTCGTGGAGCAGCTTGTCCTCGGCGCAGAGTTTCATTTCATGAGATCGGGCCATTGGAGTGTGCCGTAGATGCTAAGTCCGTTGAAGGCGGCGTGCAGGAGTATGGGAGCCCAGAGCGATCCTGTCTTCTCATACAAAAGCGAGAGACCCACAGCCAAAATCACCAATCCGGCAAGCGAGGGGATGTGTCCATGGATCAGAGCAAACAATACGGAGGTGATAGCTATGGCCACAAACCTCCCGCCGGTCTGCCTGAGAAAGCCGTAGAGGCATCCTCGAAAGACGAGTTCCTCGGTGAGGGGCGCTGCAACGACGGCTATTAAAATAACAGAAAGGCGATCGCGGAGGCTCTGATGTTCGATAAGGAAGGAAACAATCGGCTGGGGTTCGGTTTGAGGTCCGGACAAGGAATATCCGACCCACTGGGATGCATAGATCGGCGGGAGGAGTAGAGCCAGAGCTAAGACCACGGCTACGAGTCCCTGACGCCAGGAAATCAAGCGCAGGCCGAATGCATCGATAGGGTTCATATTTCGAAAAACAAGAAATCCCACAACGAAGAGGATGATCGATGCGTAGAGCCCGAGCGCGGTCTCGATGGCCTTCAGGTCGATCCGGCCGGGAGAGGCAGTGAAGGATGGAATAGCCATCAGAAGAAAAAAAAGCACGATGCCTGCTGTGAGCAGGGATTCAGGCCATTTCCAGACTTGCGTGGGGAAGGAATACCCGTGTGCCAAAGCCGACCTCGCAGCTTGTAAAGCCACCTTCAGATATATGACCCCGAGGAGGAGTAGGATGGCGATTTTCAGAGACTCCATGGTCAGATGATACCCTCCGATTCAGCAACCCCGCGCAGCCAAGGTTCGGTCACTCCTCGTTTGCGAGGGATGCGGTGATGAAGGCCTTGAAGAGCGGATGTGGCGCGTTGGGTTTGGATTGGAATTCGGGATGGTATTGGCAGGCTAAATACCATGGGTGGTTCTTGAGTTCCACCAACTCGACAAGGTTGCCGTCGGGTGAGGTTCCGGAAATGACGAACCCTTTTTCCTCAAGGATCTGGCGGTATTTCATGTTGAACTCGTAGCGATGGCGATGGCGCTCGGAGGCTTCGGTTTTTCCATAAACCTGATGGGCGTGGGAACCTTCGAGGAACTTGGTCTGCCAGGTGCCGAGCCGCATGGATCCTCCCTTGTCGGTCACATCTTTCTGTTCCTCAAGGATGGCGATGACGGGATTTTTTGTATTGGGGTCGAATTCCGTGCTATTGGCGCTCTCGAGGCCGCAGGCGTTGCGGGCAAATTCGATGGTGGCCACCTGCATTCCAAGGCAGAGGCCGAGAAAGGGAGTGCGCGATTCGCGCGCGTAGCGGGCGGCTTTGATCTTGCCTTCCACGCCACGGTCGCCAAAGCCGCCGGGAACGAGAACACCGGCGACACCTTGCAAATACTTCTCAGCTCCCTCGATCTCGATGTCCTCGGCGTCCACAAGAACCATATCGATGCCGCAGTCGTTCGCGGCTCCGGCGTGAGTAAGAGATTCGTAGATGCTTTTATAGGCATCCTGAAGCTCGATGTATTTTCCAACGATAGCGATGCGGACGCGTTTCTTGGGGGAGATTACGCGTTGAACAAAGCGTTTCCAGTCGGTGAGGTTGGGTTCTTTGGTTTGAAGATTGAGGAGACGGCAGACTGTTGAATCGAGCCCCTCTTCGCGAAGGTTCAAAGGCGCTTCATAGATCGTGTGGTCGACATCGCCTGCTTCCACTACTGCATCCAGCGGCACATTGCAGAAGAGGGACAATTTCTGCCGGACATCTTCATCCAACGGCATCTCGGTGCGGCAAATCAGAACCTGCGGTTGGAGGCCGATCTCACGAAGCTTGGCGATGCTTTGCTGGGTAGGCTTGGTTTTGAGTTCACCCGCCGCCTTGATGAATGGCACGAGGGTGACATGCATGATGATCGCGTTGCCTGTACCTGCTTCGAGAATGAATTGGCGGATGGCTTCGAGAAAAGGAAGCCCCTCGATGTCGCCAGTGGTGCCACCGATTTCGGTTATAACGACATCCGCCCCGGAGTTCACGCCGACTTCGCGGATGCGGGCTTTGATTTCATCGGTGATGTGAGGGATGACCTGAACGGTCTTGCCGAGGTAGTCGCCACGGCGTTCCTTGGCGAGAACGGTCTCATAAACTTGGCCACTGGTGAGATTATTAGCGCGGGTGAGGACACAATTTGTGAAGCGCTCGTAGTGTCCGAGATCGAGGTCGGTCTCGGCGCCGTCGGCCAAAACATAGACCTCACCATGCTGGAAAGGATTCATCGTGCCCGGATCGACATTGAGGTAGGGGTCTAGCTTTTGGAGAACGACCTTGAGACCGCGCAGTTCAAGCAGCGTGCCGAGTGATGCCGCCGCCAAGCCTTTTCCCAGAGAACTCACAACACCGCCGGTCACGAAAATATACTTCATGGAGAGGAAGCTTATCCGGTCCGAGTTGAAAATCCAGCCCCCCGATTGATAGTCGTTATTTGGATTTGACTTCGAGAAACCCAGAGCGCTGGCGGCTTGTCAAATCCACTGCAATCTTGGAGTAAAGAGTCATTATGAATCCGAGACCCATCCTCGAAACGCCAGGCGGAGAAAAGAAAGTCCTGCTGCACTCATGCTGCGCTCCATGTTCTGGAGAAGTGATGGAGGCGATGGCCGCTTCGGGGATTGATTACACGATTTATTTTTACAATCCGAATATCCATCCGAGGGAAGAATACGAACTGCGCAAATCGGAAAACATCCGCTTTGCGGAGAAGGAGGGCATTCCCTTCATCGACGCGGATTATGATACGGACAACTGGTTCGCCCGCGCGAAAGGGTTGGAGTGGGAGCCGGAGAAAGGCGCCCGGTGCACAATGTGCTTCGACATGCGTTTTGAAAGAACAGCCCTCTACGCACATGAAAATGAATTCCCAGTCATCACAAGTTGTCTGGGAATTTCCCGTTGGAAGGACATGGACCAGATCAACGGATGTGGAGAGCGTGCAGCAGCAAAATATCCCGGCATCAGTTACTGGACATTCAACTGGCGCAAGGGCGGTGGAGCCCAGCGGATGCTGGAGATTTCAAAGCGTGAGAATTTTTATCAGCAGGAATACTGCGGTTGCATTTATTCCCTTCGAGACACCAACAAGTGGCGCCTTTCCAACGGACGCGATAAGATCGAGATGGGCGTGAAGTTTTACGGTCAACCGGAAGCCTGAAACTCTCAGGGATTCGCGCGCAGGCTGTAAAATTCGTAGCTATCTACCAGCGCAAGCCAACTGGCCTCGATGATATTGTCGGAGACCCCCACCGTGCCCCAGGTCGTGTGGCCATCGGTTGAAACAATGAGGACGCGTGTCTTGGCGGCTGTGCCGCGCGTGCCGTCGATGATACGGACCTTGTAGTCTGTAAGGCGGACTTGATCGATCCAGCTGTAAAAAGGCCGCAAAGCCTTGCGCAAGGCGGCGTCGAGGGCATTCACGGGACCGTCGCCCTCCTCCACCGTGTATTCGGGGCGACCGGAGGCATGAAGTTTGACCGTGGCCTCGCAGGTTGTGAACTCATGCTGATTCGATTGGCGGAACGAGCAGTGGTATTCTTTGAGATCGAAGAGCGGAGTGTGGCGGCCCAGCGTTCGGCGTATGAGGAGCGCGAAGGAGGCGTCTGCCGCCTCGAACTCATAGCCCTGCGCTTCAATCTCCTTCACTTTTTTCAAGATGGCCGAAACTTCTGGCGCGCCTTTTTGGAATTCGAATCCGAGCTCTGCAGCTTTTGCGAGGATGTTGCTCTGTCCTGACATGTCCGAGACAAGGATCGTCTGGGAGTTGCCAACAAGACTCGGATCCATGTGCTCATAGGTGCGGGAGATTTTTTGCACGGCATGAACATGGAGGCCGCCTTTGTGCGTGAAGGCTGCTGTGCCGACATACGGGGCCCGGATGTCCTGTGGCACGTTAGCCAACTCATCGACGAAGCGGGAAACTTCGCGCAGTGCGGTGAGATCAGGCACGCAAGGGATTCCCATTTTCGCCTGCAGCGTCGGAACAATAGTCGTGAGGTTGCAATTTCCTACGCGTTCGCCGTAGCCGTTGATGGTTCCTTGAACCTGACAGGCTCCGGCTTCTATGGCAGCGAGGGCGTTTGCGACGCCGAGTCCGCAGTCATTGTGGGTATGGATGCCGACCGGGCATTTGAGATCGGCGATCACCGCAGAGGTGATGCGGTGAATTTCGCCGGGCAGGGTTCCGCCGTTTGTATCGCAGAGCACGAGCAGGTCGGCTCCGGCATCCCTCGCGGCGCGGAGTGTTTTCAGGGAATACTCAGGATCATCCTTGTAGCTGTCGAAAAAATGTTCGGCGTCGTAGAAGACTTCGCGGCCGTGTTTTTTAAGATGAGCCACCGTGTCGGCGATCATGGAGAGGTTCTCCTCGGCAGTGACATTGAGAACCTCTGTGACGTGCAGCAACCATGTCTTTCCGACGATTGTGACGACCGGCGTTTGCGCCTCCAAAAGCACGCGCACCTGGGCATCGTCCTCAACCGCAATGCTGCCGCGACGGGTGCTGCCAAATGCCGCGATACGGGCGTTTTTCCAAGTGAGCTTGGCGGCCTCGGCAAAAAAAGCCGCATCGCGAGGATTCGATCCAGGCCAACCACCTTCGATGAAATCGACACCAAACGAATCCAATTTCTGAGCCACGCGAATCTTGTCGAGGATGGAAAAAGAAATCCCCGTTCCTTGGGTGCCGTCGCGCAGCGTGGTGTCGTAAATGGTGACCGGTTTCATAAAAGGCTGTTCACGCTACCCTCAGCACAGATTGGGATCAAGAACGCGCAAACGCTCCGCTTGACCCCGCTGCGGAGGCAACCCATCATCCATCTGCCTTGAATATGTATTCTTCGTCCCACTGGGACATCCAATTTCTCGCCGAAAATCAGGTCGTTCGTTCGAAGGATTTCGGCATGACCAAGGAGGCAAAGAGCGTGAAGTATCCGATCCGCCTGCTTCGTTACTGGTTCGGATACCAACTCCTCCGTGAAGAATGTCTCGGGGCGGGTCGGCCGCTTGATGTCGCCGAGATCGGCGTTCATGTCGGCCAGATGCTGGAATTTGTGAAATCCGCACCAAGTGGAGTGAGATATGAACGATGGACGGCAGTTGATGCCGTCATGCTGCGCGAGCGACTTGTGAAAGCCGGCTACACGGATTTTTTTGAAGCGAATCTTGAGGATGCGAAGTTTGCACTTCCTCATCAATACGACACGGCGATCCTGCTCCATGTGCTGGAGCACCTTTTCGAACCGGAGGATGTTTTGAAAAAAATCGCATCCGCCATCCGGCCGGGCGGCTCGCTGATCGGGGGCTTCCCAGTCGTACCGAGTCCACTGGCAACCATCCGCCAGAGCCAGGTTCGTCGCACGGCGAAGCCGATGGGCCATGTGAGCGTATTTTCACCTGCCCGCGTGCGCCGCATGGCCGAAGAGGCCGGGCTGAAAGTGGAGTTTATGAGCGGGGCATTTCTGATGCGGAGCAAGGGATGCGCCCTCGAAAACTCCGCCGCATGGATGCGCTTTAACATTCTTTGGGGCCGCGTCTTTCCAGGTTGGCCCGGCGAAATTTACTGGCTCATGCGCAAACCGGCATGACATTGCCGGAAGCCACGATCACGATCGAACGGGTTGCCTACGGCGGCGCGGGAATCGGCCGCCTCCAGGATGGAAGGGTTTGTTTTGTCCATGGAACACTCCCAGGGGAGCGGGCGCTCGTGCGGGTTGTGAAATCAAAGAAAAACCTCGTCGAGGCGGATTTGGTGAAACTTTTAGAGGCCTCTCCCCGCCGCGTTGCACCGAAGTGCCCGGTCTTTGGAGAATGCGGTGGCTGCACCTATCAGCATGCCGACTACGCACTCCAGCTGGAGATCAAAACTGCCCAGGTTGCAGAGTTGCTGCGCCGCGTGGGTGGAATCAGTGATGTTGAAGTCCGCCCCATGCTTCCCTCGCCTGAGCAGTGGAATTACCGCAACCGCCTTTCCGTTCATACTGATCGAGGGAAGGTAGGTTTTTACCACCGGAAATCGCATCAGCTCGTGGATGTTGCCGAATGCTCAATCGCCAGCGAGGAAGTGAACCAACTTTTAACCGAACTTAGAAAAAAACCGCCGCACCATTCTGGTCGACTCAACCTGCGAGAGGCTGGGGCAGCGCGCGGGTTCACGCAGGTCAATAGCAGCGCGGCTCATTTACTTGCGGACGCAGTCTCCGAACTGGTCGGCGGTTCAGATTTTCTAATCGATGCCTATTGTGGATCTGGATTTTTCTCAAAAAGACTTCTCCCACATTTCAACCGCATCCACGGGATCGAGTGGAGCGAAGGCGCCGTGCGAACCGCCAAGGAGACAGCCACGGAAAAAGAAACCTATGTCGCAGGCTCGGTGGAAGCCCACCTTTCACAAGCATTGCAAACCGGTGCTGCGTCACAGACGACGCTACTGCTCGATCCGCCATCTGAGGGTCTTTCGCCGGATGCCATGCGGGCGATTCTGGAAAACCCTCCCGCCAGGGTTGTCTATGTCTCGTGCGATCCTGCCACTTTCGCACGCGATGCAAAAAAACTCTCGGCGCTTTACAGCATCGGGCGCGTCCAGCCCGTGGATATGTTTCCGCAAACCGCCGAGATCGAACTGGCAGCGGTCTTTGTGCTCAAAGCCCAAAAATAGCAGCTTGAAGCTCCCATCTGCGAAATTTCCGGAATTCGTTCCTTTTTTGGAGTTGCGCGCTACCGCAATGCCAACGAACCTGCGCGCATCATGTCACTGGGTTTCCTGAAATCTTTCCTACGCAACCCCTCAACACTTGGGGCCATCTGGCCATCCTCACCCTTTTTGGCCGAGGAAATGGTTCGCGCATCGGATTTGCACGCAGCATCCAGCGTCGTAGAACTCGGCCCAGGTAGCGGGGCTTTTACCGGTCACATACTTGCCAACTTACCGACTGGAGCACGCTTCGCAGCTATTGAAAAATGCCCGATTCTCGCCAGAGAAGTCTCGGGCAAATTTCCCGAAGCCCGAATCATCGAAGGCTGCGCAACACGCTTGAGCGATCATTTGAATACGGAAAATATTCCGCGTCCAAATGCGATTCTCTCCGGCCTTCCCTGGGCTATTTTCGATGCAGGCCTGCAAACCTCGATTCTCAATGAGGTTCACGGGACATTGGCGGAGGGCGGAGTTTTTTCGACATTTGCCTACTACGGCCCCCACCGACTGGCTGCGGGACAGAGATTCAGGAAGAATCTCGAACGCACCTTCAGCCATGTGTGCCGGAACCCGGTTGTGATGCGGAATTTTCCTCCAGCGTTCGTTTATTCCTGCAAACGCTGAGTGCCACGCAAAACTTCGCCAAGTCGCTCCATGGGGAGGCCGATGACATTGCTGACCGAGCCTTCGATTTTGGCAATGAGACGACCACCGTCATCCTGTGCCGCGTAGCCGCCAGCTTTGTCGAGCGGGTTAATGGATTCGAGATAGCTCTCTATGGACTCAGCATTGAGATCATGGAATGTCACCATTGAGTGTTCGGCAAACTCTACGCAGCCTGACAGCCTCCCAACAACGACTCCAGTGACCACTTCATGGGTTCTGCCAAGAAGCGAAGCCAGCATTTGACGGGCTTCAGCAAGGTCTGCAGGCTTGCCGTAAAATCTCCCACCGAGCCACACGACCGTATCTGCAGCCAGAATATAATCGTCAGGACGCCGTGCCGCTATGGCACGCCATTTCAACCGGGCATTTTCCAGCGCCAAATTATCGGGGGTCAGTGAGTGGTCTTCAATTTCCTCGGCGCCGGAAACATCAACCTCTACCTGGAAACCTGCCTCTTTTAAAAGGTGCAGGCGACGGGGGGATGCCGAAGCAAGAACAACAGGCTTCACTGTGAAGCGCAGGCTTCAGTGCTCCATGTCCGTGTCGTAGGCACCACGGATGCCTTCGAGCTTTTTGCGCATGGCGCGGGATGACTCGGGACGGGTGCTGATTTTGGATGCAATGCCCCAGACAATCGGAACGAGGGCAGCGGCGCCCAGTGTGATCAAGGCCACGCCCGCATTGCGACGGGCATTATGGCCAATATTGTCGGCAACAAGAAAGCCTGCGCCGAGACCGATTGCGACTTGCGAAAAACCCACGATTCCAGAGACCGGAAGGTTTTCGCCAAATTTGTCCAAGGAAAGCTGTGACATGGTGATTGAAGCTATTCACGCACTATGGGACTTTCAACCCCAAATGAAAAAAGCCATCGGCATTGATCTGGGCGACGCCCGCGTGGGGGTTGCCATAAGCGACGATCTCGGAATGCTCGCACATCCACTCGAAACAATCCCGACAAAGTCCAGCGATGTGCTGAAACGCGTGCTGGCGCTCACAACCGAACGCTCCGCACAAACAATTGTCGTCGGTATGCCAAGAAATATGAATGGCACCTTCGGACCCGCTGCGGAGAAAGCGAAGGCTTTTATCGAAGAACTCCGGCGTAAGACCGCGATTCCCGTTGTGTCTTGGGATGAACGAATGACCACGGTCTCAGCGCAGCGTGCGCTGCAGGAGGCAGGCCGAAACACCAGGAAGCAACGCCCCATAATCGACCAAGTCGCCGCCCAGATTATTCTTCAGAGCTGGCTCGATTCGCAGGGATGAGATTGCAGCTGGAAATCGCCTACCATGGTGCCGGAATCAATGGGTGGCAAAGCCAGGCCTGCGGTAACACGGTGCAGGATTATTTGGAAAAGGCCTTCCTTGCTCTCTGTCGGGAGCGCATCACCGTGCATGGCGCGGGCCGTACGGATGCTGGCGTTCACGCCGAGGCGCAATGCGCGCACGCCGATATCCCAAACGAACGCTTGAGCCTTCGGGAATGGTTGCCGGCGCTGAATGCCCACCTGCCCGATGCAATCCGCGTTATGAAAATCACGGAAGCTCCAATCGACTTCCACGCCCGATTTTCGGCGAAGGGAAAAATCTATCGCTACACGGTTTGGAATGGCCCCGCACTGCATCCATTGATGAAAGACCGTGCTTGGCATGTGCCGGGGAGCTTGGATTTCGAAAAGCTCCAGCGCGCATGCGAACTTTTTACCGGCACACATGATTTCGCGGCTTTTTCGCTCAGGAGGTCAAATACTCCCGAGCAAACGGTGAGAACCATTCATGCCATCGAAAACCAAATATCAACTGGAAGGATTGACCTCACTTTTGAAGGCGAAGGCTTTCTCTACAAAATGGTGAGAATCCTCTCGGCCGCCATAATCCGCCATGCCAGCGGCAAAGTGGATATCGAAGAACTGGCAGCACACCTAAGCTCAGCCTCGGCAGCGTTTATGCATACAGCACCGGCACCGGGACTTTGTCTTGTGCATGTTGTTTATTGAGTAACTTGAAAATCCCTCTCCGCTTGTTACCCTGCGGCGTGCGGAATCGGAATCTGGTAGCCATCATTATCTGCGTTGGGTGCTTCTTGCTAACACCTGCCGCGATGCGCGGACAGATGAGCGACGAAGAAAAGAGACGCCTCTTTCTTCAGACCAAGGAACAAATCGAACCGGTCAGCAAGCCCACCCCAGCCGCCACACCACGGCCAAAGCCGAAACCCGCAGCGACCCCAGCCTCTAAAACAAAATCAAAACCAAAAGCCTCCCCGACCCCGCGCAAATCCAGTGTCGAAAAGGCAACGCCCACACCCACACCGGATGAAAGCGAGGACACTCCAGCACCGGAGGAGCCAAAAACGGACCCATCCTCCAAAGACAAACCAATAAAGCCAGAGTCTGACGACTATATTTTGATTCCAGGTGAGGAGACATCCCCAGTGAAGCCCTCTCCTGCCTCCACTCCAGCGAAAACTGTTGAGGAAAAGAAACCGGAGCCACCCGCTCCGGTCGCACCACAAGTTCCAAAAGGAAAAACGCCCGCCGGCAGGCCGCTCGATGCACCGATTCTCATCGAAAAATCCGGTCTTCAGGAGGAGGCGGGTTACGAGCCGCCCGCGAAGCCGGCATTCGGCGGGTTCATGAAGCGCTACCGCTACCTGACGCCCGCAGTTCGCAAGGCAATCGATAGCGCAAAGGTCCAACGCGGTCGCTGGAAATACATTATCGTGCACAACAGCGGAACCCGACAGGGAAACGCCCGCATTTTTGAGAACTATCACCGTAAGGTTCGTAAAATGCAGAATGGACTCGCGTATCATTTTGTCATCGGTAACGGAAACTCCTCAGGCAATGGCCAAATCGAAATCGGCAACCGCTGGACTCGCCAAATCAACGGCGGACACGTCGCGAGCGATTACCTCAATGACATCTCGCTGGGCATCTGCCTTGTCGGCGATCTCAACCGCGACCTCCCCACGAAGGACCAGCTGGGAGCTCTGGACGAACTCTGCAGCTACCTCCGCGACCGTGTGGGAAAAGTCAAAGGCCGCCCCGTGATCGTCAAAGGGCACAAGGAAATCAACCCCAAGCCGACCGATTGTCCAGGAGACCGCTTTCCCCTCGGCTGGCTCCGCAAGCGCTTCGGCGGCTGATCGAGATTACGCATGCACGATCTTTTGCTTTGGTTTGTGGCAGGTGAGGAGAGCGGCGATGCGCGCGCTGTGGAGGTCATGCAAGCCATCAAGGCGCAACACCCGTCCGTGATCTTCGGCGGTGCCGGCGGCAACGCCATGCAGAAATTGTGCGAACAACAATTCGACAACTGGGTGCAGCACGCAGCTGTAACAGGTTTGTGGGATGTTTTAAAAAACTACGGCTACTTCAGGCATAAGTTCCACGCGATGCTTGCCGCCATCCGCGAGAAAAAACCAGATGCCGTCGTGCTCGTCGATTATCCTGGCTTCAACCTACGCCTGGCGCGGAATCTGAGAGATAACGGCTACCAAGGCAAAATTCTCTACTACATCAGCCCCCAAGTCTGGGCATGGAACAGGGGACGCATCCCAAAGATGGCGCATTTTCTGGATCTCATGATCTGCGTCTTTCCATTCGAGGCGCCGATGTATCAGGCCAGCGGACTGCACACCGTCTTCGTGGGACATCCCTTGCTGGAAGCCCTTGCAGCCAAGCGCGCAGGCATCGAGCGCGAACCGAATTTGCTCGGACTTTTTCCAGGCAGCAGGGAACGCGAAGTGAAACGGAACTTTCCTGTGATGCTCGAGGCGGCTCGTTTGGTGGCCGAGAAAATGCCAGGCATCCGCTTCGAAGCCTCGGCCGCCGGCAACGCACGCGCCGAAAGCATGCGCAAATTGGCCGCCGGATTTCCCGTCGAAATCCGCCAAGGCAATGCCCACGAGTTGATGCAACGCGCCACGGCAGGCATCGTCTGCTCCGGAACGGCAACGCTCGAAGCCGCCTTTTTCGGCCTCCCCTACTGCCTCATCTACAAAACAGCCTGGCTCACTTTCGAAATCGGCAAGCGGCTAGTGGATGTCAACGCGCTGGGAATCGTCAATATCCTGAACAACTACCGCCTCAACCCTCCCCAAAACCCGGCCTTCACTGCCAAACCCGCTCCCCATCTCGTGCGGGAATTCATCCAAAACGACGCCACACCGAAAGCCCTCGCCAAAGAATCCCTCCGCCTTCTTCAAAGCAAATCCATCCGCGAAGAGCTGCGCTCCCAACTCACCGCCATCACCTCCCTGCTCAAAGCCGAAGGCGCGAGCGAACGAAGCGCCACCGCCCTGCTCCGCAGTCTACAGGATTAACCAAAAAAATGAACGATCGTTCATTTTT
>DGXZ01000037.1:38246-38379 GCA_002396485.1 Spartobacteria bacterium UBA5019
CGATCGTCCAAATTTTTGGTTCGCGTTGGGGAGGTTGAACTTTGCGCAGGAGGAGTTGGTTTTATTACGCGAGGCGGAGGACGAGTTTTAGGGCGTCGGCGCGCACGGTTGCGGATTCTATGGCTTCGAGGAG
>DGXZ01000037.1:38573-65052 GCA_002396485.1 Spartobacteria bacterium UBA5019
AAGTGAAGTTTTGAGGGTTTGGAGGGCTTCGATTTCGCCGGGGCGGATGTGGTTATTGATGAGTCGCAGATTTTCGAGGCGTTCGATTTCGGCTGTGATTTGATCCGAGGCTTTTTGACGGGCGGTTTGGATGATGGCCCCCTTTCGGGCTGCGGCGAATTCGGATGCCTTGGCGAGCATGGCGGGAAGGTGCTTTTTCTTGAAGACGGGCGTGTCGAGGAGAGTGAAGACATCGCCTGTTTCCAGGGCTGCATTGCGGAAATCGTCATCGTCGCCGCAATCTTTGAGAGACTGATCTACTACGATTCGCAGGGGTGTGGCGGGGAGAAAGCGGTCGGCGTGCAAGAATGGCGGGGCGATGGATTCGATGACGAAGTGTGCTTCGAGAAGGATTCCATCGGCTTGAGCGGATTTCCAGACACTGAAAACCGAGTTGCCGGTTTCCATTCCGAGAATGGCATCCAGGGCGGCGAGAACCAGTGGATGGTCGGGAGTCACAAATCCGATGTCCTCACGGGACAGGGCGCGACTGCGTTGGAAAGTGACCATCGTTCCCTCGGCGGGCAGACCGGGAAGTGTGGCCGCTTGGGATCCGCCACTTTTGAGCAGATAGCTCCGCAGGCCGAGTTCTTCCACTTGGACTCCCAGGTGGTCGAGCATGCGAATGAAGGAGGCCTCAAAATCGGCATCGGCGTCCTGACGCTGAATCGCTTCGATGAGGGGTCCGGCGACCTCCGGGCGGTTGGAATTGAGTTCCAGAAGCCGGTCGTGACCACGCTGCAGGCGTTTGGTGATTTTTTTCGCTTCGGCGGCGGTTTCTTTGATCAGTGCGGAGAGGCCACTTGAGGTAAAGTTTTCCGCAAGAACCTGGATTTTTTTTCCAAAGCGCAGCATGAGATCGGACGCTCCATGCGGGTTTTTCTGAAAAGCATCGAGTGCCTCGTGATACCAGTGGGCGAGCACATGGGCGCGTGTGCCTTCCTCGAACGGGACATGAATATGGATGGTCGATGTCTGGCCGATACGGTCGAGGCGGCCGATGCGTTGTTCCAGCAACTCAGGGTTGTCGGGGAGGTCGAACAAGACGAGGTGGTGGGCGAATTGAAAATTCCGGCCTTCGCTACCGATCTCGGAACAAATGAGCAAGCGGGCACCGTCCTCCTCGGCGAAATAGGCGGCGTTGCGGTCGCGCTGGAGGAGGGTGAGCCCTTCGTGGAAGACAGCAGCGGCGATTTTGATCTCCTTCTGGAGGCGGCTTAGAATGTCGTTGGCCGTATCCGGTGATTTACAAATCACGAGAACCTTCTGTTTCTTGAGCTCTTTGAGAAGGGCGATGAGCCAGCGGATTTTTGCGGCAGTTTCATCCGCTTCGGAAGACAGCGGAGCCAAATGGGCCTTGCGTTTAGGGAACCCGGAAAGGGCGGCACGGGTATTCCGAAAAATAACCCGCCCGGTTCCATATTCATCGAGCAGCGCGGCGACCACGCGGTCGCGTGCGGTGACATTGCCCGCCAAAAAATCGGCATAGTGACCAGCCACACGCGTGCCTTTGAAAATCGAGGCATCGGGGATTTTTTTTCCTTCGAGCAAGGCGTCGATCGATTTGGCCACCGCCTCGTAGTGCTCAGACTCCTGCAGGAAGGTGTCGAGATCGTCGTAGCGGTTGGGGTCAAGCAGACGGAGGCGTGCGAAATGCCCCTCCATACCGAGTTGCTGTGGCGTTGCGGTGAGCAGAAGCAGGGAGGAAGCCGCCACGGCGAGGGATTCGACGAGTTGATACTCCGGCCCGGCTTCTTTCGGCGACCATTGAAGATGGTGTGCTTCGTCCACCACCAGAAGGTCCCACCCGGCCTCGCGCGCTTGAGCGGCGCGCTTCGGGTTTTTCGAGAGAAAATCGAGGGCACAAATGACAAGCTGGCTGTCGAGAAACGGATTGGCTCCCTCGAGTTCCAGCGAAGCGCAGCGGTCTTCATCAAAAATGCTGAAGGACATCTGGAACCGGCGGAACTTTTCTACAAACCACTGGTTGAGCAGCGCAGGAGGCAGAAGAATCAGGATGCGACCAGCTCGGCCTGTGATGTGCAGGCGATGCAGGATGAGACCGGCTTCGATGGTTTTTCCAAGGCCCACCTCATCCGCGAGGAGAACACGGGGATTCATGCGGGAGGAGACATCGGCGGCGATGGAAATCTGGTGAGGAATGAGGTCCACGCGTCCACCGGCAAAACCGCGAACCGGGTTTTGGCGCATCTCACGACGGCGGTGCAGGCACTCCACGCGCAGCTTGAAGCGCTCGAGCTCATCGACCTGTCCGGCGAGGAGACGGTCTTCGGGTTTGGAAAAAGTGATATTGTCGGAAAGCTCCGCTTCGGCGACATCCCTCGACCCACAGCGGTAGGTCAGCAGGCCCCCGGCATCGGTTATGGAGTCCACATGCAGGCTCTCGCCTGAGTGTGTGCGGACGGAGTCGCCTTCCTTGAAGGCAACCCGACGAACCGGTGCGCTGCCAAGTGCGTATTGACGGTGTTCGCCAGCAGCGGGGAAAAAAATCTCGGCGCGGCCGAATTCGCTCTTCAGAACAATTCCGAGCCCAAGCTCGGGCTCGGTATCGCTGACCCATCGTTGACCGGGGACTGGAGTGGTTTTGCTCATAATGCAGAAAGCTCCTCCCAGCGGGCATAGAGGCGTTCGATCTCGGCACGGGCGGATTCAAGTTTTGAAAGGGTTTCTTTGGCTTCGTCGGCGTGCTCGGTGTGGAAGTTCGGATCGTTGAGAAGGACCTCCAGGGCGGCTGCCGCCTGTTCGGCTTCAAGGATCGTTCGTTCCATACCTTCCAGTTCGGCTTTCTCCTTGTAGGTCAGCTTACGGCCGACGGGTGCTGGTGAAGCCTGCGCCTTGGAGACAGGCTCTTCGAATGAGCGACCGATGTTTTTATAATGCTTCTCGCGATCTTTTTTCTTCTCGAGGTAGTAGGAATAATTTCCCGACTGGATGTGAATGCCACCCTCCTCGAATGCGACGATCTGGTCGCAGATGCGGTCTAGGAAATAGCGGTCGTGACTGACCACAAGGACTGTTCCGTCGAAGACTGCGAGGGCTTCTTCGAGCATTCGGAGGCTACTGAGGTCGAGATCGTTTGTGGGTTCGTCGAGGACGATGACATTGCCGCCGCGACAGAGGGTCTTTGCGAGCATGAGGCGCGCCCGCTCGCCGCCCGAGAGCTTGTCCACACGCTCGTTGACGCGGGATTCATCGAACAAAAACCGTCGCAGGTAGGATCGCACCGTGAGCATCTGTGTGCCAAATTTGACCATGCCGCTGGTGCCGCCGATTTCTTCCATCACGGTACCGAGGCCGTTCAGTTGGGCTCGGCTTTGATCAATGTAGTTGAAAACAACGCGCTTTCCGACGGTCGCACTGCCTTCGCTGGGTTCCTGTTGGCCTAGGCAGATGCGAAGAAGCGTCGTTTTTCCAACACCATTTCTCCCGACAATGCCGGTGCACTGCCCGGGACGAAGAGACAAATCTAAATGACGGAAGAGCCATCGTTGCGAATCGCCGAGCGGGATGGACACGCCGACATTCACCAACTCGACCGCCGTATTCCCGATCTCTGGCGCGGGTGGAATGAGAAGATCCATCTCGCGTTCTTCCGGCGGGGCACTCTGACCAGCAACTTGATAGAATGACTCCAGCCTGTGTTTGGATTTTGAGCGCTGGGCGCGAACACCGGCGCGGACATACTCGAGTTCAGCCTTGATGAAACGCTGGCGACGGCGCTCGGATTGCTCAACGATTTGCTGCCGGAGGGCCTTGGATTCGAGATATGCGGTGTAGTTTCCCGGATGCGAGAATGCCTGCCCAAAGCTGATTTCGACGATGCGCGTGGCGATCGTTTCCAGAAAATAGCGGTCGTGCGTCACGAAAATGATCGCGCCGGGAAAGCTTTGGAGAAAGCCTTCAAGCCAGTCGATCGACTCGGCATCGAGGTGGTTGGTGGGCTCATCCAGAAGCAGGAGGTCGGGCTGGGAGGCCAGCGCTCGGCAGAGCGCAACGCGGCGTTTTTCACCGCCAGAAAGTGGCCCGACCAAGGCATCAAGCGGAGGAGCGTCCAGCGAACCCGCAAGAGATTTGATGCGGGTCTCGAGATTCCATCCATCCGCGTGCTGGATGAGGTCGAGAAGTTCGTGCAGTTCGGTATCGCTCCCCTCGCCGCTTTCGTAGCGGCGCATCCACTCCACGAGATCGGCGGCGCCGGACTCGATGTTTTCGAGAACCGTTCGCGTGGGATCGAGTTCGAATTCCTGCGGAAGGTAGCCCGTGCGAAGTCCACGGCGGCGAGAGATGTCGCCCGAGTCGGGATCGTTCGCTCCGGCGAGGATTTTGAGGAGGCTTGTCTTACCGCAGCCGTTACGTCCGACGAGGCCGACTTTTTCCCCGGGGGCAACGGTCAGCGTGACACCGTTGAGAAGGACATGATTGCCGTAGGCGAGTTTGATTTCCTGTGCGGAGAGGAGCGATGGGATTGCGGACATTAGAAGGAGTAAGAGAGCGGAGGCGCAGGAAGGAAACCTGCGTCACATTTTTAAGGCACGCACATCAGAAAGAAAAGATGTCCGGGGTATGGAAGGCATTTTCGATCTGCCGGATTTCACGCGTTGGTCCCATGATGACCTCGACGATGTCGAACCGGTAAGTGATATCTGGCATGTTGAGCATGCGGAGCCATTTCATTGCGCCGCGAATAATGAGGCTGCGTTTTTTTTCGTCAACCGCATCCGAAGGGCGGCCGAAGTCCTCAATCGACCGGGTCTTGACTTCCACAAAAACAAGCTCTCCATGGCGCTTGTCTCGGCAAACGATATCGACCTCGCCACCATGCGGCGCGCGGAAATTGCGGTAGAGGATTTTGTGGCCATGTCGCTGCAGATAGGCGGCAGCGAGATCTTCTCCTGCATTGCCAAGGGCGATGTGTGCCGCCTCACCAGAGTTCGGCCTGCGCAACCGGTGCAAAACTTCGGCGATGGATCGGACAAGGGCCATGGGCGCGTAGTTTGGCAAAGTGTTCCGCTGTTGGGTAGCCTTTATGCTTGGCAAAACCATACTCCGGGTAGAGTCGGTCGAACTCGAGCATGATGCGGTCACGCTCGACCTTGGCAATGATGCTGGCCGCCGCGATGCTGAGGCTTATCCCATCGCCTCCGACCAGCGCGGTCTGAGGGCATGGAAAATGAGGAACGGGAAGGCCATCGATGAGGGCGTGGGCAGGGCGGGGCGAGAGTTGTTCGACCACGGCGCGCATTCCGGAGTGCGTGGCGCCGAGGATATTCAGGCGGTCGATTTCCTGCGGGGAGATGGCGATGGAGGTCCAGAGAATTTCGGGATTCGTCGTGATCTCGGCATAGAGACGCTCCCGCGCTTTGGCGCTGAGTTTTTTGGAGTCATTGAGCCCGCTCAGAACAAAGTTCGGCGGGAGTATGACTGCGCCTACAACGACCGGGCCGGCGAGTGGTCCACGACCGGCTTCATCGATTCCTGCGATGGGGTCGAAACCCAGTGCAGAGATGCGATGCTCGTGGATAAGGGAGCAGGGCATGATGTGGGAATTCTGACGCTGCAATGCACTGATCCGCGCTTTTGCGCTAGCGAGAACCGAAGGTCAAAAGGGGTTTGATGCGATAGGAGGAGGTTTATAGAGCGAAAATTGTAGGCATCGATGCTATGAAGCATGATGCCTATGAAATTTTGGAGATGAGGTTGCTGAGCAACCTCGTCAGTCGAACACGCCCGGGGCGGGCGTGCCCCCCTCTTTGAGTCTTAGGCGCGGTCTTTCACAGTAGTGGCCGATTTGCCTTTGCGTGAGCGCAGGTAATTCAGCTTGGCACGACGGACTGCACCGCGACGCTCGACTTCGATCTTGGCGATACGGGGCGAGTGGATCGGAAAAACGCGCTCCACACCTTCGCCGTAGGAAACACGGCGGACTGTGAAGTTTTCATTGATGCCAGCGCCTTTGCGACCGATCACGATACCCGAATAAATCTGGATACGCTCCTTGTCGCCTTCGACCACACGGGTGTGTACTTTGATTGTGTCTCCAACTTGGAAAGAGGTCGTGTCGGACTTGAACTGTTCGGATTCGATTTTTTGGATTGTGGTCATAGCTGATTGAATAATTTAAGTCGTATTAAAATTAGTAAGCCGTTCCAGAAAAACCGCCTACAATGTTAGTTTTTCCTGCTTGTCCCGACTTGAGGACAGCACCATCGCCGCCCTTACGGAAGACGATAAAACCTTTATCGCCATACGGAAGTGCCGCGGCAGCCGGCGCGGTGCCTCCGCTTGTGTTGTTAGTGAAATTGGAAGTTGAGAATAATACGGTAGTGGTATCGTTTGTCTCGGACACATTATACAGGATGATCGCTCTTCCGGATTTGGTTCCAGCAGTTAATCCGGCTGGTGTGGTATTCAGCGGAGCCGTCACGCCTGGAGCAGACACCATCTTTGCAAAATCATTTGTTGCCATGTAGCCAGGAACAACATTTGTTGCCCAAGTATTCCAACCAGGACTGGGCATGTCACCGGGCCATCCGATGTTGGTATCACCCGAAACGGATGAATCCAGAGCCATCTGCTGGGTAACTAAGTGCAGTTGTTTCATATTGCTCAGGGTCTGCGTCTGTTGCCCACGAGCGAGAGCTCCGGTGACCGCTGGAAGAGCCAGAGACGCCAAAATAGCTATGATTGAAATAACGACCAAAAGTTCAATGAGTGTGAATGCTGTGAGTCTTTTAAAAAGTTTCATGTTTTATTAGGGGTAGAGAGAATTTTAAAATTTGGAAAATAGAATTGCTTTTACACACTACGCGAGACCTCAAGTCCAGCAAATTTTTTCCAATCTTTTTGAGACCTCCTCCACATTCGCCCGGCTGTTGAAAGCCGAGATTCGGAAGTAGCCCTCTCCCGCTGGGCCGAAGCCGCTGCCGGGGGTGATGACGATATTGGCTTCTTGGAGCATTGTATCGAAGACCTGCCAACTGGTGAGGTGCTTGGGAGCCTGAACCCAGATGTATGGGGCGTTGATTCCACCGAGGGTTGCGAGGCCGCATTTCTCGGTCGCCGCGCGGAGGATGGCGGCGTTGCCCATGTAATGCTCGATGAGTGCGGCGACCTGTTCTTTGCCGGCAGACGAGTAAAGGGCCTCGGCGGCACGCTGGGTCACATAGCCCACGCCATTGAATTTCGTGCTGAAGCGGCGATTCCAGAGGGGATGCAGTGGCATCATTTCGCCTGTGGCGGTGCGGCATTTCAGTTCTTTTGGAAGAACGGTGAACGCGCAGCGGACTCCGGTAAATCCGCCATTCTTGGAGAAACTGCGGAACTCGATGGCACATCGGCGTGCGCCCTGGATTTCGTAGATGGAATGCGGAATCTCGGGGTCGCGAATGTAGGCCTCGTAGGCCGCGTCGAAGAGGATGACCGCGTCATTCGCGAGGGCATATTCAACCCAAGCCGTGAGCTGGGCACGCGTCGCAGTGGCACCTGTGGGGTTGTTCGGGTAGCAGAGGTAAATGAGATCCACTTTTTCCTTGGGAATCTCCGGAACGAAACCGTTCTCTGCGTTGCACGGCAGATAGACCAACCCGCTGTAGAGGCCGTTTTCATCGGCCTCGCCAGTGTGTCCAGCCATGACATTGGTATCCACATAGACCGGATAGACAGGGTCCATCACGGCAATGCGATTGTTGTCGCCAAAGATATCGAGGATGTTTCCGCAGTCGCACTTGGAGCCATCGGAAACAAAAATCTCGTCATCCGCGACCTCAAGCCCGCGCGAGCGGTAATCGTTTTCCGCGATGGAGTGCCTGAGAAACTCATACCCCTGCTCGGGACCGTATCCACGGAAGCTGCCGCGTTCGCCCATTTCATCGACCGCCTTGTGCATGGCCTCGCGAACGGCTGGAGGCAAGGGCTCGGTCACATCGCCGATGCCGCAGCGGATGAGTCGGGCCGCGCCTTCGGGGTTGGCGTCGGTGAAGGCTTTGACGCGGCGATTGATCTCGGGAAAAAGGTAACCCGCTTTGAGTTTGAGGTAGTTTGAATTGAGGTGGGCCATGGTGAAAGTGGAGGACTTAAACAAAAACGCCCGACCGTTTCCAGTCGGGCGTTTGAATTTATGAGGGATCGTTGATCAGGCGTTGGCGAAGTTTTTTTCGACTGCGGACCAGTTGATCGTATTCCACCAGGCTTTGAGATAATCGGCGCGGCGATTTTGGTAGTTCAAGTAGTAGGCATGCTCCCAGACATCGCAGCCGAGGATCGGTATGCCAGTGCAATCGGCGACGCCGGTCATGAGTGGGTTGTCTTGGTTAGGCGTCGAGCAGATGGCAACCGACTTATCGGCTTTCACGCAGAGCCACACCCAACCGCTGCCGAAACGGGCGAGGCCGGCGGCTTCGAATTTGGCTTTGAAGTCATCGAAGCTTCCGAAGGCGGCATTGATGGCATCAGCGAGCGCGCCGGATGGAGCCCCACCTGCGGATGGTCCCATAAGATTCCAGAAAAAGGTGTGGTTCCAGTGTCCACCGCCGTTGTTGCGCACGGCTCCACGGATGGCTTCCGGCACAGCGGCGAGATTGCCGATGAGTTCTTCGAGGGACTTCGAAGCCAGTTCGGGAGCGCTCTCGAGAGCCTTGTTGAGGTTTGCAACATAGGTCGCGTGGTGTTTGCCGTGATGGATTTCCATCGTGCGGGCGTCGATGTTGGGTTCAAGTGCCGTGGCGGCGTAGGGAAGAGAAGCGAGTTCGAATGGCATAGTTTTTGTGATTTAAGAGCCGCCAAAATAGCCACGGCGGCGAGACATTCAAGCGGGTTGTTGCACCCATCGGTTGACTCCGCCAAACAGGGCGACTAAAAACGGCGTCCTTGTGAGACCCACTTTAGAAAAACTCGAGCAAATCTATTACCGTCCCCTCTTCGACCTGATCCAGGAAAGCCGGCGTGTCTTTTTGGAATTCTGGCCGAAAAACGAAGTCCAACTTTGCACACTGCTCAGCGTGAAGACGGGCGGTTGCAGCGAAGACTGCGGCTACTGCGCCCAGAGCGCGCATTACAACACAGGACTGCAGAAAGAGCGCCTCATGACTACGGAGGAGGTGATGCCTGTTGCCGAGCGCGCCCGGCAAAACGGCTCCACCCGCTTCTGCATGGGCGCGGCCTGGAAAGGCGTTCGCGACGGCGACCCCAAATTCGAGACCATGCTCGAAACCGTGCGCGAAGTCAGCAAGCTCGGCATGGAGGTTTGCGTCACACTCGGCCAACTTGGCGACATCGAGGCGCGCAAGCTCAAGGAAGCCGGACTCACCGCTTACAACCACAACATCGACACCTCGCCCGAGCACTACAAAAAAATCGTCAGCACCCACACATTCGAAGAGCGCCTCAACACGATTGGATCGGTTCAACGCGCTGGGCTGAGCGTTTGCTGCGGCGGCATCATCGGCATGGGCGAAAATGAAACCGACCGTCTCAAAATGCTCGAGGTCCTCTGTTCACTCGACCCCGAGCCAGAGAGTGTGCCAATCAATTGCCTGACTCCTATCGAAGGAACGCCGCTCGCCAAGACCCCGCCGATCGATGTCTTCGAACTTGTCCGCCTCATTGCCACGGCGCGCATTGTTCTTCCGAAGGCAAAAATCCGTCTCTCCGCCGGTCGCGACCGTCTGAGCCGTGAGGCACAGGCACTCTGCCTTTTTGCCGGAGCGAACTCCATTTTCTACGGCGACAAGCTCCTAACGGCATCGAATCCCGGAGTCGACGACGACCGCGCGCTCTTGGAATCCCTCGGCCTCGAGCCACAAGCCCCCTACTCAGACCAAGCACAACCCGCCTGCAAGTTATGAAAATTTCCATCGGAAGCGACCACGCCGGATTTGAATACAAGGAAGCTATTATCGCCCACCTGAAAAAGGCGGGCCACGAGGTGGTGGACTACGGAACCGACAGCGCCAACAGCACAGACTATCCACTCTTTATCATCCCAGCTGCCGAGGCCGTGGCCCGCAAGGAAACCGAGCGCGCCATCGTCATCGGTGGATCTGGAAACGGCGAGGCCATTGCAGCGAATAAGGTCACAGGCATTCGCTGCGCCCTCTGTTGGAGCCACGAAACCGCTGAACTCGGCCGCCGCCACAACAATGCCAACGCCCTCTCCATCGGCCAGCGTATGATCCCACTCGAGCTGGCCCTCGAGATCGTGGATATCTGGCTTGCGACTCCCTTCGACGGGGGACGCCATGCCCGGCGCGTAGCGGAACTCGACTGTTACGAGGCCGGAGGCGGTCACTCGGGAATGCTCGCCGTTTTCGAACGCAAAACGAATCTCTGATGCAAATGCAGGCGTCTGTCGGAATTTCACCGGAAACCACCGACGCCTTGCGCCAAGGCATCCGTCGCTCACAAGACTTCCTCCTTTCGATCCAAAAAGAAGACGGCCACTGGGAAGGTGAGTTGTTGGTCGATTCGACTCTCTGTTCGGACACCGTCCTCTACATGAACTGGAGGGGTCGCGTGGACGAGGTTCTCCAAGCCAAGTGCGCCGACCACATTCGCCGCAGGCAGACCGCTGACGGTGGCTGGAATATTTTCATCGGCGGCCCGAGCGAGATTAACGCGTCGGTGAAAGCCTACTTCGGACTCAAGCTCGCTGGAGACTCGCCAAACGCTCCCTGGATGCGCGAGGCCCGCGCCAATATTCTCCGACTCGGCGGCATCCCGCAGGTCAACACCTACTGCCGCCTCTATTTGGCCCTGCTCGGCCAGTTCCCTTGGGATTATGTTCCGACGATTCCGCCAGAGATTTTCCTCTTTCCCCATTGGTTCTTTTTCAACCTCCACGAAATGTCCTCGTGGAGCCGGACGATCATCGCCCCGCTGGCGATCCTGAACCATTACAGGCCCACGCGCACCCTTCCTGCCTCCCTGCACTTGCACGAACTCTATCCCGCCGGGATGGAAAATGCCGACTTCTCACTGAAAAAAGACAAACGCTTCTGGGCTTGGCGGAACTTCTTTTTGCGCTGCGATGCCCTCCTGAAAATCTACAACCGCATCCCCATCCATCCCCTCCGCAAGCATGCGTTGAAGCGGGCCGAGGAGTGGATGACCGAGCGCATGGGCGAAGGCAGCGATGGACTCTCGGCGATTTTTCCATCGATGCTCAACAGCCTCATGGCCCTCCAAGCTCTGGGCTACGCGGAGGATCACCCACTGGTTCAAAAGGCCGAAGCCGATTTCGCCGGCCTCTTCGTTCACGATCCCGCCGACTTCCGTATCCAACCCTGCCTCTCGCCGGTCTGGGATACAGCCATCACCACCGTGGCACTCGGCGAATCCGCTGTTCCAAGAAACCATCCGTCTCTACAAAAAGCCGCTGCATGGCTGGAGGCCCGCGAAGTGCGATTCGCCGGCGACTGGACTGCCCGCAACCCCGGAGTCGAACCGAGCGGCTGGGCCTTCGAGCACGCCAACAAATACTATCCCGACACCGACGACACCATGATGGTCCTCATGGCCCTCCGGCACTGTGCGGCCCCAGACCCGAAGGCCCGAGAGGAGATTCACCGCCGCGCGTTGAAATGGCTTCTTTCCTTCCAATGCAACGATGGCGGATGGGCGGCCTTTGATAAAAACCTCAACGCCGCCTGGCTCGAACATGTTCCGTTCGCAGACCACAATGCCATTCTCGACCCCACTTGCAGCGACCTCACCGCCCGCGTGCTCGAGCTTCTCGGCTACATCGGCCACGACCCGCGCTTGCCCGAAGTCCGTCAGGCTATCAGCATGCTGCGCCGCACCCAGGAAGCCGATGGCTCATGGTATGGCCGCTGGGGCGTGAACTACATCTACGGCACATGGCAGGCCCTTCGCGGCCTTGCTTCGATCGGCGTCAATATGGACGAGGAATGGATCCGCCGCGCCCTCACTTGGCTCGAAAGCTGCCAGAACGAGGACGGCAGCTGGGGCGAAACCTGCGAATCCTACAACTTCCCCGCTCTCAAAGGGCGTGGTGCTGGAACCCCCAGCCAGACAGCGTGGGCACTGATGGGTCTCTGCGCGGCGGGAGATTCCCATAGCGAATCCATCCAGCGCGGGATCCACTGGCTCGTCTCAACACAAAATGCCGATGGATCCTGGACAGAGGACTATACGACCGGCACCGGATTCCCGTGCGTTTTCTATCTGAAATACGACATGTATCGAAACCACTTCCCCCTGCTCGCGTTGGCCACTTACCGGAAGTTGATAGGATAACAATCCCGTCCCGCCTGCGAAATTCGCCAGAGTTTGATCCGCCCATGCCGCTGTTTAAACGCTATCTCGGAATCGACTACTCCGGCGCGGCAACTCCCGCCTCCAGCTTGAAGGGGCTGCGCGTTTATTCAGCCATGCCCATGCGGCAGCCTACTGAGATCCCACCGCCACCCGGCACGCGGAAGTATTGGACCCGTCGAGGCATCGCAGAATGGCTCACGGCCGAACTTCGCGACGGCCCGCCGACTCTTGTGGGCATCGACCATGCATTTTCCTTCCCACTCCGCTATTTCGAGCGACATCGCCTTCCTCCCGACTGGCCAAGATTTCTCGATGATTTTCAACACCACTGGCCCACAGATCGCGACCAGATGACAGTTGAGTTCATCCGGCGCGGTCTGAACGGTCACGGGTCGGCACGCATGGGCGATGCTCACTGGCGGCGGCTGACAGAGGTCAGGAGCCGTGCGAAATCGGTCTTCCACTTCGATGTGCAAGGCAGCGTGGCCAAATCCACCCACAGCGGACTGCCTTGGCTACGCCACCTGCGTCAGCAACTTGGCCCCTGCGTCCATTTCTGGCCCTTTGATGGATGGACGCCGCCGCCAGGATGTTCCGTGATGGCTGAAGTCTACCCGTCATTATGGAGCAAGGGCTTTCCCAAGGAAGATCGCACCCCGGACCAGCACGATGCCTTCAGCGTGGCTCAATGGATGCGGAAAACGGATGCAGTCGATGCATCTGGCATTTATTTTCGACCACAGTTGAGTTCCACGGAACGCAACCAAGCCATGTTGGAAGGTTGGATTCTTGGCATCGCTTGAACTCGAATGTATTGGATTTAACCACAGAGGACACAGAGGACACAGAGAATGAGCGGTTTACACTTCCATGAGCATCTAATGTTTTATGCAATCTCCAACACCCCTAATGCATTCCTGTGAATTCTTTAAATTGATTCAATAGGCTCACCCTTTGGGCTGCCTTTGGCAGTCTTTCTTCGCTCCGCTTCGACTCTCTCATCCTGTTTAAAAATCTGTTTGCCGGTTGAAAGCACTTGTCCTTGCCCGAAACCCAAGTCTGTCGCAAATTCGCCATCTCCAAAATGCCCAGCGTCCACATTAAAACCTACGGCTGCCAGATGAACGAGCGCGACTCCGAGCAAGTTTCCAAAATGCTCACCGAGCGCGGATATCAACTCGTCACGGATGAAACCGAAGCCGATGTGATTTTGCTCAACACCTGCAGCGTGCGCGACATGGCCGAGCAGAAGGCCATCGGCAAGATGGGCATGCTGCGCAAGCTCCGGCGGAATCGTCCGCATCTCGTCCTCGGTTACCTCGGCTGTATGGCCCAGGCCCGAGGAGCGTCGCTTTTGCAGACCTCCCCACATGTCGATCTTGTGGTGGGCACACAGAAATTCCACCGCGTGGCGGACTATGTGGACGACCTCCTGAAAACCCGCATGCATGCGCTGATCGATGACGAGCGCCGGGCGATTGTGGACACCGAGGAGGAGGCCGGCTCCCAGAGCACGATCCGCGAGCAGGAGGTCGAGGCGGGCCAGGTCACGGCATTTGTTTCGATCATGCAAGGCTGCAACATGCACTGCGCGTTTTGTATTGTGCCTCAAACGCGCGGGGAGGAGCGCGGACGGACGATTGAGGAAATCACCAACGAAGTCCGATCCCTCGCGGATCGCGGCGTGAAGGAGGTCACGCTTCTCGGTCAGATCGTGAACCTCTACGGCCGCCATGAATTTTCCAAACGCGACGGCATTTCCCCATTCGTTCAGTTGCTGGAATCCGTCTGTGCGGTGGATGGCATCGAGCGAGTGCGCTTCACCTCCCCCCACCCCATCGGCTACCGCGATGATCTCATCGAAGCGTTTGCGCGCCTGCCCGAGCTCGTCGAGCATGTGCATCTCCCACTTCAAAGCGGCTCCGACCGCATCCTGAAAATCATGCGTCGGGGCTATACGTCGGAGAAATTCCAAAAACTCGCCGAGCGCATTCGTGCCGCGCGGCCCGGCATGGCGATCACGACGGATGTCATTGTCGGCTTCCCCGGCGAGACGGAGGAGGACTATCAACAAACCCGCGCCCTGTGTGACGCCGTCTCGTTCGACAACGCCTTCATCTTCCGCTACTCGCCGCGCCAGAACACACCGGCAGCCACGATGGAAGACCAGATTTCCGAAGAGCTGAAAGAGGCCCGCAACCAGGATCTCCTCCAATTGGTGAACCGCCATGTCGCCGACAAGCTCAACGCCCTCGTCGGCACCCAATCCGAAATCCTCTGCGAAGGCGCCAGCCGCCACAACTCCGAGCGCCTCACCGGCCGCACCCGCACCAACAAAATCGTCGTCTTCGAGGGAGCCCCCCGCCACATCGGGCAGATTTTCCCCGTGAAAATAACCCGCGCCAGCGGATCCACGCTCTACGGTGATCCTGCTGTCTTGGATTGACCACAGAGAGCACAGAGGACACGGAGAGGAAAAGTGGAAACTATCCTGCCTGAGGCGCTATTTTTTAAAACCTCCGTGCTCTCTGTGTCCTCTGTGGTCAATCCTCACAGACGACACCGCTAGCATTCGGTTAGTTTTTGCGGTTCATCGCAGCGGTGAACCAATCCACCTGCGGCGCGGCTTTGGCAGCGGGTTTGCTTGGGAAGCTGCGTCCGCCTCCGCTCCGGTCATCACGCGGACCGCGAGACTGGGCGCCGATTTCGGGATTGGTCTTGAGTGAGAGGCTGATCCTTTTGCGGCCGAGATCAACCTCCATGACGGTGGCCATGACTTTTTGTCCCACCTTCAAGACATCCGAGGGATTTTTTACAAACTGGTCGCTGAGTTGGCTGATGTGTGCGAGGCCGTCCTGGTGCACTCCCAGATCGATGAAGGCGCCGAATGCGGCGACATTGGTCACGATTCCGGGAAGCTTCATGCCGGGCTTGAGATCCTCAATTTTCATCGCCTCGTCGGAGAAGGCGAAAACCTCGAACTGTTTGCGAGGGTCACGGCCGGGTTTGGCGAGTTCTTTGAGGATGTCCTGGAGAGTGGGGAGACCGACCTCGGGTGTGATGTATTTATCCAATTTGATGGCAGCGCGCCGGGCGGGGTTCTGCATCAGCTCGGAGACGGAGCAACCGATATCCGCCGCCATGCTGTCCACAAGGGCGTAGCGCTCGGGATGCACGGAACTGGCGTCGAGCGGATGCCGTCCGTTGCGGATGCGAAGAAATCCTGCCGCCTGCTCGAACGCTTTGGGGCCGAGGCCCGGGACCTTCAGGAGATCCTCACGGGATTGGAAGGCGCCGTTTTCGTTGCGGAACTGGACGAGATTCACAGCTGTGCGGGAATTCAAGCCGGAGACATACCCGAGCAGATTCGCACTGGCGGTGTTGAGTTCGACGCCGACATGGTTCACGCAGGAAACGACGGTGTCATCGAGGGAGCGCTTGAGAGCGCTTTGATCGACATCGTGCTGGTATTGGCCGACGCCAATGGATTTCGGGTCGATTTTGACCAATTCGGCGAGCGGGTCCATGAGGCGACGACCGATGGAAATGGCTCCACGCACAGTGAGGTCGAGCGTAGGAAATTCCTCGCGGGCGACCTCCGAGGCCGAATAAATCGAGGCACCGGACTCGCTCACCACGACAATCACGGTTGATGCCGGCAGGCCGAGCGCGCGGATGAAGGTCTCGGTCTCGCGGGAGGCTGTGCCATTGCCGATGGCCACGGCTTCGATTTTATAGCGATTCACCAGAGACTTGATCACCTCAGCTGCCTCGGTGCGGTCGCGGACACCTTTTTCGGGATACACCACCTCATGGGTGAGGAGTTTGCCTTGGGCATCGAGCACGGCGAGTTTGCAGCCGGTGCGGAAGCCGGGATCGACGGCGAGAACAATCTTCTGACCCAGCGGTGAGGCCAGGAGGAGTTCGCGAAGGTTTTCCGCAAAAACCCGGATTGCTTCCTCGTCGGCTTTCTTTTTGTAGAAAAGACGGGCCTCACCCTCCATGGCAAAGCCGAGAAGGCGCTTGAAACAATCCTGCGCCGCGAGGCGAACCTGAGCGGCCGAGGGATAGGCTCCTTTGACAAAAAGATAGTCGAGGGCGGCGAGGGCCTCCTCCTCGGGCGGGTTGATGCGCGAGAAGAGCATGCCCTCGGTTTCGCCACGGCGGATTGCCAGGAAGCGGTGCGATGGGCACTGGGCGACGGGTTCGCTCCAGTCAAAGTAATCCTTGAACTTCGCCGCCTCGGATTCCTTGTCGAAGACGACCTTCGATTTTAAAATACCCTTGTTGAGATAAATCTCGCGCAGCGCGGAGCGGGCCTCGGCGGAGTCGTTGATGCGCTCGGCCATGATATCCCTCGCCCCGGCCAGAGCAGCTGCGGCATCGGGCACTTCTTTTTCAGCGGAAACAAAAGGCGCGGCTTCAGCCTCGGGGTCGGTGTCAGTGCGCTGCTCCCAGAGCAAATCGGCAAGCGGCTCGAGTCCGCGTTCCTTCGCGATGGTCGCACGGGTGCGTTTCTTGGGACGGAAAGGCAGGTAGAGATCCTCGAGCGTGGAGAGAGTTGCTGCGGCGTCGATTTTGACTTTCAGTTCTTCGGTGAGGAGCTTGCGCTCTTCGAGGGATGAGAGAATCGACTCGCGGCGCTTGTCGAGTTCCTCGAGCTCCTGCATGCGGTCGCGGATTTTTGCGATTTGGACCTCATCAAGCTCACCGGTGCGCTCCTTGCGGTAGCGGGCGATGAAGGGAACCGTGGCGCCTTCTTCGAGAAGAACAGCGGTCGCGGCGACTTGACGGGCTTGCAGGGAAAGCTCCTGCACGATTTGGACGAGATGTTTTTCGATCATGAATTGGGGAAGGCGGAGGCGGCCTGAATCAGGCGGCCAAAACAGACTGGCCTGCTGGCGAGAGGGCGCGAAGTTTCGCAACCACGGCAGGAATGATTTCGCAGGCCCGGTCAATATCCGAAGCCGTGGTGAAGCGTCCCACGGAGAAGCGCAGGCTGGCCCGGGCGCGGTCGTTTGAGAGGCCCATGGCTTTGAGGACATGCGAGGGATTCACCGAGCCGCTGGTGCAAGCGGAGCCAGCAGAGCAGCAGAGTCCCTTCTCATCGAGGAGAATCAAGGCCCCTTCGCTCTCGACGCCCTCGAAGGAGATATTCGTCGTATTGGGGAGGCGGCGCACGGTGTCTCCATTCACGGATGCTCCCAGGATTGAGGTCAGAAGGCTCGACTCCAAGCGGTCACGGAGAGTCGAGTCCACGCCCTGCGCGAGATGCGATCCCGCCAACTCGGCGGCCTTGCCGAAACCGACGATCGAGGCGACATTTTGCGTCCCGCCGCGTCGTCCCTCCTCCTGACTGCCGCGTAGCAGCGGAGTGAACTTAACCCGACGGCTCACATACAAGCCGCCCACACCCTTCGGCGCATAAATTTTGTGTCCGGAAAAACTCACGAACTGCGCCCCCATGCCTTCCAGAACGAGAGGCAACTTCCCGAATGCCTGAACGGCATCGATGTGAAGAAGAGTTTTCTTTTTTTGCGTGAGCGCTGCGATTTCCTCCACTGGAAAAAGCACACCGGTCTCGTTGTTTGCCCAAAGCAGGGAAACAATGGCCGTGTCGGGCCGGATCGATGCCTCCAACTCTGCCATATCGAGGTGACCGGCGGCATTGACCGGCAGCCAAGTGATCTCATAACCGCGCCGGGCGAGGTATTCGCAGAGCTTGATCGTCGCGCTGTGCTCGACCGCGCTGGTGACGATGTGGCGTTTGTCGGGATCAAGCGCCAGTGCGGACTGGATGGCCGTATTGATCGACTCCGTGCCGCAACTTGTAAAAAGAATCTCGCCACTCTGGCAGCCTGCGAGCGCCGCCACGCGATCCCGCGCCTGCGCGAGAGCCGCTGCCGCTTCACGGCCGAGACGGTAGGCGCTGGAAGGATTTCCATAGCCGCCGCGCAGCCAGGGTTCCATGGCGTCGAAAACCTCGGGAGCCACCTGTGTCGTGGCATTGTTATCAAGATAGATCACTGAACTCATGTTTGATGATTTTGAAGTATCTTTTACGCTCCGTCATTGCAAACCATGCGTGAACTGAATCGTGTCATCATTCCCGAGATTCTGGATTCCCTGAATCCGGCAGATCCCCGTGCCATTCGGAGCCGCAGGGATCTGCGGTGGATCGACCTTTGCCTCGGCAACTCGCGATGGATCGTGCGACAGCTCAAAAAACAAACGCCTTGTCCCGCCCGGATCATTGAAATCGGCGCCGGCGAGGGCATGCTCTGCCGCAAAATCCGAACCTCGCTCCCCAACTCTACCGTGACCGGACTTGATCTGATCCAGCGCCCCGCCAGCCTTCCGGGCAGCATCCAGTGGAGCAGCGGAGATTTTTTTCAAACCCTACCAAATATCAACGCCGATGCCTGCATCGGCAGCCTCATCCTGCACCATTTTTCCGACGAGGCGCTGCGCGACCTCGGCGCACGCCTGCAATCATTCCGTAGCCTCACCTTCTGCGAGCCCCTCCGCTCCCGCCTGCCGCTTTTTCTCTCCAAGTTGTCCTGCCCATTCCTAAGCGAAGTGACCCACCACGACATGCCCGCAAGCATCCGCGCGGGCTTCCTCCCAGGCGAACTCCCTGCCCTCCTCGGCCTGGATGCGGAAAGATGGAGCGTCAGGGAATCCTCCCACTGGCGCGGGGCACTGAGATTCACGGCCTCGCAGCGTTGAAAAACACAAACCACCAGAATGGGCCTCTGGACGCACTTTCGCGCTGACGTCCTCTGCGATCGTTTCAGCTGAACCTCACCGAGAACGCTGCGGGTCTTGCTTCAAAACAGGTCAATGTGTGGGACATTTTTCTTTTTCCTGATCATATAAAGCTAAATTTGCTAACCACATATGATGCGGGTTTTCGGTCGCCCACGCGAAACTTGTGTTAGCAAAAGAAACGTATGCTCATGAAAATCTGCGCCAACATAACAGATGTCACTGTGTGATTTTTACCAAAAGGCTATGCTGAGCGCGCCTGTTTGCAGCGCCTGTGTCTCCGAGCCCAAATCACTCCGCCGATCAGCAGGATGACTGCGGTCACGTAGGCCTCTGGCTCAGGGACGGGAATGATCTGGTTGGAGAAGCTGCCGCTCAGGATTTGGTATCCATTGCCAACAAAACTGTTCTGGAGCGAGTCGCTGTAGAAGCTGATCCGGGACAAATCCGATGCGGAAACTGCCGAGTTCACATAGAATCGGTCGGTGTTGTTGCCTGTGCCGCCGTTCCACAATGTGGTTCCAGTCCAGTTGTAGATGTTCAATGCGTAGCCGTTCATTACCAAGCTGCTGAAAATCGCCACCACGCTGCCTGTGCCGAAATCTAGAGTCGAGTTGGCAGAGAGCGTCAGAGCGCCGATTGTTTCATTGCGGTTGCCGCTGAAGGCGAGGGTGCCGCCCGCCATTGTGATGTCGGCGCTGTCGTTCACAGCGTTATCCGCCGTCACAAGGAACGAACCACCGTTATTGAGGATGACTTGCGAGGTGTTGCCCAGTGCATTGGATGCTGCGGCTACGAGAGTGCCGGAGTTGACGGTTGTGGTGCCGGAGTAGGTGTTCGCCGCGCTGAGTGTGGCAGTGCCACTGCCATTCTTGGTTAGGCTTCCGCTGGAGGTGGCTATGGTGCCACTGATCGTAGTATTGCCCGCTCCGGTGAGGGTGAGGTTTTGGGTGCCGGAAACGCCGCCGGTGAGGGTGAGGGTTCCTGCATCCGATCCGATGGTGGTTGTGCCTGCGAGCGTGATGGCACCTGCGAGGGAGTTCGCGCCGCTGAGGTTGCGGAGCGCTCCGGCGTTTGAAAATCCGCTACCGGTAAGGTTGATCGCTTCGGCGCCGACGGCAATATCGCCTTGAATTTGGAGCGCGGCCCCGTTTGCAACAGTTGTTCCGCTTCCAGTTCCGCCGAGAGCCGAAACATTGCTAATCGTGATGTTTCCTGCGCTGACTGTGGTCGAACCTGTGTAGGTGTTCGCGCCGGAGAGGACGAGTGTGCCGGTTCCTGCTTGGATTACATTGCCTGTCCCTCCGATGGTTGAGGCGAAGGCTATGCCTTGGGTCATGGTATTGCTGCGGTTGAACACCAGAGTGCCGTTGTTCGTGATGGCGCTGCCTGCAGAAAGTGATCCCGAGGTGCCACCGTTGCCGAGTTGAAGCGTGCCGGCGTTGATGGTTGTCGAGCCGTTGTAGGTGCTGGCTCCTGTCAAAATGAGGGTTCCGCTGCCGGTCTTGACGATCGCACCGCTCAATGTCGAAAAACCGCTGGCAAGACTCGTGGTGTTTAGAACATTGAAGGTGCGGGATGTGCTGCCGAGGGAGACGCCTGTGGTGTTGGTGAACGAAAGATTTCCTGTGCCTCCGCTGGCTTCTCCGAAAGTGGTGATCCAGGAGTTGCCCGCAAATGTATCAAGCGTATTCGAGATCGTGCGGGCCGTAGAATCCGTGCTGGCAATCGTGATGGTTGCATTGACGCCGCTGACGCCAAGTTTTATGGATCCGGTGCCGAAGGCATTGTTGTCGCCAATCAGAACCTTGCCTTGCCCAATCGTGTTATTGCCGGAATAGGTGTTGTTGCCCGAAAGCGTGAGCGTGCTGGAGCTGTTTTTGGTCAAGCCTCCGAGACCGCTCACGACTCCGCTCATAGTCGTGTTGTTTGAACCAACAACCGTGAGCGTGGCACCGCTGGCCACCGCCATGTTACCGCCGACAACAATTCCACCGGTGTTGGCGTTGATCGTCTGGTTTGCTGCAAAGCTGGTGGCCAGGTTGATGGTCTGAACGACCGAGGAGTTGTTTACGATCGTTCCGCCGATAGCGAGTGCCGAGGAGGAGTTGTTGCCGGCAGAACCCGAGTTTGCCTCCAGCGTGTAGGAGTTCGTTCCGTCAAAGGTGAGGCTGCCGACGCTGGAGAGTGTTGCCGAGGCGATGTCGTTCGTCGCCGTCCCACCAGCGCCGAAGAAAATGGCATTCGCGGAGTTGGTGATGGCCGGAGTGAAGCCTGTGCTCCAAATGCCCGTTGCGCCTGCATAGGTCGGCGTGTTCTGTGTGTAGGTGTAAGTCAAACGCAGCGCGCTTCCCGTATCTGTAAGCGACCAGCTGGAATCCGGGGTGAGGTCGCCGCCGAAAGCACTTGAGTTGAGTGTGAAATACGAAGCATTGAACCCGCTGATCGTGCCGTAGTCGAGGATGTCCCAAGTCTGGTTCGTTGCGGCGTAATTCCAGTTCGTGGGGGCTCCAGACGATGTGATGGCAATGGTGAATGTCGAGGTGGCATTAGAGCCAATGGTGAGGAGGCCGTTTGCATTGAGTTGGTCCCAGCCGGTTCCTGCGAATCCGGTGGCATCCGCCATCTCCCAAGTGTAGATGCCACCACTATTCAATGTGAGGTCGCCCACCGTCAGAATGCCGGGAGAGTTGCCCGGACCGATTTTGCCGCCGCTATTGACTATTGTGGCACCGCCCGTACCGCTACCGGCGAGCGTGCCACCGCTGTTGACCGTGATGGCGCTGCCCGAGTTTGTGCCGTTGAGCACCAAGGTTCCTGCACTGATGGTCGTGGCTCCAGTGTAGGTGTTGTTACCGGAGAGCGTCCAGGTGCCGGCACCGCTCTTGGTGACATTGGTGACATTGCCAGAGGTATTGTTGACAATGACGCCGGCGATTTCCGCATTACCGGATCCGATGAGGTTGAGAATCTTGCTGGAGGCGGTTCCTGTAGCGGTAAAATCGTTGGTAAATTTCAGCAATCCGCTGGCGTTCGAGGCATCGAGCGAGGCCTGGTTCGCGTTGGCTGTCGATGCGAGGTTGATTACCTTGTCGGTGGTTTCGCCGGTGCCTGTGTATTTGAGGATGTTGGTGCCGCCGGTTCCGGCCCCTATGTTGATGGCGCTGTTTTTGCCGAGATAGCTGTTCGCCCCGGCGTTGCCGATCGCGGCGACATTGAGAGTGGTTGTGGTGCCAGCGGTGTTTCCTGCGATGGATACCGCTCCGCTGAAGGAGTTGTTCGCATTGGCCAGCGTGTGATTTCCATTTCCACTGCCGGCAAATGAAAGAGAAAGCACGGAGCCCACGCCTTCGCTAATCAGGCCACTGTAGGTGAGATTGAAGGTGTTGGTGCTTCCGCTGGAAGTGAAGGATAGGTTCTTGTTTCCAGTTCCGGACATGGCCAGATTGCCGGTCATAGTGATGGTGGCATTCGCGGCAATGATACTGCCGCCGCCGGTCGTGCCGCAGAGGTCAATCACCTTGTCCGTGGTCTCTATGGGGCTTCCAGTGGTGAGTCGCAGAGTGCCCGTGTTCGAGCTGCTACCGAGTTTGATGGTGCCACAGGAGCCGAGGTAACTGCTGGCTGATGAATTCCCGATGGCCGCCGCGTAGAGGGTGCCTTGTTGGACCCACACACCACCGCTGAAGCTGTTGGCGCTGTTGTTGAGGGTTATTGAACTAGAGCTGTTCTGAATGAGCATGCCGATGCCTGTGATGGCAGCAGTGCTGAAATCCGTGCCTTGCGAGATGGCGTTATTCCGTCGAAAAACCAGTGCGCCGTTGTTCTCGATCGCACTGCTGGCGGATAGGCTGCCGGTGGCTCCGTTATCCCCGATTTGGAGCGTGCCTGAGGTGATCGCGGTCGTTCCGGTATAGGTGTTCGCGGCGTTGAGCGTGAGGTTGCCGCTACCGCTCTGGGTGAGATTGCCCGTGCCGGTTATGGCGGAGGCGCTAAAGTCTGTTCCTTGGACAACATCGTTGGTGCGGTTAAAGACCAGATTGGCGTTGTTCGCGATGACGCTGGAAGTGGAAAGTGAGCCGACTAAGCCGCCATTGCCGATTTGGAGTGTTCCTGCGCTGATTGTGGTGGCGCCCGTGTAGGTATTGCTACCATTGAGCGTGAGCGTGCCGGTGCCGTTTTTCGTGAGGCCGCCGCCTGTGCCGGATATCACGCCGGCAAATGTTGTGCTGTCATTGTTGGCAGTGGTCAGGGTTTTGTTTCCGAGCACCACTGTCGTGCCAGCAGCGCCTGCGAGTGAGCCGATCGTCTCGCCTGTTGAAGTGATGGCATTGATGGTGAATGAACCGGCGGTCACGTTTACCGCCGTGCTGTCACTCAATGCTCCAGCCCCGCTCAAAGCCAGCGTGCCGGCGGCGACTGTGGTCGCTCCGGTGTAGGTGTTGTTGCCGGTGAGCGTGAGTGTGCCGTTAGTTCCGGCGAGTTGGGTTTTGGTCAAGCCGGCGTTGTTACCGGATATCGTGCCGTTAAAAGTAGAACCAGTGGCGGTGTAGGTCGTCGTAAGAATTTGATTCTCAGCTATTATGATATTTCCACTATTAGTGCCGAGGCTGCTGATTATACCGAGTTGTTCGCTCTCAGCCACATAGAGAACAGCTCCAGTGGCATTTCCGAAATTGAATCTTTGGGCATCACCCGTCGCGTTACCGCCTGTCAAAGTCACGTTGCCCGTGTTAATTAAAGTTGTGCCATTGCCAATGCCACTGCCACTGCCTGAGATGACGAGAGTTCCATTGCCTTCTTTAGTGAGGGTGGTCGTGGCGTTCGAGAAAATGAGATTCCATCCCATATTCAATGTTGAATTGTTGCCGACAGTCATGACTGTCGTGGCGCCCATGACCGCGTTGACACGAACCGATCCCCTATTCGTCGCATTGGCGTTTGTGAAATTCGCCGTAGAATTATCGTTGACTGTTAAGTTTCCGCCCAGCAGGAGGCCCGTAGAGGTACCTGACGCAGAAGTGTGGTTGTAGTCGAAAGTGACATTGCCGAGCGTTGTCGTTCCGCTTGTGTTGATGACACCACTACTGCCCGAACCCATATTCACGGTTCCGCCTGTGAAGCTGGAGTTGCTGGAGAGTGTGAGGTTTGCCAAACCGATCGCAGTGAGCACGCCCCCGCTCATGTTCAGGGAATTGATGGTTTCAGTGCGTCCAGTGACATTGAAAGTTCCGCTTTCGAGGGTGACGTTGGATGCGTCAGAGATTTGACTGTTTGAGGTATTTGAATAGATCAACTGACCGCCGGCGATTGTGATATTTCCCCCGATGGTGTTGGTTCCACTGCCTCCCAAGCCCAGCGTGCCGGAGTTGATCGTCGTCATGCCGGTGTAGGTGTTGTTGGCGGTGAGGGTGAGCGTGCCGGTACCGTTTTTGGTAAGGCCGCCGTTGGAGACCTCGCCGCCGAAGGTTGCTGCGCTATCCAAGGTCACGATCCGGGTCGAGCCCCCCAAATTAACATTCCCGGCAAATGTCAGCGCGCCGGTATTAGTCGCATTGCCCAAGATGACATCTCCGCCGATCGTAGCCGCATTATTGATCGTGCGTGCTGTCGCCGAACTGGACGCCAGCGTGCCTCCGTTGAGTGTGATTGCCCCCGTGCCAAGCGAACCGCTGGTGGTGCCATTTCCCGTATTTCCGATCTGCAACTGGCCTTGGTTCAGCGAAAATCCGCCGCTGAAGGTATTCGTGCCTGTCAGGATGAGTATCCCGGTGCCGTTTTTCGTGAGGGCACCCGATCCGTCGATGATGCCGCTGAGCGTCAAATTTGCGGAGGAGTCTGAGACATTGATGGTGCCATTCCCGCCGGTCGCCAGGGTGAGCCTCTTGGAGCTGGATCCGGTGGCTCCCGTGTAGAGAAGTGTGCCCGTGCTGCCGGAGGAACCAAGGGTGACGGCCGTGGCGCTGTTGCCAAGGGCTCCTGTGGTGCTGGCGTTATTGATGGCAGAGATCGAGAGCGTGCCTGTCTGGACGGAGAGCGCCCCCGTGAATGTGTTGGCCCCGTTCAAGACCAATGTGCCGGTGCCATTTTGGATCGTTGCTCCTGTTCCACTAATCACGGCGGCGAAATCCGTACCTTGGGTAACGGTGTCGGTGCGGTTGAAGACCAGAGCCGCGTTGTTTGTGATCGCGCTACCGGTCGAAAGGGAGCCTGTGGATCCACCATTGCCGATTTGAAGTGTTCCTGCACTGATCGTGGTGGCGCCAGTGTATGAATTGTTGCCGGAGATTATCCATCTACCAGCATCGTTTTTTGTGAGCGCGACCGTGCCGTTTGTATTGTTAACAATAGCACCTTGGATTTCGTTGTTTCCGGTATTTACACCGCGAAGTGTGAGCGTTCGGTTGCTGAACCCGCTGACTGAAGACGTGTCTGCCGTGTTGAAGCCAGACGCTGTAAAAATCAGTGCTCCAGTTCCGTTACTTGTTATCGTAGCAGCAGTGGTGCCGCCCGTGCCGTTACCATTGCCGATTTGAATAGTGCGATTGCTCGTGTTTCCGTTGCCGGTGTAGACCAAGGTTCCTGATGTGGTGGTGCTACCCATCCTAATGCTCGTCCCGGCAGTGCCCTGTCCGAGACTGGAACTTTCAGTAAAGTTGCCTATCGTTGAGATGATTGTGTTTCCGTTATCGAGTCTTGATTGGCCTGTGTAGGTGTTAACGCCAGAAAGCGTAAGAGTGCCATTTCCGCTCTTGGTGATGCCATTTCCGCCTGATAAATTTCCGCTTAAAATCAGATTTGAGGTTCCCACAGAACCGCCGTTAGCAACTGACAGGGCGAGGGTACCGCCAAGGACGAGATTTGCTCCCATTGTGTGGGCGAGGGCGGTTGTGTTTGCTGAGTTGGTGACGGTTATACCAGTATTTACCGTGAGGTTTCCTGCGCCAGCGAGAATTGAGATATTCGCCGTTGAGCTACTAATTGTTAAGGTACCCGCAGTGACATTGCTATTCACCGTCGTGTTGCCGGCGGCGGAGAAAGTCGCATTGTCACCTGTGGTCCAAGCGACGCCGCTTGTGCCATTCCACCAAGTCGAGCCGCCTGTCCAATTGCCATTGCCGCCCGCAGAGGAAGTGCCGGCTGAGCTCCATGTCACGTTCGCCGCATCAACCTTCCAAGCGGAGAATAGGGTGATCATACAGACTAAAATCACAGATAGTGACTTTAAGTGATGGCGGGGGCTTACGGGATTGGGGGCCATATAGTGAAAAATAATCCCTGCAGTTTGAAGTGTCAACTTATTTTTGAACCCAAATTTTTATACATTGCAAGAATTTCTCAAAGCGAATGTATTTACAAAAAGTCTCTAAAAAATCTT